>JAAUQL010000015.1 GCA_012033595.1 Cyclobacteriaceae bacterium | reverse complement strand
TTTTGACGGCTGTATGTATGCGCGATGTGGTAGCGCGCCGATGAGCAAGGGTATGGTAAAATTGCGCCTTTCCATTTCTTTGGCTACATATACCATTTCATCCAGAGATGGGGTGATCAGCCCGCTAAGACCCACAATGTCCACTTTCTCTTTTATGGCGGTTTCGAGAATTTTTTCCAGGGGCACCATTACGCCCAGGTCTATGATCTCGTAATTGTTACAAGCCAAAACCACTGCTACTATATTTTTTCCAATATCATGCACATCGCCTTTGACTGTGGCAAGCAATATTTTGCCAGCTGCTTGGGCACTGCCATCGCCTCCGGCATCTGCTTTGGCTTTTTCGATAAAGGGTATCAAATAGGCTACGGCTTTCTTCATTACCCTGGCACTCTTTACCACTTGAGGCAAAAACATTTTGCCCTGTCCAAACAGGTCACCTACCACGCTCATGCCATCCATCAACGGACCTTCGATTACTTGTATGGGCTGGTCGAAAAGTTGACGGGCTTCTTCGGTGTCTGCTTCTATAAATTCTACTATACCTTTGATGAGCGCATGGCTAAGTCTTTCTTTTACGGGCCACTGGCGCCATGCATCATCCTTTTCCATTTTTTTACCGGCGCCTTTTACCTTTTCGGCATAGTCAACCAGGCGTTCGGTGGCATCGCTACGCCTATTGAGCAGTACATCTTCCACCATTTCGAGCAAGTCTTTTGGTATTTGCTCATATACTTCGATCATGCCGGCGTTTACGATACCCATATCCAGGCCTGCCCTGATGGCGTGGTAAAGAAATGCCGAATGAATAGCCTCCCGTACCAGGTTGTTGCCCCTGAAAGAAAAAGAAACATTGCTCACCCCGCCACTTACCTTAGCTCCGGGCAGATTTTGTTTGATCCATTTGGTGGCATTGATAAAATCGACCGCGTAGTTGTTGTGTTCTTCTATACCAGTGGCCACCGTGAGAATATTCGGATCGAAGATGATGTCTTCGGCAGCGAAACCCACTTCATTTACCAGGATGTCGTATGAGCGTTTGCAGATTTCTATCCGCCTTTCAAAATTATCAGCTTGTCCATCTTCATCGAAGGCCATAACCACAGTGGCCGCACCATATTTTTTGATAAGGGTGGCGCGTTGCTTAAATGCTTCCTCGCCCTCTTTGAGCGAAATGGAATTGACTATACTCTTGCCCTGGGTACATTTGAGTCCTGCCTCAATTACTGACCATTTTGATGAATCGATCATAATGGGCAATTTGGCAATATCAGGCTCTGAAGCAATCAGGTTAAGAAACCTGGTCATTGCTGCTTCAGAATCGAGCATGCCCTCGTCCATGTTTACGTCGATAATTTGTGCTCCACCTTCTACCTGGTTGAGGGCTACAGCAAGGGCCTCATCATATTTATCTTCCTTGATAAGCCGCTCAAACATTTTGGAGCCGGTCACATTGGTGCGTTCACCGATATTGACAAACATGCTGTCAGGTGTCACCGTCAATGGTTCGAGCCCGCTAAGGTGCAAAAAGCTGTCGCGTGCTTTGGTCTTTCTGGGCTTATGCCCCGCCACTGCTTCGGCGATGGCTTTAATGTGCGGAGGCGTGGTTCCGCAACAGCCTCCCACAATATTTACCAAACCTTCGGCAGCAAATTCACCTAATATTTTTGCCGTATATTCCGGCGTTTCGTCATATTGACCAAATTCATTGGGCAGGCCGGCATTGGGATGCACGCTAATGGGCACATGAGCCAGGCGCGACAATTCACGGATATAATTGCGCATCATATCTGCACCCAAGGCACAATTGAGGCCTACGCTAAGAATATCCATATGAGAAATAGAATACCAAAAGGCTTCTGTCGTCTGTCCGGAAAGTGTCCTTCCCGAGGCATCGGTAATGGTGCCTGAAACCATAATCGGCAGCTTCTTTTTTCTTTCTTCGAATATGGTGGAAATGGCAAATAAAGCTGCCTTAGCATTGAGCGTGTCGAATATGGTTTCCACCATCAAAATATCTACTCCGCCGTCCACCAGTGCATTTGCCTGCTCCTTATACACCTGGACAAGCGCATCGAAGGTAATGGCTCTATAGCCGGGGTCGTTCACATCTGGCGAAAGGGAGGTGGTCTTGTTGGTCGGTCCCAGCGACCCGGCCACAAAGCGGGGCTTATCCGGATGTGCAGCGGTAACCTCTGCTGCTACTTCACAGGCAATTTTGGCTGCGTTGTAGTTGAGATCATACACGACAGACTCCAGATGGTAGTCGGCCTGACCTATGCTGGTGCCACTGAAGGTATTGGTGAGGATGATGTCGGCTCCGGCAAGTAAATATGCTCGTTCAATTTCCTGAATAATGTCTGGTCTGGTAAGCACCAATATATCATTGTTGCCTTTGAGCGGATGTGGATGGTCTTTGAACCGTTCGCCTCTAAAGTCCTCTTCGCTGAGCTTATAGTTTTGGATCATGGTGCCCATAGCACCATCCAATATCAAAATACGTTCGGCAAGTATTGATTTTATGTCTTTCAAAATATTCTTTTTGATTGTTATAAATGTCTGGAAAAAGCTTGACCTCAAGCATTAAATGGTTTCAAAATCCAAAACTTCCATGAATTGTTTTTAACTCCATAAATGTGTTTTATGAATAATTGTACAATTGGATCCTGACTAATCGCGATACAAAGACCATATACAATTTATTGCTATCCGGTTTCTTATCCGGTAATCTGCAAATATATCCCCTTACTCAGGAAATAGTACTATTTTTCATGGAATTTGATCAAACCAGTTCTACTTGATCTATTTCTTCGCGCGTTACCGTAAAGAACTTTTTATGGATATTAAACTCCGGCTCACTATCAAATTTACGGACTTCATAGGTTCCATCTTCCTTCATCACATAGGCATTGACATTGTCCATCAGGTTGTAATTCAAAATATTCATCACCTGTTTTTTCAAAAGCGGATCTACGACCATAAATAAGGACTCTATTCTGCGATCGAAGCTGCGCACCATCACATCAGCGCTGCCACCATAAATCTTTGGATCGCCATTATTATGAAAATAGTAAATTCGCGAATGTTCCAGGTACTCGCCAACAATCGAGATCACCTGTATATTTTCACTAAGTCCTTTGCGTTGTGGTCGCAAACTACATATTCCCCTAACTATCAGTTTAACAGGTACGCCAGCCTGGGAAGCTTTGTACAATTCCCTGATGGTTTCTTTGTCTTGCAAAGAATTGATCTTGATGACCACACCGCTCTTTAGTCCCTTTTTGGCATTGGCTGTTTCTATCCTGATCAGATTGACGATCTGAGCCCTCATGTCTTTGGGCGCAGTGAGCAGGTATTTGTAAATACGCGGCATGGAATGCCCGGTAATGGCATTAAAAAACTCAGAGACATCGTGTGCATAGATTTCATTCGATGTCAATATACCCCAATCCGTATAGAGTTTGGCGGTGGTTTCGTTGTAGTTGCCACTGGACATATGGACATATCTGGTCACCTTTTCGCCTTCTTTGCGTACAATGAGCAGCAGTTTGGTATGTGTTTTTACATCCTGAATTCCGTAAATCACAAAGCAACCGGCTTCTTGCAGGCGTTTTGCTTCTTTCAGGTTGTTTTCTTCGTCAAAGCGTGCTTTCACTTCAAAGAGCACAGAGACATGTTTGCCATTTTCGGCAGCTTTGAGCAGTGCCGCTGTAACCCTCGACTCACTCGAAAGTCGGTAAATAGTGATCTTGATTGACAAAACTTTTGGGTCTTCGGCAGAGCGTTCCAGCAATTCCAACAAAGGCTCGACGCTATTATACGGATGGTGCAAAAGCACAT
Source organism: Cyclobacteriaceae bacterium (assembly GCA_012033595.1). Classification (GTDB taxonomy): domain Bacteria; phylum Bacteroidota; class Bacteroidia; order Cytophagales; family Cyclobacteriaceae; genus JAAUQL01. The sequence continues at coordinate 71,569 of JAAUQL010000015.1, read as the reverse complement.
CGCGCTCTTTCAATACCTCAAAAATGGTCTCTTCAGACCCAATATCCAACATGGAGATGGGCTTTACCGGCGGGTGGAGTTTGGGTACTTTATTTTTAAATTCGCTATGTTTGATAATTTGCCAAAAGGCGGTATAGTCAAATAAATTACCGGGTTCGACCTCGTATATATTTTCATCTTCGATGTCCCATCGGTTTTTCAAAACCCTCACCATCCAACTGTTTGGATTTTCATCAATCTCTATGCGCACCACACGTCCGGTTTTGCGCGTTTTGAGCTTTCGCCTCAACTCTTCCAGAAAGTTGACATCAATGTCATCACTTTCATCGAGCGTGAAGTCACCATTGCGGGTGATCCTGAATAGGTTGGCCGATTCGATGGTGATATTTCTGAAAAGCTTATTGATGAATGTCCGGATTACCTCTTCGATGGTAACAAAGACGATATGATCGTCGCGATAAATTTCGAAAAACCTGGGCAGGTTGGTGGGTATCTGTATAAATGACAAACGCCGCTTTTCGATTTCATCGCGATGGTCGATGGTGACCACGCCAAAAATCAACAATTTGTTGACCAGCATGGGAAAGGTATGATAACTATCGAAGACCATAGGGGTGAGCATAGGGAAAATGGTCTTTTTGAAATAGTCTTTCACCCTTGCCTGTTCTCCTTCCCTCAGCTCGTTATAGCTAAGTATTTCAAACCCATTTTTTTTGAAATTGGGTCTGATTTCATCAAGGTAGTGTCTGGATTGCTCTTTAAAAAATTCCCTTACTTCGAGAAATAATTTTTTCTTAAAGGGAATTTCCCTTAAGGTCGAATAATCTACACGCTCTTTGCCATAGTCGAGGTAGTTATATAAACTACCCACCCGGATCATAAAAAACTCATCGAGATTGGATGAGGTTATGGCCATAAACTTAAGTTTCTCAAAGAAATTGAGTTCGGGCTTTTTGGCCTGATCCAAAACCCTTTGATTGAACTTAAGCCAGCTAAGATCGCGGCTGATAAAATTGCTTTTCCCTATTTGAGATATTGTGCGGTCTGTTACTACCATGTGTGGACATATTATGCAAAAAAACCAGGCCTGATCCCGGCTTTTAGGTCAGTTTTATTTAAATATCAATATTGGCATATTTGGCATTGGCTTCTATAAATTCCCTTCGAGGTGCCACCTCATCGCCCATGAGCATAGAGAACAAATGATCGGCCTCAGCGGCAGATTCAATGGTCACCAGTTTCAGGCTTCGGCGCTCAGGATCCATGGTGGTTGACCATAATTGCTCCGGGTTCATTTCACCCAGACCTTTATAGCGCTGCACGCTTACCGCGTCTTCTTTGCCATCTTGCGCCAGCTCAAGAACCACTCTTTCGCGATCGGCTTCGCTCCAGCAATATCGTTCTGTTTTGCCTCGCTTGAGCAGGTACAAGGGCGGAAGGGCGATATACAGATAGCCGTTTTCGATAAGCGGCTTCATATATCTGAAAAAGAAGGTAAGAATCAGTGTCCTGATGTGGCTGCCATCTACATCAGCATCGGTCATGATGATGACCTTATGATAACGGAGCTTTTCCATATTCAACGCCTTGTCGTCATCGGGGGTGCCAAAGCTCACTCCAAGGGCAGTGATCATGTTTTTAATCTCATCATTGTCGTAGATGCGGTGCTCCTGTGCTTTTTCTACATTCAATATTTTACCTCTAAGAGGCAAAATCGCCTGAAAAGCTCTATTGCGGCCCTGCTTGGCTGAGCCACCGGCAGAGTCGCCCTCAACCAGGTAGAGCTCGCACACGGTGGGGTCATTATCGGAGCAGTCGGCCAGTTTGCCCGGAAGCCCGGTGCCACTAAGCACGTTTTTACGCTGTACCATTTCCCGTGCTTTGCGGGCTGCATGCCTGGCCTGAGCTGCCAGTATTACCTTTTGTACTATGATTTTGGCATCTTTTGGGTTTTCTTCGAGGTAGGTGCTCAATGCCTCGCCCACGGCAATATCCACTGCGCCCATCACATCAGAGTTGCCCAATTTTGTTTTGGTCTGGCCTTCAAACTGAGGCTCCTGCACTTTTACCGATATCACGGCAGTGAGCCCTTCGCGGAAGTCATCGCCACTGATCTCAATTTTCACTTTGTCCAGCAAGCCCGACTTATCGGCATAAGACTTCAAGGTTCTGGTCAAGGCACGTCGAAAACCAGCTACGTGGGTGCCGCCTTCGATGGTATTTATGTTGTTCACATACGAGACTACATTTTCGCTGTATGACTTATTGTAGCTCATAGCAGCCTGCACAGGCATATTTCCTTTGTCCGTATCGATATAGATGCAATCCGCGATCAACTTTTCGCGATTGCTGTCCAGGTAATTCACAAATTCGCGTAGCCCGCCTTCAGAAAAGAACTCATCAGATTTGTTGCTGCCATCGTCATTTTGCTCACGCTCATCTTCCAGGAATATCCTGATGCCGGAATTCAAAAATGCCAATTCGCGAAGTCTCGAGGCCACTGTTTCGTAATTGAATACTAAAACGCTAAATATATCACCATCAGGCTTAAAGTTGATGATGGTTCCGTTGATGTCTGTGGTGCCCGATTCCCGTACAGAATATTGTGGCTTGCCTTTGGAATACTCCTGCTCATAGACTATTCCCTTGCGGTGTACGGTGGCTTTGAGATGGATAGAAAGTGCATTGACACAGGAAACACCGACGCCGTGCAATCCACCGGATACTTTGTAGGTGTCCTTATCAAATTTTCCCCCTGCATGGAGCACCGTCATTACGACTTCCAATGCCGATTTTTTTTCTTTAGGGTGCATATCAGTCGGAATGCCCCTGCCGTTGTCTTGAACACTTACTGAATTGTCGGGATGAATAGTGACCCGTATGGTATCGCAATAGCCTGCAAGAGCTTCGTCAATGGAGTTGTCCACCACTTCCCAAATCATGTGGTGCAGACCTTTTACGCTTGTATCGCCAATATACATGGCTGGTCTCTTCCTAACCGCTTCCAGTCCTTCCAGTACCTGAATATTACCGGCTGAATATTCGCCTTTGTTTTGTTGCTTCTCTTCGCTCATATTTTCAAAATAGATGCAAAAATAGTCAATTTTGACTGATTTTCATGCAGTGAATTTTAAATTATCGGGGAAAAATAAATGGGGATTCGCAGTACTTCAAATGATGCTCCTATCAGCTAAAGCCGCTGGCTATAAAAAATAAGGAAATGGCTATAGCAATCTGGGCAAGTGTGATAGTAGGCAAGGAGCGCCGGCCAACGAGACAATTATGATTTTACACTAATTGGAGCCAATCCGGGCTATACTTTTCTAAAGCACGATAAATTCAGCCAGGCAAGTAACAGGTTTGCGCAAGCTACTATTCCTCCAGCGTACCAATGATGCTATCCAACTCCTGATTGGTCTCCTTTAATTTACCTTTGCATTGCCTGATGAGGGTGGCCGCGCGTTTTACCATTTCCGACAACTCATCTATATCGACTTCGCCGTTTTCTATTTGAGATACTATCCGCTCTATTTCTTCCAATGCTTTGGAATAATTAAACTTTTCCTTTGCCATGGTCTGTATTTAAGATTTTTGTGATTGTACTTTCCACTGTTATATCATGGGCTATGGTTTTTAGCTCAGCCCCTGCTTTTATATTTTTGGTTTTTGCGATACTTACCCCGTTTATAAGCGTAATACTATATCCACGCCGGAGCACATTGACCGGATCGATGAATTCCAGCTCTTTTTGCAAATGGCCCAACGACCATTCTTGTTGTTCGATCAGTTTCATTGGCACCCTGGCCAGTGTGTACATTTGGCCATCGAGGTATTGCATCTGGCTTTTCATCACATTGTGTTGGCCGTAGGCCAATTGGTGTTTCATGCCTTGCAAAGCCATATTTTGGTCATTGAGTATTTGACGGACATGTCGTTGAAATCTGCCAGCAAGCTGATCGATCTCCAGCAGCTTCTCAGTGGTGGTAGCGAGCAACTTATTGGCTAAAGTCTTGAAGCGCTCATCTAATTTACAGTCAAATTGACGGATCCCTGACAGAATAAATTCCGCCACAGCGGTTGGGGTTTTCATTTTGGTATGCGCCACCAGATCGGCTATGGTCTCATCGCGTTCGTGCCCTATGCCTGTAATGACCGGCAGTGGAAACTGAGCGATATGACTGGCCAACTGGTAGGCATCGAAACAATCGAGATCTACGGAAGCACCGCCCCCACGGATAAGCACCAGCAAGTCAAATTCGACCGCACGCTCAAATACCCGGTGCATGGCTGCAATGATAGAAGTCTCGGCTTTGTCGCCCTGCATGGTGGCACCGAACAGCTCTACATGAATTCGAAAACCTTCGACATTGCCGGAAAGTTGATCGATAAAATCGCCAAATCCGGCCGCAGACTCACTGCTGATCACGGCAATGTGCTGGGCTGCTACAGGCAATGGAAGCTCTTTGTTCAACTCAAAAATTCCATCTGCATGCAAGCTGGCAATGATTTCCTGCTTGCGCTTTGCCCTTTCGCCAAGGGTGTATTGAGCATCTATATCTTTGATATTCAACGAAAACCCATATACCTCATGGTATTGCACTGTCACATTGCACAGTATGCTCATGCCCGGTTTGAGACTTTCACCGGTGATGGCCTCAAACCATCCACTGAGGTTACGAAAGGTGTATGACCATATCGTTGCCCTGGATTTTGCCTTGATCTGATGCGCATCTTTCTCTACCAATTCCAGATAGCAATGGCCATTTTGGTTTTGGCGCATCTCCCCTATTTCAGCCACCACCCAATACGATGGCTCCAGGTTTTTGGCCAGGGCTTCACCGACAAGTTTGTTTAGTTCGTATAGGGAGAAATGATGCATGCTGCTTGTGATTTGGGGTTCAAATTTAGAATAATCACCCTTCAACAAACAAACATACCGGAACTATTTGTGCTTTTTGAATGGCATGCTGTACATGAGGGTGGCACCGACATAGCTGTTTGGAGCACTATCTAAATCTTCCCCGGGCAATTCGACCGGAATATTATAATGATAGGTGAGCCCAAGCGTAAATTGATTTACATAAAGATAAAGGGGCGCTGAAAAGCTATAATTCATGATGCCAAAAGCATTTTCATCTTCAACAATATAATTGACCAATTCGTCTTTGTATTGTTCATACGTGAGTTGCTCTAACTCGCGGTATTTTGGGCGGTCTTTGCGCCAAAGATAGCTGATGTGAGCCCTGCCATAATCTTGAACCATAAGCCGGTGCAAATCATATTTGGTTCGTAGATTCATTTCAGGATAAATTGGCGACACCTTGTAAATATCAGAATTGCCCAACAGCATAGAAATACCGGGAATAAAAACCAAACGGTCTATAAATCCAATCTTCCTGCCGGTAATGCTATACATCAAACCCGCCCGGAGCCGGTGTGACTGTTCTTCGCCAAACAGGAAGGAATAATCGGAGGTAAGGGTAAATTTTCCAAGTTCAACATAGGAGGTGGCATTTATGCTGTTTGAAAACGGATAATAGACATCAAGCTCACTACTATCGGGCTTTTGGTAAAAATACCGATCGTAGCCAAAGGTGTAAGTCCATTTTGGTGTGAGTACTCCCATGTATCCGAGCGATGCTATGGTGGGGTTGTAGCGCGGATTGGTGTCGCTATTCCAATACCCGGATAAATCTGCAAATATGCCGGTATGATGATAGTAGGTGGCTCCTATGCCGAGGCCTTGCTGATCGATGCCAAAGTCACGACCTGCATAAGTGATGCTGCTGGTATAGCCCAGGCGAGTGGTGAGCATTGAATAACGGACTTTTTGACCCATAAGACCAGCTATGAGATCATCGATATTCATATCACCTGCACTCAGTTCGAGCGCCAGTTCGTCGAGCATGATTGAGTCGCTCTTCAAATAGTATTGCAACAAAGAGTCGTAGTCCTGAGCCTGGCTCCGGATTACGACCAACAGGCCTAAGCCTATCATCAACACAATATGTTTAATTTTGCGTTTCAATCAGATAATCTATTGTACTGCTATGTTTATGGCTGATCTTACTTAGTCACATCCTGGTGGGTGCCGACACCACCTATTGGCACAGGTCATTAATTATTGTTCCGATCCTTCATCATTTCCCTGCGCTGCATCATTTTTTGGTTTTGATCCTGCATCTGACGTTGCTGTTGAATGCGCCTCAGCAACATGCCCTGAAAGTCCTTTTCTGCATTTTTGAGCTTGAATAGCTGTTGTGTGGAGATCACCTCGGTCAGTCTGTGGGCATATTCCTTCTCCAGGTTAAGCTCCCTTTGTTTTACTTCCATCGCATTTTGTACCATTTGCTTGCTCTCTTCTTCGCTAAGCTCTTGCATGTTCATGTTGCTTCGCTGGTTGCGGTATTCTTTTCTGATCTGCTGTCTCTGTTCGTTGTATTCACGATAGACCGGCCAGAATTTCTCTGCTTGTTCCGGACTCAATTCCAGTCGCTCGGTGATGAGGGCGATGCGGGCACTCTCTATTTTTTCCATTGCCTCGTTGCTTTGTGCGTACACAAGCGGTGCAAATAAGGCACACAAGAATAAAATGATTATATGTTTCATGATATTTTTATTTTAAAGATCTACAGATAATTTTCATCGATGCCATAATTATCCATCAGGGCATTTAAGTCAAGATTTTCTATTTCCAGGTCATTGGTCAGTGGATCAGCAGGTTCCAACACCAAAGCCTCGCCATCTACATGTTCCATTATTTCTTCAATGGTAATATCGGTACTTTGCAGGTAGGCAATCACATCTTCATCGCTCACCTCAGCCAACATCACTTCTATGCTTTCAACCGACTGATATTTTCCGGGATTAGCAAAAAATATGAGGACGAGTACCAGACCCAATGCCGGTATGGCCAGCCTGGGCCAATAACCGTTGCGTACCACAGATGTGTAAAGATTTTCCTTTTTAGTTATTCTCTTTTGTATCTGGCCAGGCAATTGGTCAAAATACCTGTCAGGCACATCAAATATATTTTTCTTATGGATATCATCGAGTTTCATGATTTATCTTTTGCTGCGTTAGACATTGTCAACTAACTTTGGTTTAATCAGATTTAATATATTCTTCTATTTTTTTTACTGCAAGGTGATAGCTTGCTTTCAGGCTGCCCACACTTGTATCGGTAATCTCAGAGATTTCCTCATATTTGAGCTCATCAAAATACTTCATGTTGAACACTAATCGCTGTTTATCGGGCAACTTTAAAATGGCCTTTTGCAGCTTCAATTGTATTTCATCCCCGGCCAAGGCTGGCGAGCTGTCCAGTTTTGTGGATAGTTCGGCGGCCACATCATGAATGGGAATAAAAAACCGGTTTTTCTTTTTTCGCAAAAAGTTAAGGCATTCATTGGTGGCAATGCGGTATATCCAGGTAAAAAGGCTGGCGTCTTCCCGAAAGCTGTCCAGGTTTTTCCAGACCTTTACAAATACCTCCTGTACCAGATCATCGGCATCGTCATGGTCTATTACCATTTTACGTATATGCCAATAGACTTTTTGCTGGTATTGTCGCACCAGTAAGTTAAATCCATAATTGCGCGTGTCGGGCATGCGCAGCTTATTCAGCAATTCTTTATCTTCCAAACTGCATCGTTTTTTTCACCTCTTAGAGGTGCAATTTCGATAAAGGTTTAATGAACAAAAAAAATATATTGACAATAAGATTGAAACATTGGACAAAAAAATGAGTAATAGCTAAGATGAAAAAAACTGTTGTACTGGGCGCCAGCCCCAATCCGTCACGATATGCTTTTTTGGCCTGCAACATGCTCCATCAGGCAGGTTTTGAATTTGTACCTGTGGGGATAAAAAGGGGTGAGATCCTCCAACAATCCATTTTGGATCTCCGGGCCAAACCACCGATCGAAGATGTACATACCGTCACATTGTACCTCAATCCCACCAACCAACAGGAATGGTACGACTATATCACAGGGTTAAAACCCAAAAGAATTATCTTTAATCCGGGAACCGAAAACAGGGAATTGGAATTGCTTGCCGCCAAACAAGGGATAGCATCGCTTTACGCCTGTACGTTGGTATTGATCAGATCAAATCAGTTTGAAAACCATACTCCCCTTGCAATAGGTAGCGTGGAGTCGGACAGATCGGTGAAAAATGTGACAAATAAGGCTCATATCCGATTTTAAATAAACCATTAAACATTTGCTTCAATGTACAGTTTTTGTAATTTTGCATCCCATTAAAACAATGGTCTCGTGGCCGAGTGGCTAGGCAGAGGTCTGCAAAACCTTCTACGGCGGTTCGAATCCGCCCGAGACCTCCATTAAAATATAAAACCTACTTATAATCAATCGATTATGGTAGGTTTTTTTTATGATTTAACAATTTGCTCCCGACTAGCCTAACGTATATACATACATTAGACTCAAATAAATCGTTTATTCAGGTTTAATAACCCTGCCGGTGTTATGTGAAATACGCATAGTCGCCAACCAGATAGTTCTTGATAGGCCAATTGCACAGCTTGAACCAAAAACCCTGGGACAAGAGCACCGAATCAGGCATATTTTTAAACGATTTCATTTCTTATAAATGACCCCGGATTTGTAATGGGTAAAACTGCATTTTGCAGAAATGTCCCCCTAAAAAAAGAGAACAATAGTCCCCTGGTTGTGGATAGAGTTATCGAATTTAAGGTAATTAAAAATGAATCTGGAAATTTTAAAGCCTTGGTTTCAGAATGAATATATGCGTTGAGAGTTTCTACATGATAAATGCAGGATGCTTTTAACTTTCCAAGTTTTCCAACGCTGAGAAATCAAGTCCCTGCTCCTATCCCGGATAGGATGGATCATTTACCGCCAGATCATATCTGCGGCTAGCCAGGCGATGTGCTGCCATTACCCAAAAATAGCAACTCGACACCCCGGGCATACCACAGGTCGGATGGTAGCCCTCCGGCACGATGACGCAATCACCGGTAGAAACCTGATGGATATGCTCGAAGGCACCCATCTCTCTGCCGGAATAATGAAAGGCTTTCATCGGTGATGGGACATCAAAATAGCAATATACTTCTTCCAAATCTTTGCTGTGCTGGTGCGGTGGCCAACTGGTCCAGGCTCCCGGCTCACCAAAGGTGATACCGCAGATCAATCGAGAGGCTTCATCTTGCTGAGCCAGGGTCACAAACACTTCGCGCCGGAATGGCGGCACGCCATGTATTTGGTGTATGTCGCCCAAGGGGAGGGACAAATCAAATTTTCTGATAAAAAAGCTTCCTTTGTCTTCGAAGTGGCTTCCTCCGATAAAATGGTGCAATCTTCACTTGCGTAAACAAGCAAGTCTTGTTTTGCCGGTAAATAAAATGAATCACATTTCCCCAAAGAGAGGCGATGTCCGTGGTATGTTAATTCTATTGAGCCGGCCACTACCACCCCGTTTTGCTCAAGCGCTTCCTGCCTCAGCGTGTACGTCTGGCCTTGGCTCAAATTTAAGCGAAATATCCAGGTGATCTGGCAGGCGGAGTTGTCCGGACTGACGATCAGGTGTAGGCCTCTTGTTTCAGGACTGGTGTATTTCCAATGATAAGGATGGCTAAGATCATTCATCTCACTTGCTTGTTTCAGACCGTAGCCAGCATGCCACCATCTACGTAAAACATTTGGCCATTGACATAGCTGCTGGCGGCCGAGGAGAGGAAAAGCAGCGCTCCGATCAACTCTTCGGGATCGCCCCATCTGTTGCTTGGGGTGCGACCACAAAGCCACGCATCAAAAGCCGGGTCTTCATGCAATGCCCTGGTCATATCGGTCTTGAAATAGCCCGGGCCAATGCCATTGATCTGAATGTTGTACCTGGCCCAGTCTGCGGCCATACCTTTGGTAAGCATCTTGATGCCCCCCTTGGAGGCGGCATAGGGTGCAATGGTGGGTCTGCCCAATTCGCTTTGCATAGAGCCAATATTAATGATTTTTCCAGACCTCCTGGCGATCATTCCCGCTACTACGGCTTTAGAAACTTTATAGGCTCCGGTCAGGTTGATACCAATGACCTTGTCCCAGTCTGCATCGTCGAAATCTTCCAAAGGCGCCCGCAGGTTGACTCCCGCATTATTGACCAAAATATCAACCTGCCCGATTTCATTGGTTATATTCTTTACGCAATCGTTTATTTGCGGGGTGTTGGTCACATCAAAAGCATATCCAAGAACCTGAAACCCAAGATCGTTGAATTCGCGAACCTGCGCATCTACTTTGGCTTGCGATTGTCCGTTCAATACTACCTTACATCCATTTTCGGCCAGCCCCCTGGCAAAAAAGCTGCCCAGGCCACCGGTAGAACCAGTCACGAGCGCGACCTTACCTTCTACATCAAATAATTCTCTTGCTTTCATTCCATTTCTGTTTTAAGTTCAGTTCGATAAAAAATGACCTGCCTGGTCAGTCACGGTGTTCTTCTCTGCAATATCCAAACTACTATTTCACTATTCAAATGCGAAGTGTGTAAAAATAACTTTATGAATATGCGCAGTATCTTCATGGGTGTCAATGCATCAAAGAACGCATACTTACCGGCTATGCCTGTGACGGGCAAGTATAAAAATTAAAAAAATGAAAAATGACTGAGTATATTAAAATACATGTATTTATTTGCCATCGCGATACAAGAAACATATGCTGAATGCCAGGTGAAACCCTGTGTTAGTACATGGGCTGCTCCTGACGCGCGCACAAAGCGCAAACATCTAAATATCTAAAAAATAGCTTACTTCTTTTTTTTCATAGTACAGTACTAATAAATGATCCTCAGATTATTATTAACATATATAGTCTTTTTTGTTTTTGAAAATCAACACGTGCCCGATGATTTTGTGGATGTGAAAAAGGTGATTCCGGACATAGAAATCGATCTGAGGTATTTTTCAACTCACAATTTTGTTGGCGACACCATCGATGGATATCAGGCCAATATATGTTACCTGACTGCCGAAGCCGCCATGGCGCTGTATAACGTGCAAAAGGAACTGAAGACATCAGGCTATGGGCTAAAAGTGTTCGATGGCTATCGGCCACAGCAAGCAGTCAACCACTTTGTCCGCTGGAGCAGAGACCTCCAAGACACCAGGATGAAAGCCACTTATTACCCGGATATTGATAAAAAATCCTTGTTTCGTCAAGGATACATCAGCTCCAGGTCGGGGCATTCCAGGGGCAGCACGGTTGACCTCACCTTGGTCTATCTATCAGGGTACCAAATGGGGCAAGAGGTGGATATGGGTACAAGCTGGGATTTTTTCAGTCCAAGATCAGGATATGCCAGTGAGGTACTAAGCCTGCAACAAAGAACCAACCGAATGATGCTACAACAGGCAATGATGGCGCATGGTTTTCGTCCTTATAAAGAAGAATGGTGGCATTTCACACTGAGGAACGAGCCTTTTCCCACTACCTATTTTGATTTTCCGGTTAAATAAATCTTTCTGAAAAATCACATTATTTGCGCCCCATCTTAGGATGATCAACAATCGCCTTTCGCAATTCGAATAGATCTATAGCCCCGTGACTTCTATAACTGATATTTCCGTCAGGACCTACCAGTATAGTATATGGTATGGTACCATTCCATTCGCGGTCTATTGCCGAAATCAAATCATAATTGAGATCGTCGGCATATATAAAATTGCTTACTGCTGCATGATTGTTCTTCAGCATTTCCAGCACTTTTTCCATCCGGTCTGCCTTGTCTATGCTTATGGTGATCAGTTCGAAATCGCGGTGCTGAAACATGCGGTGCGTGGCGATCAGGTCTGGCAATTCATCGCGGCAGGGCGGGCACCAGCTGGCCCAAATATTTACCAGCCAAAGTTTATTGGAATCATGGTTCATCAGAATACGCAACCCTTCCAGTCCCAATGTGTTTAGTTTCACCTCCTTTGCCCTCCAATCAGCATTTAAGGCATTAGCTTCCGTTCTATTCCACTCCCATAATATTTCACAGCCTTTCACGCTGGTGTTGGGTTCCAATATTTCCACTCCCAGCAATATCGCATCGATCGCTGCGCGCACATCGCCTGCTTTGCCGGCATGCACATCTTTATCGAGACGGCCCTGGTACTTAAGTTTGCGCGATTTGTCGAACAAAAAGACATGGGGTGTGGCTACGGGACCATAGTCCAGCGCGGCAGATTGGGTATCGCCGTCGTAGAGATAGGGAAATTTATAGCCTTTGTCTAAGGCACGAAGCTTCATATCCTCAAAGGAGTCGCCAAGGTCACTAATGCTATACATTTCTGGCTGAGCATTTCTGGGACTGTTGGACGAAATAGCCACCACCTGTACCTCATCTTTGTAATCGTCAGCCAGCGCCATGATCCTTGCTTCATAAGCTTGTGCTTCCGGGCAGTGGTTGCTGGTAAATATCACCATGAGTACACTGGACTTTTCGAAGCTTTGAACCGTATAAAATCTCCCATCGACACCAGGCAATCTAAAATTCGGAGCTGTCGCTCCAATAGGCAGCGTTTTTACCTTTTGCTCAGCAACCTCCTGTGGCATTGGGTAAAAATCTCCAGGCACCCCCATCTCCACCTTAGCTTGCGGTTTTGATATTTGCTTTTTTTTAGTTTGGCAGGCAAATAAGATATTTAAAAATAAGGCAATAAGCATCAATTGCTTTACCGTAGAAATCATTCTAAAAAGTATCTGTTTTTACAAGTCAAAAGTAATTTTTTAAAAATGGATATGCATGTATTGAGATATTGATTTTAAAAATACCCTGGATCAACCGCAATTTCCCATATGCAATGACAGGTGTAAGACCCATCTCGGGGTTGATTCACAAGCAGTTTAAAATCGTTAAAATCAAATTATTATAAAAAAACAATTGCGTCAACCCATTTGACGATATCCCCCTACTAACCATAAAATTGATTTTAACATTTGTTAATGAAAAGCAGATGTATGCTGTCGTGGCATCTGGTACTTTTCACAAAAAAATGTAAAACCACAGGGCCACTTAATTTGGTGACCCATGATATATTTATCCTCGCACACTGGCCTCGGGAATCCGCTTCATCAAATCACTGGTTTGATCAAAGCCTTCCTGGCCAATGGTAAAACAATCTATAAAATCCTGCCCCAAAGCATATTGCAGACATTCATCTTTTTTATCGACCAATTGCCCGGCGCCAAATACTTTCATGCCGATTATACCCTTGCCCTGGGCTTTCATTTTTTTGAGCACCGGCACTACTTCATCTACTGAGCCATCCATACGCGAAGCATAAGGGTTGATGCGAGCCAAATCTACCTGTACCCAATCGGAATCGGCGGCAGCCTTGAGCGCGCCCAGGGTATGGCAACTGACACCATGAGCCTTAATGATACCATCTTCACGAGCCTGCGCCAGCACTTCCATTGCGCCGTTCTTGATGGTTGGCCAATTGGGATCGGTCATAAAATGCAACAATACAATATCGAGATAGTCTGTGCCCAACTCATTCCTAAATCGGTCCAGGTCATTGCGCATTTCCTGCTCGGTAGTGGCGTGGGTTTTGGTGAGAATTACTACCTTTTCACGCGGCACATATTTCAGGGCTTCTTTTAGGTGAGGATGGGTGCCATACTGATCTGCCGAGTCCCAAAAATTTATCCCTTCATCATAGGCGGCGTGCAGCAATTCCCCTAGTCCTTTTACCCCAAGTTTGCGGGTCTGGTTCGATTGCCGGTTTACTCCATGGGTGCCGGTGCCCATGGCCAGTCTCGACATCTTGATGCCTGTATCGCCCAGTATTATCCGGTCAGTGGCGTATTTTTTGGTTTCGCTGGCAAAGAGGTGATGAGGGAATGTATTGAAAGCCAGCGCTCCTGCGGTGAGCATTGACCCCTTTATAAAATCCCTTCTTTTTACGTTTCCGGTTTTTGGACAGGTCCTAAATTGACTATTGTATTTCATGGCAGCAGATATTTAATGATGGCTATACCATAAATTTGGTCAATTATAGAATAAAATCCAAAAATGCTTTACTTCGAAACCATCAGCTTGAGGCATACCGGTTTAGAAACAGCCACTTCTACCCCATTGCTCTTTAACATGCCACTTTCCTTGTCAATTTTGAACACCACAATATTATTGGAGTCCTGATTGGCAACGAGCATAAATTTACCGGTCGGATCAATGACGAAATTTCTCGGAGTTTTGCCATTTACCGATCGATGGCCAGTCGCAGTGATGCTGCCTGTATCCTGGTCAATATCAAAAATTGCGATGCTATTGTGGCCGCGATTAGAACCATACAGGTGCCTGCCATCAGGCGAAATATGGATATCTGCACAAGAGTTATTCCCTTCATAATCAACGGGTAATGTGCTTACTTTCATCAGTTCTGATATTTGACCGCTTTTGGCATCCCAGGTGCAAGCCGAGATGGTGGAGCTGAGTTCGGAGATGATATAGACAAACTTACCTTTGGGATGAAACGCCAAATGCCTCGGCCCAGAACCATCCTGCATATTGAACTCATTCATTTGTACCAACTTCCCTCCTTTTGCATCTATGTCGTAGGTTATCACTTTATCAATACCCAGATCGACCACTACTACCATCTGGTTATTGGGGGCAATCATACTTGCATGTGCATGTGGTTTGTCTTGTCTGCCTGCCACTGTGCCACTGCCCCGATGTAGTTGCAGGTCGCTAAAAGGCTCTATCGTGCCATCTGGCAGCACGGGTAGCATAGCCACATTGCCTCCTCCGTAGTTAGCAACATAGGCATAGCGTCCCCCTTTGTCAATGCTAATGTAACAAGGCGAAGCGCCGCCACTGGCCTCCTGGTTGATTAAACTAAGAGAACCGTTGGCAGGATTTATATTAAATGAACTGACTGCACCAGTCTTTTGACCCTTGTACACCTCTATTTCGTTTACGGCCAACAGATGATTTCGTCTGGCATCAATAGCCAGGTACGATGGGTTCTTCACACCTTGCGTAGTACTCATGTAGTGCAATGCTCCTTGCAGTGCGTCAAATCTATACACAACAATACCCTCCTCTTCCGACTGGGTATAAACTCCTACATAGAGGTAAAACTGATCCTGGTTTTTTTGAGCTTTTGTCATGTAGGGAAAACAAAGTAACGCTGTCAAAAGCATTGAAACAAAAACAATCCTAATGTCCATATCATAATTAATTTAAGGCTTTTTCCGGGTAATTTATTTTAAAAACATCATGGTAAGTCGGCAGACAAGATACCCCTCAAACTGGCTACTTATTTAATATTTGATCGGCAGCCAGCACCAGGAACATAAAGTTGGTTCCACCCCCACCCAATACATACTCCGTTTGTTGCCACAAAAATGGCCATTCGAGCAATTCCGGAAAATCGGGCCTGATCAGCGCTGTGCCAGACACCACACCTCCGGGAATATACGACCAGTCGGCGCGGTTTACGCCATAGGCCACCTTGATCGATTTGGCGCCTACACCAGAAGCAAAAGAAGCATTGTTGCTGCCGGGATGGCAACCCAGAACAAAATTTAGTGCATGAAGCAAATAATCACTAGGAAAGATTTCCGGAAAACGGGAATGTAAATAGTACTGCTCTACTCCAAAGCGCTGAATACCCCAACCTGCCCCCCAGATATTGGGCTTGTAGGGCACTCCGTAGGGATTTTCCAGCCTTTCGGCTGCAAGCTTTTCCTTAAATGTCTGAACAGCCGCCACTAGTTCATTTTCAAATGCAGCGTCATTCACCCGGCTTCTTATCCTGCCCAAAAGCCAGGCTGTACGATCTATATTTTCAGTGAGTACTGTGGTGTTGTCAACGAAAAACGGGCATACTGCTCATTGCCAGTTGCGATGAGCAGTTCTGTAGCTGCTTCTACCTTCCACAATGCATTGGCTTGCGGATGTCCCTGCCAGATCAATTCCGCTATTTGCAGGCATCGTTGCGATAGTGCCGGATTGTAGGTTTTCAGCGCACGTGAGGCTGAAGCAAGCCCACCGGCCACTTCCAGCTCACGCCGGGGGTTTTCTTCGGTAAATACCCAGCGGTCATCGGCAATACCCGAGTGACCCAGTGTGGTAGATCCGGTATCAAGACGAGGGTCGTAAACCAGGTTGTCAGTCATGGAAGCGGCATCGCCCAGCATCACATATTGCCGGAGGGTAGGACAAATAATACCCCTGTACAGTCGGCCAAGGGCATTATACCCGCCAACTACAGTTAGTGCGCCATGCTCTATTTGCTGTAGCACATCATTTTTTCCATCAGGGCGGTGCATTTCGACCAAGCGCGAATTCTGGTCTATACTGGTCTGGTCGTAGTACGCATTAAATTCTTCCAGGGCATAGGAAAGGATTTGAGTGGTGCCGATTTGAGATTCTACCCTCAAGTCGTAGTCGCCGGCATCGTGCCAGCCTCCCACATTCAACCCCGGCACCGGATCCATGGATCGATATCTGGAAAGGGTCGTTGCGCCTTGCGCATAACCATCAAAATGAATGCTGTCGGTTGGCGCCATCAGTGCATCGTCAAGATGGCAGAGGTCGTGCCAAACCCTATAGCGGTCGTTGATGCGCATGTGGCACATTTGCACTGGCAAAAAGTACTCTAATGTTAGCTGCCATACATGTCGCTTGTAAACTTCACTCGCGATCTGGAATGGTTCAGATCGGAGTCCGCCATAAGAAACCTGGTACATGCCTTCTTCTTTCACATCAGAAAAATCGAATTGTACATAATGATACCGGAGGAATTTGCCCCAAACAGCCTGATTGGAGTGCAGCACTTCTACGGGTTTGCCATCAGGTTGCAATCGCCACAACGTGAGGGTCTCTGGAGTGGTAACGGTGGCATCCAGTTCCACCACTGCCACCTTTTTTTGCAAAGGGTGGTATCCGACCTGCGATATTTGTATGACAGGAGTATGTTTCCACTCTTCGATAGCATGTGGTTCCACCAGCCATTCCACGGCATTGCGGGTGGCACCGGAGGGCACGAGAGACCGCACCACAAACCATCCATTGTTGTGCTCACCCCGGCCATCAATCAGTTGCAATTCACTGTTTACAGCTTCTATCACCAGGCGTTGCTGGTCGCTTTCCGGTGCTACGGTTAGTTTGCGCCCATGCGCCAGGGGCTTCATTTGCAGCTTTCCTTCACTGTCGGTTTCCAAAGGGCCATTGGCCTGCAATGGAAAAATTCCAAAAGCTTCATCGAGGTAATATGACTTGCCGAATAGAACTCCCGGAAAAAATTCCATATTGAAGCCTACCTTCCCTATCCACTCCTCGGGCAGGGGTTTTTCCAAATCCACCATTATTCTAAAGGCCTTGCCTTCTGGCCTGATTTTCAATGTATATTTAAAATCCAAATCGGGATATATGATAGGATTAAAGCCTTTGCGATGGCGACTGCTGTCGGGGTAGCCCATTTCCACCCACACTTCGCCAGTTTCCCGGTCTATTTGACGCTCACCTACCCGGGGTATGGGCTGCCACTGGCCGGGAGTGGGCTCCAGCCGAAGGTCACCATTGGTGGCGACCCGCAGTCCATTTTGAATAAACCCTACGCCGCCCTGATGGCCCTCGGGGTAGAAATCATGCGCGAGCATCACATTTAAACCTGGCATTTCCAGATATTCCAATTCGTTCAATACGAGACCCTGTGTCTCTTTATTTTCTTTACAGGATAAAGAAATAATCAGGACTACAGCAAGAAACAGTTGTATCGTGGTTTTTTTCATAATTAAAAAATTTGTGTTAGCAGATACACTTGTTCATCGATCTGCATTTGGGTTTTGAAACAATAAATTACAACAAATCAAATTTATGGGTTTTAATGTGATTATTGTGAAATCGCATTAGAAAGTCTGGAATGTAACAAGCTGATAAGCACGTACTTTTTTCCGTAAGCCCAGGCATGGAGCCAGTGCGGTATCCCGAACTGGACTATGCCCCATTATTACCGGGCGAATGCCACACCAGGATGTAAGCGCAAGCAACAGCCAAAACAGGAATCTCCAGGTAAATATCTGCTAATCGTGTGCTCCATTTCAGCAACATATGGCGCTGTCATCGGGCGGTATCAGGGCCGAAGGTGTAGCATGTTTCAATCAATTTATATACTTTACAGCGCAGTGCCCGGAGGCATGCGACAGTAAAAAATGTATGAACATGAAAAAATGTAAGGGGGTGATTGCGGCTGGCGACTTGCTCACGGCCGAAGCGGGAGCCGAAATACTGCACGCAGGAGGCAATGCCTTCGATGCGGCTATTGCAGCCACGTTTATGTCATTTGCCGCTAGTTCGGCGATTACCTCTGCTGCGGGAGGCGGGTTTTTACTTGCCCATCAGGCAGGTTCAGACAGCCTTATGTACGATTTTTTTGTTCACACCCCACTCGCGAAGCGCTCAGTCGACGAACTGGATTTCGAGGCGGTTGAAATTGACTTTGGCGATAAATGCCAGGAATTCCATATCGGTTTGGGTACATTGGCTACGCCGGGCAATATTGCCGGGTTATTTGCCGTTCACCGCGATTTGGGTTCATTGCCCATGTCAGAGATAATGGCACCGACCCTCGAGCGGATCAGAGCAGGCATCACCCTGCACCGCCAGACCAAGTACCAAATCGACATACTACGCCCCATTCTCAATAAAAACACAACAGGCAAACACATCTATACCCCGGGATTGGACATTGGCGATAAATACCATTTGGCCGGTATGCTGGATTTTTTTGACTTTTTGGCCAGATCGGGGCCGAGGGAGTTTTATGAAGGTGAGATAGCCCATTACATCGCGAAGATGTGCGCCGAACAAGGTGGCCAACTCACCTACGACGACTTTCGAAATTATAAAGTGATCAAGAGAAAACCTTTGGAAACAACATATCGCCAGGCACGATTGTTCACCAATCCGCCGCCCAATGCCGGTGGGCCACTTATTGCCTTGTTGCTGACACTCTTTGGGTCTGCTGCCTTGCGACCCGGAGATTTTGGCAAGACCCGACACTTGCAAGCACTTTTGGAAGCAATAAAACGAACTGACCAGACAAGAAGCGACCGTTTGGTAGCGGGAAATTTGAGTGATCACGAAATCTATCTTTTCGATGAAAACTTCCTTAACTCCATCCGCACAAGTTATATCAAAGCACTCCATAAGTCGGGAAACACTACCCATGTGAGCGTAATCGACGCCCTGGGCAATGTGGCTGTCTGCACCACTTCGGTGGGCGAAGGATGCGGTCACTTTATGCCGGGCACAGACACCATGCTCAACAATATGCTGGGCGAACAAGACCTAAATCCACAGGGTTTTCAATACTGGAACCCCGACCGGCGCCTGAGTTCGATGATGAGCCCGACCGTAGTGCTCAAAGCCAATAACGAGCTAATGGGACTGGGTTCGGGCGGCTCCAACCGCATCAGATCTGCTATCGCCCAGGCCATCATCAACTATATCGATTTCAGGTTGCCACCCGATGATATCGTGAATATGCCCAGAATACATTTGGAAAACGACCATTTGGACATAGAGCCAGGTTTTCGACAGGAGGAAATAGACAAATTGTTGCTGCCCGACGGAGTAGAAAAATTTTATTGGAAAAATCAAAATATGTATTTTGGAGGAGTACATGCGGTTTTTATGGATGAACGAAAAGGCCTTTCGGGAGCTGCCGATCGACGACGAGCCGGAGAGGTGATTGCAGTTTACTGATAAGCTTATCGGTTCAAAGCCCGATTATACATTTTATCACTATGCTGAAATTGACTATCGACCAGCTAAAATGGAAAAAGAAGCAAATCATGTTCAAATTCGTCTAAAAAAAGTGTTGAAAAAAGTATGGAGGACCTACATTCATCGTAGATATTTCAATTCCAAGGGGTCTATCCCCAAAGCCGCTTATGCTTTCGGAAAAGGTTTTAAATCGACAGGGCAATAGCCGGGACACCGCTAAATGCACATAATGAAAATAACAATTTCAATCATCACTATCGGTCTGGTGCTTTCTTCAAGCGCCTGCCATCGGCCACAAACACGAGCCATCGAAAACCGGTTCGGAAAGATCGCCGACAAAGCCATGGTAGTATCGGCTCACCCGCTTGCCACTCAGGCAGGCCTGGATGTGCTCAAAAACGGCGGCAATGCCATAGATGCTGCTGTGGCGGTGCATTTTGCCCTGGCTGTGGTCTTACCTGCCGCAGGCAACATCGGTGGTGGTGGTTTTCTGGTGTACCGCAGCCATGAAGGTAGCTACCACACGCTTGACTACCGCGAAAAAGCTCCTCTGAGTTCGAAAAGAGACATGTACCTGGATGAAGCCGGAGAGGCAGATGCAGGTAAAAGCCGATTGGGGCACCTGGCCAGTGGTGTGCCAGGTTCTGTAGATGGTATGGTGGCAGCCCACCAAAAATTTGGAAGCAAACCATGGGGCGAACTGCTCCGCCCGGCTATATTATTGGCTGAAAATGGGTTTCCGCTTACGCGAAATGAAGCCCATGGCCTCGACCATGCCCAACATACACTCGGCAAGGTCAATACCATCTTGCCGAAGAATATGATGAACCAGGAATGGCAAGAAGGTGACAGTATTTTTTATCCTGATCTGGCGGTAACGCTGGAGCGAATCGCAAAAGAAGGGCGATCGGGCTTTTACGAAGGCGAAACAGCTCGCCTGATCGTAGAAGAAATGCAACGCGGCCAGGGTTTGATTTCTTTCGAAGACCTCCGAAACTATCGCTCTGTATGGCGGGAACCGGTACAATTCCAATATAAAAACCATAAAATAAGCGCTATGGGACCGCCTTCAAGTGGTGGTATCGCTCTGGCACAACTGCTGATGATGACTGAAACATTTCCGGTGAGGAAGTGGGGAATTGATCATGTAAACACGATACACATCCTGGCTGAAGCAGAAAAACTGGTATATGCCGATCGTGCCAAATACCTTGGTGATGCCGACTTTGTAGAGGTGCCGCAACAAGAGCTGCTCCACAAGCAATACAATTTGAAAAGAGCCGAAAACATCAGTTTAAAAAAAGCGGCTGCCGCAGACGAAGTAGTTGCGGGCAATTTGCGAGTCGAACAAGAAGAAACCACACATTTTTCCATTGTCGATGCTATGGGCAATGCCGTATCTTCTACTACCACACTCAATGGAGGCTATGGCAGCCATGTGGTGGTAGCCGGAGCAGGTTTTCTGCTCAACAATGAAATGGACGATTTCTCCGCCAAACCAGGATCGCCCAATATGTTTGGCCTGCTTGGTGGTGAGGCCAATGCCATAGTCCCTGGCAAGCGCATGCTTAGTTCCATGACACCGACTATTGTGGAAAAAGAAGGCAAACTATTTATGGTTGTCGGCACACCCGGAGGATCCACCATCATCACTTCCGTCTTTCAGGCCATCATCAACGTCATCGACTTCGACCTGAGCATGCAGGCGGCAGTTGACTTTAAACGTTTTCACCATCAATGGCGACCCGATATCCTCTATTTTGAAGAAGGAAGGATAAACCCCGAGCTTGAAACCAAACTAAAAAATCGCGGCCATCACCTTGAAAAAAGGCAGGCTATAGGCAGAGTAGATGCCATTTTGGTATTGCCCGACGGCAGACTCGAAGGTGCCGCAGACCCCCGGGGAGATGACACCGCCCTGGGCTATTAATGGCTAATAGGCTCAGCTTTTCGGCTATTCCAACAGAAATACAACCCATACAGCCTGCAGCCATTCAGTTCATTTTCTTCGCCGGCTTTTGCGCTGACTTACAACAATAAATAGTACTTTTGCGCCCATCTTGTTGAAACTTAAATTGTACTTTTTGATATGAATGTTGATTTGATGAGAAAAATTGACAGGCGGGTTGGTGTTCCTCTCTGTTTTTTGTTGAGTATCGTATTGTGGATATCAGGAAAACTCCGCTTTCAAAAAGACAAAAACCAGATCTGGCCAAGGCATTGTTTATTGAACTCTCTGAAATGGGCAGCGCCATCATTGTTGACCCTGCCATGCGCAAGCTGAGAAAGGAAGGCGGCGCTGAATTGTTTTTTGCCATATTCGAAGACAACTACAAAAGCCTGGAAATTCTCAATACCATTCCGGAGCAAAATATTTTCAAAATGCGCTCGCACGGACTGGTGGCGCTGGCCATAGACGTAGTGAGATTTATGGTATGGTGTAGAAAACACGAAATCAAGACCGTCATCGATCTGGAGCTTTTCTCTCGTTTTACCGCTTTGCTCTGCGGACTGAGTGGTGCCCGGTCGCGGGTGGGCTTTGCCTCACACCACGACGAAGGTTTATATCGGGGCAGCATCATCAATTTTCCCGTAAGGTACAACCCGCACGTACATGTTTCCGTCAACTTTGCTGCCCTGGTAGATACCGCACTTGGCAAGCACGACACACCCTATGCCACTACACCGGTTGCTGCTGATGAACTGGTACTGGCGAAAGCAGTAATTAATGCTGCCGAAGTAGAGGAAGTAAAAGGAAAAATAAAAGATTTGTACCCCGACTGGAACGGCCACAGGCTGGTATTGCTCAATGTAAATGCCTCTGACCTGCTGCCTCAGCGCCGATGGCTTCCTGAATATTTTGCTGCCGTGGCCACTCATTTACTGGAAACATTTGACGACGTGTTGCTCATAGGTACGGGGGCGCCAAAAGAAAAAGCATATGTACAAAACGTGGTTGATCTGGTACACCATGAACGCTTTGTCAATTCTGCAGGCGTTTTTAAGTTTGGCGAACTGGTGCCCTTGTATAGCATTTGCACCCTGATGCTCACCAATGACTCCGGCCCTGCGCATTTTGCCTCCGTCACCGACCTGAAAGTTTTTGTGATATTCGGACCTGAAACCCCGGCCCTATACCTGCCGCTTGGCAATGCGGAGCCTTTTTATCTGGGTCTGCCCTGCTCGCCCTGCGTGAGCGCAGCCAACCATCGAAAGACCACCTGTCTGACCAGGCCTTGCATTACCGGCATTTCTCCTGACTGGATAAAAAGCAGACTGGCAGAGTATCTGAGGGGCAAGTGAGACGGAGTGGAACAGGAGGTCGGGAATCTATTGAAAATGCGCTTACGACATTCATTGAAGTGGTCTTAGCAAAAATGGACACAATAGCCAATGATCAGGGCAAATTCCTAAACAGGATCAGCGGATATAATGCTCCTTTTGTATAAGGACCTTGGCCGGCAGGCAATTCCATAAAGGCATTGCTGACCAGCAAATTGGCATGATCGCCGGAGCCTTTCCCCATTTTCGGAAACGCCAGTAACCGGCCACTTTCATCGACCTCGGCCTTTACCTGCATAAAGTAGGTGAGGGTTGTTTTAATATCCACATCCTCGGCAAGCGTCGCCTTCACCACCGTAGGATGTAGTTTCCCAAGCGATTGCATTAACCACGGCAACAGGTATTTGTGAAAACATAAAAAGGTAGAGACCGGATTGCCCGGAAAAGCGAATATTGCTTTTGAGGTGCCCATTGTTCCAAACCAAAAAGGCTTCCCGGGTTTTGGGCAATTTTGTGAAATTGCTTTTCAACACCCAATTGCACCAACACTTCGGGCAAAAAATCAAACTTACCCATAGAAACGGCTCCGCTGAATATGGCGATATCGTGCGCTTCCAACACCTCGCCCAGGTTTTGCTGCAAACTGACCTTATCATCATTAAAATGGTATAAATCCGCTTTTAAGCCAATGCGAGCAAGTTCTGCCGACAGCGCATACACATTAGATCGTCGTATTTGGTGCGGTGGCGGAGTTTGGTGTATATCCACCAGTTCGTTGCCAGTAGAAACTATGGCAACTGTTGGATGGTGACTTACCCAAATTGTACTTGCGCCCACCGATGCGGCTACGGCCATTTCGGGAGCCCCCATCACCGTTCCCGGTAATATCAGCACTTCGCCTTGTTTTTTGTCCAAGCCCCTTCGGTGTATATTCCTCCCTTTATCTATCTGCGCTATTTCTAAACTGGCAGTTTTGCCATCTTCTGACAGCTTCAGTTGCTCATAGGGCACCACCGTGTCTGCGCCCATGGGCAATACTGCTCCCGTCATCACTTCCAGACATGCACCAGCACACTCCAGGCTTTGTTGTGGTGTGCCCGCAGCCTGCACTCCCAGTATTTTGAATGACCGTATCCCTGCGTCCAAGTCTCGATGCCTGATGGCTATCCCATCCATCATCACCCGATCGAATGGTGGAAAATCGGTGTCAGCCACTATGCTTTGCCGCAGTACACTTCCCAAGGCTTTTTCAAGGGGAACATTTACTTTTCGCCATTTTTGTACGGTACCTTCTATTATTTTTGTGGCTTCATGCACACTGATCATATTGCGGGCAGATTAAAGATCGAAAACGTATTGTTGTGCTCAATCGAGTTGTAAATTTGAAGGAAAGCGTTCAATAACAAAAGGGTGTGGTACAAAATTCCCAAATTAGCGCAAGAATGGTTGGTTGCATCATAGCCGAATCGTGCAAAATTGTTGTACCGCAAACTTTTCGCCTGATTATTTTATGAAAAGATGGCTGTACTGTTAACGCCATAAGACATATTAAATGGCAAATGGTTTTGGATCAAAAATAAAACATTATGAAAAAAGAGTTTAGTCATCTGGACAGTTCAGGTAAGGCAAACATGGTGGATGTTGGTGACAAAACCATCACATCCCGGCTAGCAAGGGCACAGGCACTGGTGTGGCTGCCTGACGAAATCATGGTACATTTCGATGGTAAAGAGCTTGAAACAAAAAAAGGTGGCGTATTTCAAACAGCTATACTGGCGGGAATAATGGGTGCAAAAAAAACCAGTGAGCTTATACCACTATGCCACCCGCTGGGGCTCGACAACTGTAAAGTGGAGATCAACATGAAAGGGAACAATGAACTATTGATCACGACCGAGGCCAAGGTGACTGCGAAAACCGGTGTAGAAATGGAGGCCCTCACAGCAGCCACGGTTGCCGCGCTCACAGTGTATGATATGTGCAAGGCCATGTCGCACGATATCATCATCAGGGAAATAAAATTACTGTCAAAAACAGGAGGAAAAAGTGACTTCAGCAGAGTATAAACACAGAAAACACCCCAAAACGGCCAGGGCAAACTTTGGGCAGTTTGGCAGATTGGAAATAGCGATCATGGGTACCCCTTGCGGGGAAATAAAAAAAATGGCTCAAAGGCTGATCGAAGATTTGCGCGGATTTCATATTGCCTATGTAGATGCCGACCATAAAACAGAGGAAGGGGAAATGCCCCGTGCCATGCAATCGGGGGCAAGCATGGTCTATACCGATAAGATTTCCTTTAAGCGTCTCGACATTACAGACAGCTTAGACCGATACCAGCGCAACCGCATTTTCAACGAATATGATTTGGTAATCGTGAATGGCAACCACTTTGAAGCGGACTTGCAAATAGTAGTGGTAGATGAACGCAAGCCTCTGGAAAGGAAACTTGACTACATCACCAATCCCATTGCCATTGTACGCCAATCGCCCGAAGATCGGCTTCCGGCATATCTCGAAAACCATCTTGGCAAGGAGCTGGAAATACAGCCACTTTACAGCCTTTCCGAAATCAAGAAGCTAAGCGACCTGATCAGGGACACCCTTGTGCTCAACGTGCCCCGGCTCCATGGCCTGGTACTGGCTGGCGGCAAAAGCGAGCGCATGGGCATGGACAAAGGGCTGATCAACTACCACGGACTGCCTCAGCGGGAATACTTGTTTCGATTGCTCGAAAACTACACCGAAAACACATTTATGTCTTGCAGACCCGACCAGCTTCAGGATCTAAGTCCATGGCCATGCGTGGCCGATAGTATCGACGGTCTCGGACCATTTGGCGCACTAGTGAGTGCTTTTCGCGAATACCCCAATCATGCCTGGCTGGTGGTGGCCTGCGACCTGCCCCTGGTAACAGCAAACACGCTTATGGAACTGGCGAGCAACAGAAACCCATCGAAAATCGCCACAGCTTTCCACAATCCTGAAACTAATTTTCCCGATCCGCTGCTCACCATCTGGGAGCCCAAATCGTATCCCCTCCTCCTTCATTTTCTTTCCCTGGGTTATTCTTGCCCGCGCAAGGTGCTCATCAATTCACGCACAGAGGTATTGCAACCCTCCGACAAAAACATCTTGCTTAATGCCAACAATCCGGAAGAACTGGAAAAGGTGAGGCACTTATTAAAAAACCAACGCTCCGAAACTTAAAATCAGACCTTATGAAAACCATAAGCAATTTCGAATTGCCCAACACCATGCGGGCTCTGGTACTTGCCGAATACAATGGCATGCCCAGCGTGCAGCATTGGCCTGTGCCAGTGCCGGAAACAGGACAAATACTTGTAAAAATAGATAGTTCACCAATCAACCCATCGGACAACAGCTTTTTGAAAGGCTTATATTCGACCAGAAAAAAATTGCCGGTAGTGGCGGGTTTCGAAGCCAGTGGCCAGGTGGTAGCTACGGGCGACGACTGGCTGTCGCGAAGATTGCTGGGTAAAAATGTGGCTTGCTTCGCCCCGATGGATGGAGATGGCAGTTGGGCGGAATATATGGTCACCAAACATACCATGGCCATTCCACTCAGAAAAAGTATAGACCTGGAGCAAGGATCGATGCTGATGGTTAATCCACTTTCGTCGCTTGCCATGATAGACATTGCCAAAAAAGGTGGACACAAAGCCATCGTCAATACCGCTGCGGCAAGCGCTCTGGGCCAAATGCTCGGCAAAATGTGCCGCGACAGTGACATTGCCCTGCTGAATATAGTGCGACGCCCCGAACAGGTGAAACTGCTCAAAGACCAGGGCGCAAACTATGTACTCGACAGTTCAACAGCATCTTTCAAAAAAGAACTGGCAGAGCTGTGCACATCACTTCAGATTTCCCTTGCCTATGATGCGATCGCCGGTACCATGCCGGCAGATCTGCTGGAAGCCATGCCATTGGGAAGTGAAGTCCGGGTATATGGTGGACTTTCTGAAGATACCATGGCGCTCGATCCCCGAAAACTGATTTTCGAAAAGAAAAAAATATGTGGGTTTTGGCTATCCGAATGGCTCACCCATCAGCACCTGATCAAATTGCTTTTTTATTTTAATAAAATACAAAAATACCTATCGGAAAAGCATCAGACCACCATTCAACAACGTGTGCCGCTCGATGGTGTGGTAGATGGGCTGGCTACATATCTAGACCATATGACGGCTGGCAAGGTGATCGTAAAACCAGGGCTTTAACTTATCGGGTCAGCGCTCATTTCTTTTAGTGTAATCACACACAAAATTTTTACGTTTTTAAGCTGAACCAGCATATGTGACGGTATGGTCATATTTTTCTATCAGGCATGGCACGCGAACTCCGCATGCTTTCGGTTCAAACAATTTTGCTCAAAAGGCGGTTTCAAACAAAAAACAAGCACATGAGCAGTAAAATATTAGCGTTGGTTTTAATGAGCTTTCTGATGGCGGGCACTACTTTTTGCCAAAATAAAACCGGTACCCCCGCGCATTCCGAAACAAAAAAGTACGAAATAACAAGGACAGAAAGTGAATGGAAGGAAATACTGACAGAACAGGAATATGAAGTGCTGCGTAACAAAGGAACCGAATATGCTTTTACCGGCAAATACAATGACTTTAAACAAAAAGGGATTTTTGTTTGTGCAGGATGTGGCAATACCTTGTTTGATTCTGGCAGCAAATACGATTCCGGCTCAGGATGGCCCAGCTTTTATCAGCCTATCAACCAAAAAGCCATTGTACTTGAAAAGGATAATTCACTTGGCGTAATGAGGGAAGAAATACTTTGTGCCCGTTGTGGTGGGCATCTCGGTCATGTGTTCCCCGATGGCCCAAAACCCACCGGACTGCGCTACTGTGTCAATTCCATTTCAATGGATTTCGTGGAGAGATAACCTGCCGATTCCCGCCACCAGGCACCTTCGCATCATTCCAAATTCACGCTGGCACGATTTACTTATTCAAACAAAAAGGCGAAAAAATTCTCGCCTTTTTGTTTGAATCTATTTGTATTGGAGTTTCATCGGATCAAATCCTATTCTTTGCTACATCCTTCGGTACACCTCTTTGAGATATTCCTTGGTCAATTTCTTCTCCCAATCATAACCCAAGGCGTGTGTCCACATGTGGCCAAGGTTATAGGCCACATCAGCCATTTTCGAGATTTCTTCTTCCGTCCAGTTGGCAGATAGGTTTTGAGGCAATTCGATATGGTGAAAAGACACCATATCTTTGAATTCCTGCACCGCAGGGCCATAAAATTCCTCCAGATGATTGAAAGCGATGCAATTGGCAAAACCGTGGCGCATACCAAAGACATAAGACAAGCCATAAGAAAACGCATGGCAGGCACCCACTTCTGAATACGTGAGGCTCAATCCGCCAAACAAGGAAGCAATGACCAGTTTTTCGTCATTTTCCGGATTTTGGCCACTTTTTTCACCGGTGTAAACGTCGCGGCAAAGTTTTAATGCCTGGTCGCCATAAGCCCTTGAAAATTCATTGTAGAAAATACCGCTTTCAGACTCGATGCAGTGAATATAGCAGTCCATGCCTGTATAAAACCACTGGTTGCGTGGCACCGATGCCACCAGCTCCGGATCAAGTATCACCTGATTGAAGACCGTCCAGTCACATTTCAAGCCCAGTTTTTTCACGGGACCGGTGAGCACGGCGGTCATAGAGCATTCTGCTCCGGTACCGGCAGTGGTCGGTACGCCAAGATGATAAATACCCGGGTTTTTTACCAGATTCAAGCCCTGATAAAGCGATGATGAACCCGGATTGTTGACCATGAGCGATAATGCCTTGGCAATGTCCATAATGCTGCCCCCGCCTATACCAATAATGCCCGAAGGCAATCCCTTTTCGGCCAAAATAGCGTCGCGCAGCCGATCGACTTGTGCTGTAGTAGGCTCATGTCCATCAATATCTTCAAAAAAAATCAGGTCTTCAGGATGCACCGGCACACGACTTTCAAGCGCCTTGCCTTTGAAGTAATGATCGACAATGAAAACCATGTATTTTTCATTTTCTGTACGCTTTGGTTTCAGTATGTCATCAAGCTGATCAAAAGCGCCTTTGCCGTAGCAAACCTTATCTATGTTTTTGAAGTTTCTGTGCATGATATTGTTATTGAGTGAATGTTCGATGAGCGAATGGGTGGATGAAGGAAAAAATATTTTAAAGTACTTTTTTAATGGATGAAATCAGCTTATCAGCGAATGAGCTTAAGTCTTCTTCTTTCCAGGTGCATTGAATACCTATCGAGACAAGGCGGCTGATCACCTCTTCTGATTTGGGCAGTTTCAAATTTTTATAATCCTGTGGTGCGCCCACATCATGAATGGCTAACTTTGCCGGAAATTTCATCTCTTTTACATGATCCCACTGATTGATGAAGTGGTACATATTGGTGTACCAGTTGGCGACACCGCCCACACCATCTTCAGCCAGTTGAGCAAATAGCTTGCTGGCCTGCGCTTTGGTGGGCATAAAGAAGTTGAGGAAGGTCGCAGAATCTCCTGACATATCAGTCATCTTACGAAATGTGATACCATCCAGGTCTTTCAATCTGTCTTTGATGTATTTTTTGTTCTTCCTGTTTTGCTCGAGCATCCAGGGCAATTTGCGCATTTGCGCCAAACCTATTGCTCCGTTAATTTCGCCCAGGCGAAAATTCGAACCCATCACATGGTGCTCTTCCATGCCCCTGTTGCTGCCGATATGGGTGTGACCATGATCGGCCACATAATCTATATTTTTATAAATTTCTTCGCTGTTGGTAATGGTCATTCCGCCTTCTCCGCAGGTGGCAATTTTGAAATAATCGAACGAAAATGCCCCTGCTGCTCCATGAAGACCGACTGACTTGCCCTTAAAACTTGCCCCCATGGCCTGGCCACAATCTTCGAGCAATTTTAT
Organism: Cyclobacteriaceae bacterium; assembly: GCA_012033595.1. Taxonomy (GTDB): domain Bacteria; phylum Bacteroidota; class Bacteroidia; order Cytophagales; family Cyclobacteriaceae; genus JAAUQL01. The sequence continues at coordinate 41,573 of JAAUQL010000015.1, read as the reverse complement.
ATTGTGCTTTTTACAAACAGACAAAAGTCCCTCAATATCGGCCGGGGCTCCACACATATGGATCACCAACACAGCCTTGGTTTTTGGCGTAATAGCCGCTTCCACTCCTGCTGCACTCAGGCAGAGGGTCTCGTCGATTTCGGCAAACACCGGTAGCGCGCCGGCAAGAAAAACCGCTTCGATCGGCGCTACGAACGTATAAGGTGGCACAATGACCTCATCTCCATGACCAATGCCCGCGGCTGCCAATATGCTGGAGACTGCCGTAGAACCGCTGGAAACTGCGTGCGCGTAGGGTGCTCCTGTAAATTTCCTTACCTCAGCTTCAAATTCGGCCACTTTCCACATCCCCTTTCTGATATGCTCGTGCCCATATCGAAAGAGGGCGCCTGTTTCCAGTACGTCCATTACTTCTTTGCGCTCTTCAGCACCGTAAACTTCCATTCCCGGCATAATTATTTCTATTTTAATGAATGTATAACTGAATCAAATCTATGTACTGTGATGAATGAGAAATAATAAGTATTATCCTTTCCTGTCTCATCATTCTACAATCAAAATAATTTGTTTTTGCATTCCCCTGCAAAATTATAGCTGACTTAAAAGTCTAAAAAGGTTCCTGTCCTGCTTTTATCCCGGGAAATCAAGGATAAACTTTATCACACTAAGATGCATACAGATCAACTTTGAGTGCGGGCTGTTTCTTATCACAAGACCGGGTTTTTATTCAATTTTTTAAAATAACATTTGTTCAAAGATATAATACTTTCAATGCAGACATACACCCCAGACATCACCACACCATCATATGCCTTCTATCTTTGAAGGTGCAAAATTAATGAAATATCAGTTTTCTGCTGAAAGTCCACTCCATTATATTTAATAGTGCAAAAAATCCATGTCAATGACATAAGTATTTCGTTATTTTGCGCTCCAATTCGCTTTTGCTTATGAAGTTTTTGGGTATCATCCCCGCACGTTACGGTTCCACGAGGTTAGAAGGCAAACCACTTGCAGACATCAAGGGAAAACCCATGATTCAGTGGGTGTACGAAAAAGTGCTGACTACTTTAGATCATGTTTATGTAGCAACTGATGATGAGCGCATCAAATCGGCCGTGGAAGCATTTGGTGGACTGGCCGTAATGACATCGGAAGAACATACCACCGGCACTAACCGCTGCCTCGAAGCAATGGATATTATTTGCAAGGAATTACAAACCAGCTTTGATGTGGTCATCAATATTCAGGGTGATGAACCTTTGGTACACCCCGAGCAAATAGAAGCATTGAAAAATTGTTTTAAAAATCCGTACACAGAGCTGGCTACTCTGGTCATTCCGGTAACGGAAAGTATAGACCTGGAAAATGAAAGCGAAGTATTTGTGACTTTTGACAAAAACATGAAGGCGCTGTACTTTAGTCGGATGGTAATACCTGCCGTACAAGGTGTAGCTAAAAAAGACTGGATGCAACATGCCACTTTTTATAAGCATCTCGGATTGTATGCCTACACGGCAGAGGCGCTGAAAGAATTTGCCACCTTACCGCAAAGCATGCTGGAAAAGCTGGAAAGACTGGAGCAAAACCGCTGGCTGGAAAATGGTGGACATATTACCGTAGGCATCACCAAACATCAGAGCATACCAGTGGATACAATGGAGGATTTAGAACGAATCAGAACATATTTTTAAATTATGAGTCTAAAGAAATTTAAGGTCGGCGACATCGAAATCGGTTCGGATCAGCTATTTCTGATATCAGGCCCCTGCGTGATCGAAGATGAAAAGATCATGATGAACACCGCCGAGGAATTGAAACGGATAGAAGAGCGTATCGGAGTGCCCATCATCTACAAGTCGTCTTTTATGAAAGACAACCGCAGCGATGCCTCTTACTATATGGGCCCCGGCATTGACGAAGGCTTGAAAATACTGGATCAGATCAAAAAAACCTTTGGGTTTTCACTGCTTTCTGATGTGCACTATCCAGATCAGATGGATGCCTGCGCCGAAGTGTTGGATATCATACAGATTCCGGCTTATTTGTGTATGCAAACCACCCTGGTATTGGCGGCAGCCAACACCGGAAAGATAGTCAACCTGAAGCACGGACAATTTCTGGCACCGGAAAATATGATAAAGCCGGTACAAAAGGTGGAATCGGTGGGCAATGAAAAGATCATCCTGACCGAACGCGGCTTTACCCTGGGGTACAATGATCTGGTGGTGGATCCGAGAAGTTTTTATCACCTTCAGAAAACAGGCTATCCGGTGGTTTTTGATGTGACACATTCGATCAGGAAGTATGGCATACCCAGCGCCGACCCTAGTGGCGGAGCGCGTCAGTATCTCGAAGTTCTTGGCAGGGCAGGTGTGGCGGCCGGGGTCGATGGATTATTTGTAGAAACACACCCTTGTCCTTCAGAAGCGCTTTGCGATGCCGCAAGCCAGCTCGATGTCACCAAGCTGGAGGAATTTATGAAACCACTGATTGAAATACACCATACAGTAAGAAAATATACCAGCTAAAAACTTCAATTATTTTAACACTTCAAGGTTTGCTAAAACCGGAAAGCGTTGTACTAAACAGAATTATTTAAAAAACAAAAAACATATGGAACTTTATCTCGATTCGGCTGACATCAATGAAATTAAGGAAGCTTTTGAACTCGGCTTTCTCAGCGGATTAACAACCACCCCAACCTTTATGCACCGTCATGGTATCACCGATATCGACGGAACGATTGTCGAACTATCTAAAATTGTACCCGTGCTGCAAATTGAAGCACTAGGAGCTACAGCAGATGAAATAGTGGCCGAAGCAAAACGCCAGCACAACCTCGGTCTGGACAAGAAAAGAACAGTATATAAAATCCCGATTTCCATAGAAGGCGTGAAAGCCTGTAAGCGCCTGCGCGATGAAGATTTCCTTGTAAATATCCATCTGGTCTATACCCTGCAACAAGCCTACATGGCCATGGCTGCCGGTGCCACCTACGTTTGTCCATTGGTGGGCAGGCTCCAGGATCAGGGGCATGATGCCATAGACCTGATCGAGCAGTGCGTGCAGGCGGTAAACTATTACGAATATGACACCAAGATCATGTTTTCCTCTGTCCGCAATAATGAACACATTCGCAATGCACTCAGCGTAGGCGTACACACCATCACCGCACCCTGGAAAGTGATAAAGCAATTGCCGGAAAACAACCTTACCGAACTGGGTACCAGACAGTTTTTTGAACATACCCGCCTGATGACCCAACAGGTGAAAACCATACTGACGGGTGTGAACCCAACCGCTACCAAGAATGACACCCTGCACGACTGCCTGGTAAAAATGACTGTTGGTGGTTTTGGCGCTGCCACCATCGTGGACGAATCGGGTGCACCAATCGGCATATTCACTGACGGCGACTTACGTCGAATGATAGAAAAAGAAGGTGGTGCAGCAGTCAACAAAAAAGTAGGCGATCTGCAACTCAAGCAGCCAAAATCCATCGATGCCAATGCATTGCTGCTCGCCGCATCCAATCTGTTTAAAGAGTCACAGGTCGATACGCTCATCGTAACCGATAGCGGCAAAGCCATCGGCATGATTGACATTCAAGACCTGATGAAGCTGGATCGGGCGTAGAAGGTTGTTGGTTGTTGGTTGATGGCTTACCGCTTACAGCTTATAGCGGTGCCGTGTCGATATAGACTATCAAATCGCTGTGATTCCGAGCTGGGGAATGAGACGAAATATCGGGAATCATTAAATTACGAACTGGGCACCGGATTGGGTTACCGCTATATTATTAATGAACCTTTCGTTATTGAAGGTGAATTGGCGCTCCATATCCATATTAGGTTTGGCTATAAGTTTTAAATCGGCAACCTAAAATGGCCGGATTCAGACATAGGACAAAAGCTAATAGCAATGAATGAAAATATATTTGAGGCGCAAGGCGGGCAGTACATTACTGCCGCCAACCTCTTCAAGCGAAAGCTCAACAATATAAAGGCACTGCTCTTCGATTGGGATGGTGTATTTAATAGTGGAGCCAAGGGCGAAATCCCCAGCAATTTCAACGAAGCAGACAGTATGGGCATGAATATGCTGCGCTTTGGGTATTTTCTGCTATCGGGCAAAATCCCTTACACGGCCATCGTGACCGGCGAAACCAATCAAACGGCCTTTAAATGGGCAAAACGAGAACGTTTCGACGATGTGTATTTTCAGGTAAAAAATAAAATTGAGCTTTTGCCTGGTCTCAAATCGACGCATGGCATAGAACCCGACCAGGTGCTGTTTGTTTTCGACGACATCCTTGATTTGTCTTTGGCCAGAGAAGTTGGTGCACGCTTTTTGGTGAACCGCCAAGCCAATCCACTATTTATTAATTATTGCATCAAACATCGGCTTTGCGACTATCTCACGTATTCTTCTGGCGACACAGGTGCCATACGAGAAGTTTCGGAGGTGGTACTCGATGGTATCGGAAAGTTTGACTCAACCATAGATGAGCGTATAGATTTTCATGGCATATATGCCGATTTCTTAAAGGACAAAACCACGATCGAAACTCAATTTATGCAATCTGACCAGGCCGGTGGATTTGTAAAAAAAGACTTTTCGGCAATCGTGTAGCTCCAGGATGTCCAAGGCGGTGGTTCTGCCCTACCCAATATCTTCAGTGATAATAAAAGTTGAAAGCTTGGTACCTACATCTCCAACCAGGCCTCCTTGTAAAACCCATACTTCTTCGTTCTTGAAATTATAGCAAATCCTTAAGTTATAATCCTATTTGCTTTATCTTTCTGAAACATTCAAGTTCTTATTGAAAAGATAAAACGAAGAACCTTTATGCCACCAAAAGTCCACTTATTTGTTTTTATGAGGTATTTCATAAAAATTTTTTTATGGATTTTTGGCACCTTAATGACCCTTTCATTGCTGCTGACACTCATCTTACTGCTGCCACCGGTACAAAACGTTGTGGTGAACAAGGCAAGCCATTTGCTATTCGAAAAAACCGGCCTCAAGGCCAGAATAGGTTTCATTCACTTATCCTTTCCCAAAACCATCAACATCGGAGAGGTGCTGGTGCATGACCTGGCAGGCGACACGTTACTCTATAGCCGGCAGCTAGACCTGGAGGCCTCCCTATTTGCCCTGATGAAGCAAAAAATAAATATCGAACTGCTTAGAATTAACGGCTTGGTAGTGAATTTGCACCAAGACCATGACAGTGCGTATAATTTCTCTCCTCTGGTAAACGCTTTCCAATCATCAGAAAAAACATCCAACAAGTCGGATGAACCCCCTTGGGATTTTAATATCGACAGATTAAAGCTACTAAATATCCGGGCATCCTTTGAGCGCCAAATAGATTCTTCTTCCTATTTTTTGAACCTTGGAGCGCTTGACTTATCGGCCAATAGCATTGACATACAAGAAGGCATAATTGACCTGGACAACATAAAACTAGCGCGTACAACCGTCGATATGCAAATGGGAAATGCAAACGATGCAATGCAGCCCCTCCCCAACAAACCCGGCAGCCTCCCATTTAAGTTTTTACTGGATAAATTAAGCATTTCAGACTTTCAAATAAACATCACTTCTTCCTCAGGCGATTTCGAATTGAGCGCCAATCTGGGGCATGGAGAGCTGCTGACTTCCAACATAGACCTGGCCAACACATCGCTGGAGCTACACCAGATAAATATTGACCGTTTGGGGTTATCATTAAAACAATTACCGGCCAACGAAAATGAACTTGACCAGATGCTCCAAGCTTCCGGCGCTTCCACTCAAACGGCGATGGTGCATACTTTTGGTACTTTCGACTGGGATGTTAAGGTCGATCGTACTATCATCTCCAATATGGCTTGTCGGGTGGATTTGGACGACCAAACGCGAAAACCGTCAGGAATTGATTATAGGCACTTCGAGCTATTCGACATGGGTCTGGTCGCCGAACAGCTTTTTTTCGATCGCGATTCGAGCAGCGGTGCCATCACCTCATTGGAGCTTAAAGAAGAATCGGGCATGGAAGTTCAAAAATTATCAGGGCGTTTTTTCATGGACAATGAGCGAATGACCGTCGATGAGTTTTTTATGGCCGCTGCCCACAGCCAATTGTCTGGTGCTTTTTCAGCACGTTATCCCGGACTTGCCAATGCGATCAAATCGCCCGAAAACGCTCATCTTGAAACAAGGATCAATGGAAAAATTGATCCGGCGGATGTTTTGTTGTTTTACGACTTTCGATCGAGCTATCCGCCCCTCGCCAGGCTGGAGCCTATTCAAGTTCACGAATTCATCGCATTTGGAAATTTGAATGATTGTTCGGTCGAGCGAATTTCTTTTTCCGTTGGCGAACAAGGCCATGCTGACGGGAGCGCCCGAATATCCCTATTGCCTCAAGCTCAACTGCAATTTAGCCTCGATACCTTGTGGTTGTCCTCAACGTTGATCCGGCTTGTGCTGCCAGATTCCCTCTTACCCGCTACCCTCCATTTGCCCCCGGCGATGGCATTAAAATCAACCGGTCGGCTTAGTCAAAACGAAGGTCATGTAAAAGCAGTTATAAAAAGTGTCTTGGGCGAAATTAGTCTGCAAGCCTACACGAAAGATGAAAAAATATGGGCCGATTTCGACATTTCATGCTTTGAATTGGGCAGGCTGCTGGATACTGATATGCTTGGGAATTTTTGTGCAGAAGGCAGTTTGCAGGGTACCATTGCCAAAGGGCAAATAAACGATTTTGAAATGCCAATCAAACTCACAACGCTGGAAATCAACCAGGCTTCCATACTTCATACGGACATCAAAATTTCCCGTAAGGGAAAGAAACTTGCCTTTAAATCCACTTTCGATGATGATGCCTTAAAAGGATCACTTTCAGCCGAATTGATCCCCGCAGTTAAAGGCCAGGAAATATCGGTAATTGCATCATTGCAACACGCAGATTTAGAAGCATTGCAATTGAAAAAAGCTCCATTTGCTTTCTCCATATTTATGGATGCCCGTGCTGCTTATCAATCTGTCGACCACTGGTCTGGAGAGTGCCATGTAAAAGAACTGGAGATGTACAGGCAAGAAAAATCATATCGGATCGACCAAATCGCACTACGGGCTGAGCTGGAAGAAGGTATTACATCCATTGCACTCCAATCGGACATTGTCGACGCTTCCTTTGCCGGCAATACCCCAGTAAAAGAACTTAATTCTCTGCTGGTCAAGCACATGACCAATGTTGTCGTACATGGTGACAGCGTGTCTGGCCATGGGTCACAATTTTTTGATTTTGAGTTGGAACTAAAAAAGCCGGATTTTCTCACCGATTTTCTTTTTGACAATCTGAAGGAATTTTCGCTGTCGCAATGCCAGGCACACTACCTCCAAAGCGCTGAACAATTGGAAGCAAATCTGACAATGCCCCGGATAAAATACAATAAGCTCGCCATCGACCAGCTCGATTGGGCCACAAATTCGGGTAGGGACAACCTGCATACACAATTGCGCATAGGACGCTTGTCGCTAGACTCAGCAAGCATCAAAAATCTGGACTTCACCACCATATTCAAAGAAAATCAGGGAGAGCTCAAACTCAGCATTTTCGATGCCACCGACAGCCTTAAATATCACCTTGCCGCTGAATTTTACAAGCGGGACAGCCTTTACCAGATCAGTTTGCTGCCCTTGGCGGTGATCGACTATGCAAAGTGGCAAGTAGCTCCAAACAACAACGTAATGCTGATGCCCGGTAAAATTATGGCCACCGGTACCCAATTAAAATTTGAGAATCAAACACTAACTTTTGAAGTGGCTGACTCGGTGATTGCATTAAAAGTCGAAAATTTTAATATACAAACATCAGTGGTATGCTCAACAAAGAAAAAACAGACCGATTGATAAAAGGATATGCACATGGGCAAGTGTTTGTCCGGTATCCTCTGCGAGAAATTAAGTTTTGGGGTCAGTTGGCGCTGAGTGACCTGCGCTTACAAAATGTTCCTTTAGGCCAATTGACCACCGACTTCGATTATCAGCAAGACAGGTCGATGCATTTTTCGATGCAACTCCAAGACACAGACAATCTCATATCGACGGCAGGCTCATACCATTTTACCGAAGAAAAGCCTGATCTCCGCCTTCAGGTAAACACGGATATATCGAATGCGCGGGTGTTCCTGCCACTATTTCAAAAATACATCCGCACCCTGAACGGCCAGGTCAGCGGCAATTTTACACTTTCCGGGCAACCGGATAACCTGCAGATGGACGGAGGCCTGCAACTACACAACCTGGAAAGTACACCTCGAGCCTTTAATTCCACTTTTTTAAACAACGGTCAAATCAGCATAAAAGACAATGTCCTGGTCTTTGAATCGTATCAAATAAGTGACAGCCTGCACAATATTTTAGACCTGAGCGGCAGCATAGACTTCAACACTCTCGAAAATCCACTTTTTGATGTACACATATTCACAAATGACTTCCTGGCGATCGATAGCTACAGCAGCCCGGGCAATCTCCTGACGGGAAAGTTGATGCTGGGTGCAGAAGCAGACATCACAGGCAGGACAAATAAACTGGTCATCCAATCGACCATAGGCATCAATAAGGGAACGGATCTCACCTATATTTTGCCGGGCAATAGTCTGGAATTGATCAACAGCGAAGGCATAGTTGATTTCGTGGATTTTGCTCACAGTCATCTGAATGAAGAAGTTGAAGCCAATCCAATGTTCATGATTGACTCCCTGGCCACAGAGATACAAGGTGTGGATTTCTCTACCAACATCAATATCGACCCCGCTGCCAAATTCAGTATTTTTATCGATCCCAATGCCGGCGATATCACTACTTTCAGGCTCAAGGGCAATCTCCTATACCAGTACAATGACAAACTGAGGGGTCACCTCCGCGGAATGCTCGAACTGGAAGAGGGTTTTTATGACCTTTCTTTTTATGGCCTGGTGAAAAAGAAATTTATCTACGACAAGGGCAGCACGATAAGCTGGTCGGGCAATATTATGGATGGCGTGGTGGACTTCTCGGCCCGTTATGTCGTAAAAACCAATTCGGTGGGCTTGGTATCCAACGAGATCAGCAGCTACGAAACCAGCGCTTACAACCAGCGCCTGCCCTATGAAGTGGTTCTGAATGTAACTGAGCAGATTTCAAACCCCACCATCAGCTTTGGCATAGACCTGGAAAATAATCAAAGAAGCATTAACCCCATGGTCGATGCCAAACTAAAGGCATTGAATATGCCAAATATGGAGTCAGAGCGCAACAAGCAAGTCTTTGCCTTGTTGGTAGCTGGCACCTTTATTCCCGACAATCCCAATATAAGCGAAGTGAGCAGTAGTTTTGCGTCTTCTGCAGTCAGAAACAGCGTCAATTCCATATTGACCCAGCAGCTCAATAATCTGACAGGGCAATTTGTAAAAGTGGTCAACCTGGATATGGGCGTCAATACCTTCGATGACTATACCACCGGGCAAAGCATGACCAAGACCCAACTTGATGTAAAAGTATCGAAAAACCTGTTCAACAACCGGGTTTCTGCGGAGCTGGAGAGCCATATCGACCTCGATGGCAGCAATCCTCAGCCAGGCCAGCGAAGCACTTCGGGTTTGCCGGAATATGCGGTTTCGTACAACATTACCAAATCAGGAAATTACCGGATCAAAGCCTTCCGGGAAAACGCCTACGATATCTATGACGGGGAAATCCAAAACTCAGGCCTTGCATTGATTTTTATCCACGAATTCAACCACTTTGGCAAAAAAGACAGTGGGCCGCACAGCAATTCGCAAACCCCTAAGATCAAATAGTTTCCCATGTCGCACCATTTTCCATACATAGGAGTTTATGCTACGTTAAGAAGAAATGAAATCCTTTTAAGACGGCCTGCATCGGAGTTTTACCGGCTACCATGGGCTTTTATTTTATTTTTGATTTCTATGGCACTTTTGCAATCGGGCTGCACCGGTCTTGGCAAACTATCAGAAGGACAATATCTGTTGACCAAAAACCAGGTGGAACTGCACAGAAAAGCAGAAATTCAACATTATAAAAAAATCAAAACAGAGCTGGAAGCAGAATTGATAGATATACCCAACAGCACCCTGCTGTGGATGAGACCGAGGGTGGTGCTTTACCACAGCATAAGGGAATCTGAAAAACAAAAAGGCCTGAAACACTGGATAAAACACCGACTGGGTCGGGAGCCTGTTTTGCTCAATGAAGAAAACATCCTTAGGCTGAAGGGAACATTTGAAAACCGATTGTTTCAAGTCGGACATTTCAACGCTTCGGCAAGCAGTGAAGTAAACAAAAAAAGAAAAACTGCTACCGTGATTTATCGTGTAGATGCTGGCAAGGCCTACCTGATCGATTCGATCATTTGGCCAACAGGTGACAATGCGCTTTCCGCAACCATAAGATCATTGCAGGCCGGCACCCTGCTCTTAAAGGGACAAACCTACCAGCTGGATGCGATCAAAGCCGAACGAGAACGCATCGACATTGGGCTCAAGGAAAAAGGCTTTTATTATTTCGATAAAGAATACCTGCTATTCCAGGCCGATACCTCCATATCCACATACAAAGTGGCACTTCGTCTGGTCATTAAGCCAGATATCCCCCGGGTAGCTATGCGTATTTTTCGCTATGGCGAAATTACCGTCGCCGAGGACTTTCAGTTGGAAACTACCATCCCGATACTACCCGGCATGGTAAATATACCATGGTGTCATCCACGAACTACATGAGGCCCAAAATCTTGCTCAATGCCGTTTTGCCGGAGCAAAACGATATTTATTCCCGAGCAAAACACAACAACTCCATTAAACAACTCATGAGCCTTGGCAGCTATAAATATGTGAATATCGGGTATGAGCTAATAGATCAGCAGGATTCGGTATTGCATGCGGTGTTTTTGCTCACCCCGTCGCTGCGGATGTCGGTGAGCTCGGAAATAAACGCCACCAGCAAGTCAAACAACTTTGCAGGGCCTGGACTGAAATTGAGCTACAAAAGCCGGAATTTATTTGGTGGTGCCGAACTTTTTTCCATTGGCTTCAACGGCAGTTTTGAAAAACAGGTAAAAGGAGAAGGCCGGGGAGACACCGCCTACGAGTTGAGCATAGACGCGAGTCTGGGTGTGCCTCGCCTGGTTCCTTTCAAACTTCGGAAAACCAATACTCCGTATCTGCCATCCACCACCATCAATATAGGTGCAGGCACCTTTGCACGAGTGTCACTTTACCGCTTTACCACGCTGAATACCGGCCTGGAATATAGCAAGCGGCAGCGTATTTTCATCAACCATATATTAAGACCCATTGACATCAGTATGACCAAGCTGTCGATGACCACACCAGAATTTGAAGACTATCTGGATCAAAATCCATCGATCAAAAAAAGTTTTGATGAGCAGTTTATCATTGGCTTTTCATACAACTACATCATCAATCACCTAACGGACAAAGACAAACCACAATATTATATCAATCTGGGCTTCGACCCGTCGGGCAACCTGGCTGGCCTCACCAAGCGGCTGATTACAGGACAAAGAAACAGCCCCGACAACCAAATCGATATCTTTGGCGCTCCTGTTGCACAGTATTATCGTATCCGTGGCGATTTCAGATACTATTTCCGTACAGGGAGCGAGTCGCTGCTGGCCACAAGAATATACGGTGGCGTAGGAGTGCCCTATGGCTCATCTACGGTGATGCCCTATATCAAGCAGTTTTATGCCGGGGGCACCAATAGCCTTAGGGCATTCAGGGCGAGGTCACTGGGTCCCGGCACCTACAGCTCGCCGGATTCGCTACGCAATATATTGGTCGACCAGACCGGGGAGATCAAGCTTGAAGCCAATCTGGAATATAGATTTCCCATGGTCAAATACCTAAAAGGCTCATTTTTTGCCGATTGCGGAAACATTTGGTTGGTCAATGCCGATTCGCTCCGCCCAGGTGGAAAATTTGATGTAAATCGCTTTTATAAAGATGTGGCCATAGGAATTGGTGCCGGACTGCGTATCGATGTAGAAGTGGTGGTGCTGCGGCTAGACTGGGCCTTCCCGATCCGGAAACCCTGGCTACCTGAAGGAGACCGTTGGACTATTGACAAAATCAACCTCGTCGACCGCAAGTGGCGCAAAGACAATTTGATTTGGAATATTTCCATTGGTTATCCATTTTGATTAAAGCTGATGCTAAAATTTTTAAAATCTGATCCATTGCCAGCAGGGCGATTTGGCAAGGTTCAGGAATCAATTTCGAAATCAATCACCAAAACTGCCTCATTTTTTAAAAAAAAGACATATTTTTAAAAATCCACCGGTATTTTAGAGTTACTTACTGACAAGCCTGAGAATATAATGAAAAATGCACGGACTGCAGGGAAGAGTGACTAATTAAGCCTGAATAGCGTTGACCATTTTGTAAAATCGCCCGGGGTCAATAAAATTCAATTGTTTGCTTGAATTCAAAAACAATTTTGATGATTGCATATTTATATCGGAGCGTTAGATCAGATATGAGTGGCATTCCATAGTGAAATAATTTTCTAATAAAAAAAAGTAGTTGTTGATGAAACCTTTGCTAGAGCACGAAAAAGCCTTGCTTAAATATAATCATGAAACCAATGCCATAGAGCTCATTTGGAAACAATACCACGATGAAGACACCTACAGACTGATGTTTAGCAGGGGTGTGGATTTTTTGAAGGTATATCGTGCAACAGCGTGGCTTTCGGATACCAGAAATGAAGGTGAAGTAGATTCGGAGTCATCCGATTGGCTGCATAAAGAAATCATCCCAAAGGCCATAAGTTACGGCTTGAAAAAAATTGCTGTAGTAATAGATCAGAAAAAATACAAGATGTCTGATGTGAACAATTTGTCCCCAATCACCGGCAAAGAAGTCATGCAATATTTCGATAGCATAGAATCGGCCAATGAGTGGTTGAAAAAACCCAAATGACATAGCGTCAAAAAAAAGCAAAAAACCTCTTGCACCATGTTTTGAAATAATTCCGCCTTTCGGCGGAATTGGTTTATCAAAGAAGCTTTAAGCATATTTGGCTCAAATGCCCATCATTACATGGTTCGCGTCAAAAAACTTAGTCGAGGACAAAATCTGGTTTTCGATGGTCACCTGAAAGCTTCCCGGGACTAGCAGGCTGCTCATATGACGACGTATGGCGAGAAGCGTTTTTGCTCTGGTGAAGGCAGACTACCGTCGGCGATCTGCCTTGCCTTTGCCAAAAGATTCCTTCTTCTTCTTGAAGCGCTTGGGCGTTTCGGGCTTTTCACGGTTTTTGGATATCTCCAGGTTTACCTTTAGCCCATCCCTGCTTACATTTTTAAAAGCTTGCAACAATTCCTTTTCATGGTTTTTATCGATTTCGAAAAACGAAAAAGCCTTTAGAACTTCTATCTTTCCTATTTCGATACCTTTGTTTCCTGTATGCTTGTTGATCAGCGAGATGAGGTCAATGGTACTGAGATCGTTTTTGGTGCCAAGATTGATATGAAAACGGGTGAAATTGGGGTCACCGCCACGTTCATAGGTTTCTACATGTGTTTCACTTCTTTCTTTTCTTTCGCTGCGCTCAGGTCTTGCGATTCTTTCTCTTCGTTCACGTCTTTCGCCTCTTTCGCCCCTATCGCGTTCTCTACTACGTCTTTCGCTTCGCTCTGTCCTTTCCGGTCGCTCGCGTCGGTCTTCGCGACTGCTGGTTTTTATGTTCAAGTCGGGCGCGTCTTTGTAATAAGCCAAAAAACGGTTAAACTCCATAGACACAAAGCGTTTGATCAATTCTTCCCGCGATAGCCAGCCAAGTTTCTTATCGATTATGTCGAGATAAGGTTCTATGGTCGATTCATCAATTTCCACCCATTCTACCTTGTCGATCAGGTTGAAAAGCTGCTTTTCACAGACTTCTTTGCCTCCGGGCACGTCTTTCCGCTCAAAGGTTTTTCCTACTTTTTTCTCCAGCTGGCTTATTTTATTTGTTTCCCTACCGTGAATAATGGTGATGGAAATACCGTGCTTCCCAGCCCTGCCGGTACGCCCGCTTCGGTGAATGTAGGCCTCCAGCTCGTCGGGCAGGTTGTAATTGATGATGTGTGTAAGGTCGTTGACATCCAAACCCCGGGCAGCCACATCAGTAGCCACCAGTATTTGGATATTCTTGGTGCGAAACTTACCCATTACATGATCCCGTTGTGCCTGCGACAAATCTCCATGAAGCGCATCGGCACTATATCCGTCCTGCATCAGTTTTTCGGCTACGTCTTTGGTTTCGCTTCGGGTACGACAAAAGACGATGCCATAAATATTTGGATAAAAATCGGCTATACGCTTAAGCGCCAGGTAGCGGTTGCTGGCCTGTACGGCATAGTAGTGATGCTGCACGTTGTCTGCTCCTGTATTTACCTTGCCTACCGACAGTTCCTCGGCATTTTGCATATATTTTTTCGCTATGCCTGCTATTCCTTTGGGCATGGTAGCCGAAAAAAGCATCGACTGCCTGCCTTCGGGAGTTTGGCTCAAGATCGAATCCAGGTCTTCTTTAAAACCCATATTGAGCATTTCGTCTGCCTCGTCCAGCACCAGGTATTTTATGTTGTTGAGCAGAAGTTTTTTGCGTTTGATGAGATCGAGCACACGGCCAGGTGTGCCCACCACTATTTGTCCTCCCCGCTTTAGCGCGGTAATCTGCTTATCGATGCTGGTACCTCCATAGACTGGTATTACGTACAGGCCTTCGATATATTTGGAATAAAGATCGAGGTCGTTGGTGATCTGCATGCACAACTCCCTGGTGGGGCACAGGACGATACCTTGCACCGACTTATCTTTTTCATTGGTATTGTGAATCATAGGCAGGCCAAAAGCCGCTGTTTTGCCAGTGCCGGTTTGGGCCAGGGCAATAATATCCCGGTCTGAATCAAGTAAAAAGGGTATGGTCTTTTCTTGGATTGGCGTGGGTTTTTCGTAGCCCAGCTCAGTGATGGCCCTGATGATGCGCTCATCCAGGCCAGATTCATGAAATGTATTCATTAGAAGTATTTAGTTTTTGTTCCAGGAAAATCAACATCAACTAACTGGAAGGCAAACATTTACCTGTAATTGGAATAGATTTTTTTTGGAAGATTTGCTATTAATCTGCAAAGGTAGTCTTTGTGGCGGGATTTATTCCTATACACGCCATGATTTCTGCAAGTTGGCATGGAGACTAATGGCTACTGCCTGTATGCTACAGGCATTAAAATGGCTCAGCTTCTATCTCTATTATTTTGCTCTTGATGGTTAGTTTTGATTTGCCTTCTTCCATGCCGTTTTTCCATTGGTAGTTGTTGGCAAGGCTTCTGCCAAAAATATTCACAAAACGACCATACTGGAAATCGAGCCAGAAGTAAGTGCCTGACTTGAATCCTGCGGCATTTTCATATATCAGCCTGGTGCGGATCTGAATCATTTTCAATTCTTTGATCAAAAGCTTGTATTCTGTAAGCGAGATTTCCTGTTTGGTGAGCACCCTGATGGAAGTAGTGATCTTGTCGCCTGGCTTTATGTTTTGTAGTTGGGTATTATTTTGAAAATACTTGTAATTGTCGAGGCGGGGCAGGTCAGTGGCCAATCTCAAGGGTACCTTTTTCAATAATACAACATTGGAATTGGGCAGGAATTCGGCATAAATGTCATGAATGCGAACATTATACGCCCAGTGGTCGGAATCGTTGCATAGTTCACCCGTAAACACCAGGCCTCCCCATTTAAATTTTTCTCCAACCACATCGCCTTTGGTGGGCACTATTTGTACGTTTTTGAAATAAAGCTTTGGCCTGTAAAAGTTCTTTTTAATTTGGTGGATGATCAATAATCCGGCTGAGGCACCACCTGCAAATGCGCCTAAGATGATGAGCAGGAAATCAGTAAAAAAGTTTATCATGGGTTGGCTTTACTGTTTGCGAAATTAAAACAAAATAATCAAATCACAATTTTGAAGTTACGCTGATGCAAATTAACAATATAAAAATTACGATGAACAGCCCTATTCTTTCGATGTATCATTTTTCGTTGATGAAGTTCTAGCCGGATAGTTTGTCTGATCCACCATTCGGGCGAGCAATTTGCGGGGCTTGACTCCGATAATTTTTTTAACATAAATGCACTATATTGCGGCTTGATTTGGTGAACTATGGATGTGGAGGCAATAGATCAGATGAAGTTGAATTGGAGTCCGGACACCACCATTGCGCTAAATTTTGCCATTGCCTTCATCATGTTTGGTGTTTCGCTCGATCTGAGCAAAGACAGTTTTATATCACTGGTCAAAAACCCAAAATCAACCATCACCGGTGTCGTTTCCCAATTTATTTTGTTGCCTTTTTTTACTTTTCTGCTGGTGTGGCTGCTCGAGCCTCAGCCCGGGCTGGCATTGGGGATGATTTTGGTAGCGGCTTGTCCGGGGGGTAATTTATCCAATTTTTTTACCTCACTGAGCAAAGGCAATGTGGCGCTTTCCATTAGCCTCACGGTAATGGCCTCCTTTTTGGCTGTGATACTCACCCCTTTCAATTTTGAATTTACGGCAGTCTATTGCACAATACGGCCCCCATGCTTAAGCTGGTGAATATCAGCTTTTGGGAAATGGTCCGCCTGGTATTTTTTACCATCGCTCTGCCGCTTTTAATGGGCTATTTATTCAAACTGAAGTGGCCGGCAACCGCCAGCAGGGTCGAAAAACCGGTCAGGTACATTTCTTTTTTCATCCTCATCGCCATCATTGCCATAGCTTTTGCAAACAATTACCGCTTGTTCCTGAGATATTATCATTATATACTTACTTTGGTGCTATTGCACAATGCACTAGCTTTGGGAACAGGCTACTTTTTAGCCGATTTATGAAAATAAACCAGCAAGATACACGGTCTGTCACCATCGAAACGGGCATTCAAAATTCCGGCCTCGGACTTTTGATCGTTTTTACCGTTTTCAATGGACAAGGAGGTATGGCACTGATAGCCGCCTGGTGGGGAATATGGCATATAATATCCGGCTTTGCCATTTCCCGGTATTTTGCATACAAAACCATCGAGCCGGTAGTCGTCAAATGATCGTAGCATTAGGAAATTTGTATTACTTCCCGCTCAAGCTGTATGTGTTTGTGGCGAGTTATTTTTATTTCAGAAAATTGAGTGTGGTGGGGCGTGAAAACATCCCCCGACAGGGGCCTTTGATTTATGCAATCAATCACCAGAATGCCCTGCTCGATGCGTTATTGCTCAGCGTGCTTACCTGGCGCAATCCACACTTCCTCACCCGGAGCGATGTGTTCAACAACCGATATGTAAACCAATTTTTGCGCGGGCTCAAGATGTTGCCGATTTATCGCATTCGAGATGGTTTTGGTGATGTGAAAAAAATGATGCCATCTTTTGGCGACCAAAGACATACTGACCAAAGGAGGTGTTGTGGGCATATTCCCGGAAGGGAGTCACAACCTGCAATACAAAATCAGACCGCTGAAAAGGGACTGGCCCGGATTGCCTTCATGAGCGAAGAGGCCACAAATTTCACGCTCAATGTGCAGGTAGTACCCATTGGCATTCAATACGAATCGTACTTTGGCACCAAAGGGCGCACCCTGGTCAATATCGGCAAACCCATAGCTGTAGCAGATTTTAGAGAAGCATATCTACATGACCCCGGCAAAGCCAGTGATCAACTGCTGGCTGCGATTTCAGCATCGCTCAAATCATTGGTGCTTCACATACAAAGTCAGGAACAATACGATCGGGTATTGGAACAGTACCATCAACGAAGGGTACACAAGATTAATTTATGTGAGCAACTCGGCGCAGATCAGGCTTTGATCAGCGCAATTGAAGGTGGAGAAGAGTTTACCGGCCAGGCTGATCAGCCAGGTATGGCATGGCGTTTTTTGGATGGTGGAATACGCCTCATGCGCAGTATTATTGGTTTTGTGCCCGGCTGGTGCATAGACAAGATAGTAAGCCGCACCGTCAAGGATGAGCACTTTACAGGCACCATGCGATTTGCCTATTCCATTTTTCTTTATCCTCCCATTTTATTTCTGATGTACTTGTGCATCAAGATAATAATAGGCTTGTTTTAGGCACTGACAACACCTCCTGTACCTATGCCGCAAGAGGAGTAGATTGTTTCTGTGCCGATCTAATCAGGTAAATAAATAGCAGGATCAACCATAAAAAAACCGGAAGGAATGACTCCTACCGGTCGGCCTGTAACTTACAGTATTGTATGCTGATTCCCAGTTCAATTGCACTGGTTGCTTTTTTTTAAGATTCAAGTACCTCTATGGTCTTGATGGCATCGCCTTGTTTGATGGCATCGAGCACATCAAGGCCTTCGGTCACTATACCAAACGCCGTATGATGCCTGTCGAGATGCTTGGTATTCTCTCTGCTGTGGCAGATAAAAAACTGTGAGCCACCGGTGTTGCGACCGGCATGAGCCATCGAAAGCACACCGCGGTCGTGATACTGCTTTTCACCATCAAGTTCGCAATCTATGGTGTAGCCCGGCCCGCCTGAGCCATTCCCAACAGGGCATCCGCCCTGGATCACAAAATTTGGAATAACCCGGTGCCAGGTGAGGTTATCATAAAAGCCGCTTTTGGCCAGCTTAATAAAGTTTGCCACTGCTTTAGGGGCATCATCATCATAGAAGTCTACCTTCATGTCGCCCCTATTTGTTTTGATAATTGCTTTTTTCATCAATGTATTTTTTATGGATAAGCTGACAAAATTAAGGATTTATCCTTACAGATGCTGTCGATTGATTGAAAATCGGGCTATGATTCAAGCTTATCAAATTTACTTAGATCCTTCAATGAAGCCACAAGCTTTTCCATTTGCTCTCTGGCAACTTTGCCGGCATTTTCGTGAGGGGCAAGCTCGTACCACAGCCCATCGCCGGGAGCTATATAATGACCGGCTTTGACAGGTTGCTTTTCCTCCCCCTTTTCCGGATCGTAGTCCACATTGAAAATATATTTAAGGAGCCGCTGTCCACCGGCCCAATCCATGGATTTTTTCTTTTCAGTTTCAAGTTGTTTTATTTCTATGCTTTGGTTGGCAAAGTAAAAGGTAAAAGCCGTTGTAACAGCTTTGCCGGTAGTGTCTCCATTCAAAAAAGCGATTTGCAGGGGCGCTTCCTTTTTTCCCAACTCAAAAACTGCCTGAATGATCTCTTGGGCTAATATTTCCCAAACCTTAGGTTTGTCAGGATAGAGCAACTCTGTTTTGAAGCCATGTGCAATTTTTATCTCAAAAAACGAATCATCGTTTTTATTGCCAGGTTTCTTCTTCCATGTGCTCATTTTGAGCTTTTGCACGATTTCTTTACCCCAAATGGCAGGCAGCTCACCCTCCCAGCTATAGTCGTCTTCGTTGCTAAACCCCTCCTCAAAGATTTCCTCCTCCGCAAGTTCGTCTCTATCGGTATATTCCAATTGGAGCACGGCGTGCAAGCCTCCCTGCTCGTTCCTGGCTATTTCAATGGAATACTGATGTGCAAATGGAGGCGGTATAGATCCGCTATGGTAGTTAAGGGTGATTTTTTCGAATGAATCAATGGCTGTCATTATTTCTTATGCTAAGTAAACTTCTTTGTTTTTCCTCCGGTCTATCTTACCGGTGTTGGTCAGGTACAGTTTGGGTACAAACTGAATTATTTTTGGTGCATGGTATTTTGGCAACTTCTCCTTGAGGGCAACTTCGAGCTGCTGCCGGTTGAGGAGTTGGTTATCTATCTGTGTCAATAGCAAAACGAGCTTTTCTCCCAGTTGTTCGTCGGGCAAAGATACAAGGCAAAAGGGAACAACGATGCCCAAGCCCCGGAGTATTTCACTGATGTTGCGCTCTGTTTCTTCAAGCATGATTTTGATACCGCCTGAATTGACCACATTGTCGTATCGACCTTTCCATCGAAATGTTTTTTCATCCACCAGCTCTACCAGATCATTGGTGACAAGCTGTTTGATCCCCAACATTTCATCATCAACCACCAGGCATCCGCGATCATCTACTTCAAAGGATACCCCCGGTATGGCATGGTATTCCCTTGTTTTGTCAGTGCCATTTATTTGCCTCAATGCCACATGTGTCAGGGTTTCCGTCATGGCATAGCTTTGAAAAATCTGAGTTTCCAGTTTTTGTAATTTCTGTTCCAGCCCTGGGGGCAAGTCTGCGCCGCCCAGCAAAATAGTTTTTGTTTGCTTTAATTTCTGTGGGCTTTCACGCAATATACCATCGAGCTGTCCCGGGGCTAGGGCGACAAAGTCTATGATTTTTCCGTCAGGCAACTGACTGAGTGGGTTGGCACCCGGGGTTTGGGACAAGAGTCGCAGGCGGCCTTCCAAAGCCCGTACCAACATCATTTTGCCCGCTACGTAGTCCGGACTTAAGCAATGAAGCACAGTTTTACCCGGGGTAAGGCCAAAAATCGCATTGGTACGTCGGGCGCTTATTTGCAGTTGCGTTTTGCTGAATGTAATTTCTTTGGACTTGCCGGTGCTGCCTGATGTTTGGAAGGTGAACAGCTTATGACCCGAAAGGTAAGCTCGGATGAATGAGATGGTCTTTTGCTCAAATTCCGTTTGTTCCTTCACGTGGTTGCTTCCCCCGCCCGCATTAATGCTTTTGCCATTGATGGTAATTTCGTTCAATTTTTCAGGTTTTTTAAGGATCGCACATTAAGCATCTTCTGACAATCTTTTTTTCCAAAGTTCCCGGGATTTGGAAATAAAGATGTCGAAAAAATGCTGATTGGCCCTGGGATCGGTTTCTATTTCAAGTATGGATGCACCTGATTTTTCATCGAAAAATTTGTTGAGCATTTCGGGCAGGGCTTCTACGGTTTTAATGGTAAAATAATTCATTCCAAAGTCTCTGGCCGTGTTGGCTGCACTTAGTTTTTGCTTTGTTTCAAAAAGACTTCCAGCTCTTCGAGTTGTCGGGGGCCATTGATCAGCCTGAAAATGCCCCCGCCGTGGTTGTTGAGCAGCACTATTCTAATGTTGGCCGGAAGGTGGTGGTGCCATAGCGCATTGCGGTCATAAAAAAACGCCATATCGCCCGTGACAAGCGTATGAATATGTGGTGTGTTGAGTGCATGCCCTACCGCAGTGCTGGTGCATCCATCTATGCCGCTGGTACCCCGGTTGGCCCATACTTCAATTCCCTTATGTGCCGGCAGCCCGAGATAATTGGCATAGCGCACTGGCATGCTGTTGGCAAGGTGCAGGGTGCTATGGTCGGGCAGGTACTCCAGCACCAACTTCATGGCCTGGAATTCATGGAGCTGAGTGTTGAGGAATAAATTTTTGAGGAAGGACTTTGCCTGGAGCTCGCGTTCCTTCCAAAGGTTGAAATATGCGTTTTGCGATTTTGATAATCCCCTCCGCGCTGCCAAGACCATTCCTAAAAATTGTTTCGGATCCAATAATACCTTGGTAGTGAGGGTTGCGAAGGTATCTACCACATCCACGTTCTGGCCAATATGCCAGTGCTGTCCGGGGGCATGGTGCCGAAGGAAGGATTTCAATTGCTTCGACAATACACTTTTCCCGAAAGTAATGAGCAGGTCGGGTTTAATATCCGTACAGGTATTGAGTTCGCCAAGAATGATGTCATGGTGGGCTACAACATGCTCCAGCGCATGAATGTTGGAAAATATTTCTCCAACAACCACCCATTTTTGGTGCTTCTGAATGTTTTTTAAAGCATCGATCAGTTCTAATGAAAACTCCTGCTGACCTACCAGCAGCATGATCTTACTAAAGGAGGCAAGGTGGTTGTTAATGCCGGCAACTTGTTGATCGTCAGGGATCAGACTAAGTTTCTGAGCTTTGATGATCTTGAGGCCTTTGCTGTACTGAAAAGTTTCGCTTGGTGCCGGATAGAAGGGTTCCCTGATCGGCACATTGATATGTACAGGGCCGGGCACCTGCGTCGTCGCACAGACTATGGCTTCAGAAACCATCCTTTCGGCATGCCACCGGGCATCTTGATGTTCGAAAGACACAGGAAACTGGTAAGACTTGCGTACATGGTTCTGAAAGATATCTTTTTGCCTGATGGTTTGTCCGTCGAGTTGGTCGATCCATTCCGGTGGGCGGTCGGCAGTAAACACCAGCAGGGGCACCTGCTGATAGTAAGCTTCGATGATGGCCGGGTACAGATTGGCGGCGGCGGTGCCTGAGGTACACACGATGGCCACCGATTTGTCAGAAGATTGTGCCAGTCCCAGGGCTATAAAAGCTGCAGAACGTTCATCCGGCACCACAAAAGTATCTATTTGGGGGTGGCGTGCAAAAGCCAGCGCAAGAGCGGCACTTCGGGATCCGGGACAAATAACGGCTTGAGCGACTCCATGTTGAGCGCAAATCTCAGCGATATTTATGATTGCTTGTATGATCATGTTGACCTGGACTAAAAATCAAAAATAAATGAAGGGCTGAAATTACGCTTATTTTAGAATAGCCCCTAGAGGTAATTTAAAGGATGTTTGATACGTAATTATAAAAACCAAAAACCAGCAGGCAAGCTCTGTACTCCGGCGCCGGTAGCACATATTGGCAGCGAAGTAGCCACAGCCAGCTTCCATCCTATTCTAATTTTAAAAAGCCAGCCTCGGGCCGGTAGGTGTCACAAGCATCAAAGAGACGGTACCATTGCATGCGCTTAAGGTGCTAATGCTTTAGATTTTATTTTTTTTGAATCAAGTCCTTTTTTCTGAAATTAAAAAAATCATTGACGGGCTGGTTGATCAATTTCCCGAAAAAAGAAAAGAAATATTTTTGCTCAGCAGAACCCAAGGCTTGCCTAACCATGAATTAGCGCCCAAGTGCAATATTTCTACCAATACGGTATAAAAACACATCTATGCTGCTTTAAAAATGCTCAGCGGTCAGCTCAAAGCTTTTGGCTATGAGGCAATTATTTTACTGCTTTCTCATCTTTTCGACTGAGTGCGGGGCGTTTGTTTCAAAAAAAGCAAAAAACACGCTTGGATTCATTGTAAAAAATATCTTGAAATGGAACAGGACATTTCTAACTTTAAATAATGACGAAGTATTTTTTGAATAGCGCCCAATATTTAATGCGTGTCCTGCTCCTGGCCTTTCAGGTCATTTTTGGCTTTAGCGGCTATGCGCAAAACCCCTGGGATGTGAGCACCTACCCCGATGAAGCGGGCTTTCAAAAGCGCATGGCTCCGATGATGGAGCGCATTGCAGATCAGGGTTTTGGCATCAGGTCGCTGGCCGTTTCCAAATGCCCCGACACCGGTCTGCCGGTAAAAAGATGGGCTTTGGAAGGAGAGACCATTATTTCACCATACTCCGGAAGGCGTTATCTACAAGGCCCTACCGGCTATTTTGGCCCCAAAGCCAGGAATGAGCAGGGGTGAAATTATCGCCTTTGGGGGTGATCCGCTCAAATTAGACCTGCCACCGGTGGCGGCATCTCTGCTCCTCAACCGCGACACGGCCAGGGCATATGCCTTTCTTTCAATACCCGGCAACCTGCGCCAGCAATACCACTTTGCATGTAGCAATTGGGCACGGGCTTATCCGCTGTTAGCCGATAAGTTGTCCCCGGCCTGGAAAAAGAAATTTTATCATTGGATAGCGGTATATGCCGAAGCCCGGCGGCCATATGACGACAGCAGCGCACACTCCCGCCTGACGTACACACACCATCTGGTTGGACAGCCGGGAGAACTGCTCGGAGGCAATGCCTTTGACGGCGGCACCGAAAACCATAAAACCATGTGGAGAACCTCAGCCCTGCTGTATAGCCAGATTTTGCCCGACACTTCCCGGATATCGGGTTATACGGTGAAAGAAGGCGAGAAATTGACCAAAGAGATGCTACACCACTATCTGAAGCGATTGCTCTATGTGGGCAACGGCGAATACGATTCGAATGTGTACTATCCCTATACTATTAAATCATTTATGAATTTATATGATTTTTCTCCTGATCCCGAAACCAGGCAATTGGCCAAATTTGCACTCGACTACTTCTTTGCGACGTACGGATTAAAAATAGTGGATGGAGCCATCGCAGGAGCACAGAAGCGCGGCTATCTCACCTATAAAGACGAGGACATGATGGAAATAATGCAATGGGCCTTTTTTGACGACACCAGTCGGGATATGGATAGCGTCACCACCACCCTGCATGAGGCCACTACCAGCTACCGACCCAACAAGGTAATTTGGAATATCGCGAAAAAACAAGTGCCCATTCCGTTTGAGGCCAAAATCGCCCGTCCTTTTTACCATATGGATCGTCCCTTTTCCTTTGCGGAGTCGTATTATGCTCAACAGGATTTTGCATTGGGAAACATACAAATGACCATAGTTGACAACCCCAACCAACAGATGGTATGGTCGCTGGTGGCCAGAGGCAATGAAGGTCCGCTATGTTTCAGTGGTGGCCAGCCATTGCGCAAGAGCACCTCAGGGCATAGTCCCTATACGCAGACCATGCAGCACAAAAGCACCTTAATATTGCTGACTGCTCCCACGGCGCAGGCTGTGGCCGACACCTCGGCGATAGCCAAAACCTATAAAAATACCCAGCGAGAAAACCTTTGGATCTTGCCAGCAAGCGAGCAGCCAAATGACTTTGAAGTCAGCCATAGGCAATTGTACGGCAAAGACAAGCTCCACGGCATGCAGGCACCTGACACCCTAAACGCTCCAGCTTTGTTTCGTTTTTGGCAACAAAGTGCAGGGTCTGCCTCGTCCTGGTTTTATTTCCCAAAACATCTCCGACCTTTGCTGGTCGATGGCAACTATTTTATAGAGACAGACCATACCTATTTGGCTATTTTGCCTATCGGAAGGCAACATGCGGTAGTCAATCCTTCTGATGATGTGGTTCAGCGACTTGGCAATGATGCCATTCGCAAATTTTTTGAACGTTATGGGGTGCTTGCCTTTTTTGGCCAGCGGAGCGGCTACGTACTGGAGGTAGTGGACAAAAGTCGCTATGGCACCCTGGAGGCTTTTGCGATAGCTTTGAAAAAGCACTGCGAATTGGATTTGCGCAGGCTCAACAAAAGCACCGTTGCTTACCATTCGATCAATGGCGATAAGTTGCTCATGCAATACCAGCCAACCGGTCTTAGATGCAAAGCGACCATCAATGGCATCGTGCAAGACTGGGACAACTACACCAGCGGGGCAGTGTATGATAGCCCGTACCTGAAGGTGAAAGATGGCAAAATGCACGTTTCGGATGGCCAGTCGGCTTATGTGGTCGATTTTACGGGCGATTTGCCCATCTGGAAAATGGACAATCAGATAAAATAGACAAGCAACAGAATAATAAGTACCAGTAGTATGTAGTGGAGCACCTCTATGATCAGCAATTTTTTCGTTTTGCCCGAAAGGCCGGTTTCAGGTGGGTTTTTGAAAAATGTAAAGTATTTCGAAAAATTCATAGGGTCTGGACGCAAGAAATTCTGGTGTCCAATTTACCCTAAGTGGTCATTTTACAAATGGACAATCGTGTCAATAAAGCGGATATTTGTATCACTTGACCTCTGGTCAATAGCAGGAAGCGGACTGAGGACAAGTTTATAGTTGGCACGGAAAAAAAATGATCCATTGTTTCCGGACGTGTATCGGCCTCGATGGTAGTGGCAGCGCAGGAGATGTTATCTGCCTTGCCTTAGAATTTGTCATAGCGGCCATTGAGCCAGGCCCAAAGACGTTTGATTGGGTTTTTGTGCACTACCACCGGTTGCGCAACTTTGGTTCTGGCACTTTCGTGCTTGGGTTTCTTTTTTGCGGTTTTTGCTGCCGCTTTAGTTTTTACACCTTCCTCATAGATTTTCCTTCGCCGTACTTTTTCTTCTTGCTCTTTCTTCTTGCGTTCACGAAGTTTTTCCCGCTCTTCCCGCTTTAGTCTTTCTTCGTAGCTGAGCGGGTTCCGCAGGGTTGCTGCTTTCTTCTTCTTTGGCTTTCTCCCCATTCCACGTTTAATATTGTCCGGGTTTTTGGTAGTTCTTGTATCCTTTTCTTCCTGTTCATCTCCACTGGCTGAGGCAGGCTCCTTTCTGGGTTTTTCCGGCAAGTCGATTTTTCCGACCACCTTAAAACCTTCAAGCTTTATTTTTTTCGCTTTAATCAACTCTACTTGGCTAAAATCTTCATGCTCAATATCGTCGACAGTGCCCGATTTGGGCATTTCTCGCGGGAGGTCGGAGATTTCTGCCTCCGGTTCAGAAGCGATGCTCACTTCCGGCTGTACCGCCTCAACTTCAGAAGGTACTTCCACGTCGGGTGCAAGCTCTACTTTGGAGATTTCAGGATCTTCATCCGCCACTGTTGTAGCTATATTTTCGGATATTTCGGGGGTTTCAGGGCTTTCATCAGCCACTGTGGCAGCTATTGGGTCGGGATTTTCAGGGGTACTTGAGGCGGTCTCCTGCAGCTCGTCTTCGGGCATAAAATGCTGCAACACCAGGGCTACCTCCTGTTCTCCAAGTATGCTGTGTAGCCCCTTTTCAGGATGAAAACCGTGCTTCTCCAGGAAGGCAATGAGTTGGGTTGGTGTTTTTTCTATTTTTCTGGAAAGCGTAGTGAGCCTCATTTTTATTCAAAGGTTAAGTTTGGACAAATATAAAAATTATGGCTGATTGTAGAATATTAAAAGCGCTTTTGCCCCTTTTTGCCATGTCGTTAACAAATTTTAACAAGCGAAATGGTAAAAATAAATTTTGCTTTTGGAGTTTCGCAACACCAACATCTACTTTAGTCTTTTGAGCATTTCTCCGTACGTCGTGTGCCGTTGTTTTTCTTATTGTCTCTCGCTTTTGCTTTTCGGAAGTTTTACGGGCAGCGCACAATTTCCTGAACCGCCAAGATTGGTAAAAGGACTGATAGTGGCTGCGGACAACAATGATTTTCTGGTGGGGGTGCATCTCTATGCCAAGCAGGCACATCAGGGCGCGGTATCGGGGCAGTCTGGCATATTTGAAATTTTGGTTGCTCACCAGGATACCCTCATCGTCACTTTTGTGGGCTACGATCGAAAAGTAATCCCCATGGCACCTTTTGCTGATGGCTATGGGGAATTGGTGATAGCCATGAAACCAGCCACCATCGAACTGCCCGGCATCACTATTTACGCCCCACCTAATATCGACTATCTCAAAAGACCCGCACGCACACCTATGCAAATCCCCGGACTGCAAGCCCCGGCAAAACGGCCCAACGTGGGGGTGCCGATAGGCAGTACTGACTATGGCATCATGTCTCGCTGGGGCAAAGAGCCAAAGGAAAAGAGGAAGCTGATGAAAGTTTACGACGAAGACATGAGCCATGTGGTGTATGCGCGCACGCTCTCATCTGATTCGGTGAAGGCGGTATTTATGCACCAATACGACATCACAGACAAAGGTTACAATGATTTTATTATATTTTTCAACACCAGAGCGCCTCTTATGAACCGGCAAGACCCTGAAGGCATCATACGGATGATGCACCAGTACTTTTTGAAATGGAAGCCAGAGCCGGGTAACTAAACGGCAGGGTACAAGCTAAGCTGATAGTTAAATCGCCATATGCCACCTATCATATGGCCGGCTCCCAGGGCTATGTTTTTTCCATTTTTTATTCAAATAAAATGATTTAAAAAAAGGGTAAGGTTGAATCAGGCCTTTTTCAGGACTTATGTTTCTCCTATACGAATTCTTCGTATTTTCAATATTTTAAAACCAAACACGAAACCAAAATTATGCGTATTGCTTACTTCATCATAGTGGCTTTGATCGTTGTACAAATAGCCAGTGCTCAGCCATCATATTACAGGGTCAATTATATTACGCTAGAGGACGGACTATCCAATGCCGAGATCAACAGCTTCTACAAAGACAGCCAGGGCTATATGTGGATAGGCACCTTCGATGGGCTTAATCGTTTTAACAGCGTAAAGATTGAGGTGTACAAGCCGGGACAAACGCTTCACAGGAGCACAGGACCCGACCTGATAGAGGCAATTGCCGAAGACAAAACAGGAAATCTTTGGCTGGGATTGCATGGAGCCGGCTTGTTTCAGTACCACCTAAAAAGCAATGCCTTCAAAAGTTTTACGGATGAAATGGTGCTTGATACCGTCGAGCGTCGCGAGGTCGAAATGATCTCAGACTTCGAATTTGATGAAGAAGGCAATATATGGTTTGGCGGAAGCAACGGCCTGGCCTATTATGACATTAAACATGAAAAACTCAGGTCGTATCTGAGCAAAACCCGCCATCAAGACTCAGGCGAAGCATTTCCCCACCACATCAAAGCATTCAAGTACGTCAGCAAAGACTCCATATGGCTGGCTACCAATCGAGGGCTCAAACGATTCGATGCGCGTAGTGGTAACACAGTGATGTACCCATGTGAAAATAGCGCCGGAGACTTTTCTATATCCGGTTTGCAAATGGATCAAGAAGGCAATATTTATATCTCTACGCTAAACGACGGGGTTTGGAAGTTGCCCAAAGGTGGCACCTGGCTGGAACCGCTTTTTGACCTGAACCATGTACGAAGCGCACAAAGTCTGCACATAGACCAATGGGACAGAATGTGGATTGGGGGACAGGAAAGGCTGTTTATATTTGACCTGAAGACCCATAAGTTTGTAGAGCCTTCATCGCTAAATATCGCCCCATTAGACGAAAATGAAACTTATTCCACCATTTATTCAGGCAAGGATGGCATCGTGTGGCTTGGTGCTACAGGTCGTGGCGTGGTAATGCTCAATCCATACACCAATCCATTTTCATCGCATTTGATGGGTGCACCCAAATTGAGCGCCCAAAAAGTCTCGTGCTTTTACGAAGCCGACGATGGACTAGTTTACATAGGCACAGACGGCGGTGGCCTTTTTATTTGGGATGAAAAAAACGACACCTACGAGATGCTGACCAGTGACAATTCGGGGCTTAATGACAACGCAATACTGGCAATGGAGCCCTGGAAAAACGGTAAATTGCTGCTGGGCACCTACCAGGGTGGACTGAATGTATTTGATACAAAGCAGAAAAAGTTTAAAGCCTACGTTCATGATGAGGCCGACCCGGGCTCCTTATCCGACAATGATGTGCGAACCATTTTGGTAGATGAAAACGGGGACATTTGGGTAGGCACCAACCAGGACGGTCTCTTTCGCTTTGTATCAGAAGATGAACGTTTTGAAAAAATAAAACCAAATGAACAAGAAGGGGCGATTTCTATGTGTCTCGACGCGTCTCAGTATTTGTGGATCGGCAGCTACCATGGAGTGAAAATTTTTGATCGTAAGACCAGAAAAGCTTTTCATTTATCCCGGAATTCCAAAAAACCCAATTCGCTTTCATTCGATTTTGTCACTGATATTCATCTGGGCTCCGATGGCAAAATGTACCTGGCCACTATGGGGGGTGGCGTCAATGTATTTCAATCAGCGGACTCAACGTTCCTTCATTTAAAAGAGGAAGATGGATTGGTATCGAACCACGTTGGTTTTATCACCGAAGATGACGGTGGAAATCTCTGGTTTGGCACCTCAGGCGGCTTGTCCAAATACAATCCGGCAAATGGACTTTTTACTAATTTTCGTAAAGAAGATGGCCTGCCGACCTCCCGGTTCTATAAATTTGGAGAGGCAGGCTACAAGCGAAAAGACGGACAGTTTTTGTGTGGTTCGTTCGAGGGTTTTGTCAGTTTCGATCCAGCCAAAATTCAAAGCTTTACCTTAATGCCCAACCTGATTATCAACCACGTAAGCGTACTTGACAATTCTACTCAGGTGGCCGCAGATACCATTTTTCAACATTTTGAAAGTCTGGAGCTGGAATACGACCAAAGCTCCCTGGAAATTTCTTTTGATGGCATCAATTACTCTTCTTTGGGCAACACGGTCTTTCGCTACGCAATGAGCAACTACCTTGACGACTGGAACGACCTCAACAGCCAGCAGGTAGTCAAATTTGCCAAATTGCCAGACGGTGAATATACATTTTTGTTGCAGGCCTCCTCCGACCGACACCACTGGACACCATCTGCCATGATCAATATCGTTGTAAAACGACCTTTTTGGAAGACCTGGTGGTTTTACTTTATCGTAATTACGGGAGCCACTTCCTTAGTTTTTTTGTTCAACAGGCTTGTTTTAGCTTCTATCCGCAAATCCAATGAGCGGTTGATGAAAGAGGTAGACCGGCGTACCAAAGAGCTGAGCGACCTCAACAAGCAACTGGTGGAGTCATCGAAAAAAATCAAAGAGCAGAACTATGAAATAGAAGCACAAAATGAGGAATTGGTTGGCCAAAATGAAGAAATAGCGGCGCAGCGCGACAACCTCGAAAGCCAGGCCAAGGTACTGCATCAGGCCAAAGAAGAATTGGATCTGGCCAATCAAAAATTAAAATCCATGAATCAGTCGCTGGAAAAACTGGTCGAAAAACGTACCCGGAAACTCTCCCGGGTCAACCAGGACCTCGACCGTTTTGTGTATAGCGCTTCGCACGAACTGATAGCGCCTATCAAGAGCCTGAAAGGTCTGCTTAATCTACTGGAAATAGATAAGGAATATAGTAAGAAGGATGAATACCTTCATATGATCAATACCAGTGTAGACAAGCTGGATAGTGTGATCAGGAATTTGCTTGATTTTAGCAGAAATAAGAGCACGAAAGTGGATTTAGAGCAGCTTAGACTCCACGAGTTGGTAGAACAGGTTTTTGGGGTATTGCAGTATATGCATCATGAAGTGCGATTGATCAACCACGTAGATCCTCACCTGGTCATATTTTCTGATATAAAAAGGCTAAAAATAGCGCTGACCAACCTGGTGGGTAATGCCATCAAATACCACGATGCCAATAAGGCCATGTCTTTTGTACGAATAGAAAGTGAATCAACGACAAATAACAAAATCAGAATATGGATTATCGACAATGGGGAGGGCATAGAGGCAAGTGAACATGACAAAATATTTGAAATGTACCACCGCAGTTCCTTGTCGTCCGACGGCTCAGGATTAGGATTGTACCTTGTAAAGGAATTCCTGAAAAATTGAACGGAAAGATAGGGGTACGATCGGTAAAAGGCGAAGGCGCTGAGTTTTATATCGAACTTCCTAATCAAAATACATAGTAGAGAAGATACACGGGGGAAGCAGCCTCAGAGCACGCTCCTTAAACCGCTAAAAAAAGGGCCGAAGTTCCGACCCTTTTGTTCACTCAAATTTGTTTATTTCAATTATTCGTCTTTAAAATTTTTGAAAGTATACAGGAACCCAATCCCCAAAGATTGCGAAAGCTGAATTTCGTCAATTTGATCATAATCATACAGCAAGGCTGCAGTCAGATTCACATCGACGTATTTGGCCACCTTTGCACTAAAAATCGCATCGAGTCTGTGGTCTATTTGATTGGCTTCCAGGTTTTCGAGATTGGCATAGAGCATATACTTGAATTTCAAATTCAGGTTTTCGGTCAGGTCTTTGTCAAAATCTGCTATAAACTGAAATGCCAGCCACTCCCATCGGGTAGTTTCGCCAACCGGCACACCGTAGTTATTGTCCACGGTGGTGTACAATTGCTTGTTTCGCACCACAGTAAGACGCGGTGCAAAGGGTGAGAATCGCATTTTGAAATACGGCCTTGGGGTATATTCCAAACCCCAGGAAGCCGTGAAATAACCAGGAGCCATAAATTCCGACACCAGGGTCGCCTGTTCCCTTTCAAGGCTGTCCTTTTCATATTTGTACCCTTTCGCAAACTGGGTAACCATATTCAGCGAGGCAAACATGTTCCATTTATCTGAAAGCGCATGGCCATATTTGGTGTCAAGAAAAATCCGGTCATTATTTTTTCGGTAACCAGTACCGTCGTTGTTCACAAATCCAAAGGCCATATCAATTTCATTGTCCCACGATTTCTTTCCTTTAAGGTAATTTGCTTTGTAGTTGAGTAGTCCGTTTAGGCCTACGGAATTTACACCACCGCCCGTCCAATTGTCTGAAAACGAAGACTGGTTAAAATTCAACCCTCCGATAAAGGATTTTCGCCAATAGGTGGTGTCAGCATCTTGAGCAAACGCAGATGTACCTGCCAATAACATGGCAACGATAAGTATTCTCTTCATATTTATATCTGGCTATGCCTCGTTAGATTTATCCTGATAAATGTGGACATCCCTTTGCGGAAAAGGGATAGAAATACCCTCAGCGTCGAAGGTGAGTTTTACTTTTTCCTGCATGTCGAAATAGATGCCCCAGTAGTCGCTGGCCTTTGACCATGCTCTTACCACTATATTCACAGAACTTTCACCAAGTTCTTTCACTGCGAAAAAAGGCGCGTCGGGCTCTTGCAATACCCGGTCATCTTCATCTATAAGCCGTTTCAAGATATCCTTGGCCTTTTTCAGGTCGTCGCCATACCCTATACCAAACTCCATATCTACCCTGCGAATGTCCACTGCCGAAAAGTTGGTAATAGGCCCGGAGGCGATAGAACCATTGGGTATGATCACTTTTTTGTTGTCGAAGGTATGGAGTATGGTATTGAAAATCTGGATGCTTTTGACAATGCCTGCAAAACCTTGCGCATCGATGGCATCCCCCACCCTAAAGGGCTTGAAGACCAGAATCAACACCCCGCCTGCAAAGTTTGCCAGACTGCCCTGTAAGGCCAATCCAATGGCAAGTCC
The DNA here is from genome assembly GCA_012033595.1 of Cyclobacteriaceae bacterium. Lineage (GTDB taxonomy): Bacteria > Bacteroidota > Bacteroidia > Cytophagales > Cyclobacteriaceae > JAAUQL01. The sequence continues at coordinate 8,792 of JAAUQL010000015.1, read as the reverse complement.
CGCAGCTCCCAACACAGCGATGAAAGATGTAGTCTGTATGCCAACCATGGAAGCGACACTGATCAACAGCATGGTTTTAAGGGCAACATTCACCAGTGTGGAGGTAAAAGGGACTAGGGAAGGATCGACTTCCCTTCTTACCATTGCTCTCTTTAAAAATCTAACGGCCAGGTTGATAAGATAAATACCAACGATAAGCGTGAGGATGGCCAAAGCCAATTTTGGAAGGTACTCCATGGCCATAGTAGTGCCTTTTTCTACATAAATGTCAATTTTTTCCATGATAAGAATTGTGATTTAAATTAATTAGTAATGTTGGTAAAACAAATATTTGCAAATATCAAAAATAACATGAATTAAACATGTTTGATGGTATTTATTTGAAATCAGAATGATCTGCCAAAGCCAACCCGCAATGCAACAAAAATGTTTAGGCCGGACACAAAATTTGGGTAAAATATCAATTAATTGTACTCATGCTGATGTTGCTATAGTTTCAAAACCTGTTTTAATTCGTCTAAAAAGAAGTTGAGTCGCATCAACAACCACCCCGCACCAAATCCCAGGCATACCCTGAGCACTGGTGTTGGAAATGAATGTTTATCCTGCCACGACCATTTGGCCTTCATACAACCAGGGCAAACGCCACCCCTCAAGCAAAAAATACCCATTAAATAGTTGAAATTTGGCAACGGTTTGGTAACAGTTTGGTAACGGTAAATTATCACCTGCACTTGCCCGTGTGTTGTCGTAAATCACACGGTATATTTCCGATTTGGATACAGACTACGCGGTGCCAACTTGCCAAACCAAGTTGAAATGCATAGCTCAAAATTAAAAGCCCAGCGCCGGTGAGGACGGCAAAGTGTGCGATGATTTTAAAAAAAGCGTGTTTGGTAGACAACATATTTGCCGGACAGTGAATAAATGAATTAATAATTTTGCATGGAGTCAATGGGACAAAATTTATAAAAAGTTTCTTACCTTTGCCTCCCGGTAATCAAATACCGGATAGGAGGTGCCTGGGAAACAAAACGATGACACATCGACAATCTATCATATCGCTATGCCCGTTGCTTTTTTCAATGTGCGTCACCATACTCAGGCAACACCAGCCTGGTATAATTATCAGGGATTGTAAAACATTATTTGACACATTATATACACTTAAACTTGACAAAATTGGCAGGTAAAACATTATTTGACAAGATATGGGATGCGCACGTGGTAGATGAGATCGAAGGCGGCCCAAGCGTGCTGTATATCGATAAGCACCTCATACATGAAGTCACCAGTCCTCAGGCTTTTGCGGGGATCGAAAAGCGCGGAGCCCGGGTACTGAGACCGGAAAAAACTGTGGCTACACCCGATCACAATGTGCCCACCATCGACCAGCACCTTGCTATCAAAGACCAACTGTCAAGATTTCAGGTCAATAAACTCACAGAAAACTGCGAAAAACACGGCATTACCCTGTATGGCCTCGGCCACCCCTTTCAGGGCATTGTGCATGTGATTGGGCCTGAACTGGGCATTACCCAACCCGGCATGACCATGGTGTGTGGCGACAGTCATACTTCTACCCATGGTGCATTTGGCAGTGTGGCATTTGGCATTGGCACCAGCGAGGTGGAAATGGTACTGGCCACGCAGTGCATCTTGCAGCCCAAGCCTAAGAAAATGCGGATCAACGTGGAAGGAGAACTCACCAAAGGAGTCACCGCCAAGGATATTATACTTTATATCATTTCAAAAATTACCGCCAGCGGTGGTACCGGATATTTTATTGAATATGCAGGCTCGGCGATACGCAGCCTTTCTATGGAAGGCCGCATGACCATTTGCAACATGAGCATAGAGAGTGGTGCACGCGGAGGCCTCATCGCCCCTGACCAAACCACCTTCGACTACATCAAAGGCAAAGCGTTTGCCCCTAAAGGTGCGGACTTTGATGAAGCCGTAGAACGATGGAAAAAACTGCACAGCGACGCAGGTGCCAAATTTGACCTGGAGCTGACCTACGACGCCGCCGACATAGAGCCAATGATCACCTATGGCACCAACCCCGGTATGGGCGCCAAAATCAATGGTCACATACCCAGGGAAAGCGAAATAGAAAAGAGCAACCTGGCCACCTTCAAAAAATCGATGGAATACATGGGCTTTAGCGCCGGCGATGAGATTATCGGCAAGGCAGTGGACTACGTGTTTGTTGGCTCGTGTACCAATGGTCGCATCGAAGATCTGCGCGAAGTTGCCGAATTTGTAAAAGGTCGTAAAAAAGCCGAAAACGTAACCGCCTGGATAGTCCCCGGTTCGCGGCAGGTAGAAAAACAGGCCATAGAAGAAGGAATTACCGAAGTGCTCGAAGCTGCCGGATTTAAGTTGCGACAGCCAGGTTGCTCAGCCTGTCTGGCAATGAACGACGATAAAATTCCGGAAGGAAAGCTAGCCGTGTCCACCTCCAACAGGAATTTTGAAGGACGGCAAGGCCCCGGGGCTAAAACCATGCTGGCGAGCCCGCTGACGGCCGCCGCAGTAGCCGTAACGGGCAAAATCGTCGATCCCCGAACACTTTTATAAACCAATAGCCTTTCAATCTTATGTCAATAGATAAATTCAATACCATAGAATCGTCGGCGGTGCCACTGCCGATAGAAAATGTCGATACCGACCAGATCATCCCTGCGCGCTTCTTAAAGGCAACCACCAGAGACGGTTTTGGACAAAACCTGTTTCGCGACTGGAGGTACGACAAACAAGACCAGCCAAAAAGTGACTTCGTGCTCAACCAGGAAAAGTATTCGGGCACCATACTGGTGGCCGGCAAAAACTTCGGAAGCGGATCGAGCCGTGAGCATGCTGCATGGGCTATTTTCGATTATGGTTTCAAAGTGGTGGTATCGAGCTTTTTTGCCGACATTTTCAAAAACAATGCGTTGAACAATGGCCTGTTGCCTGTCCAGATTTCAGAAGCTTTTTTGGACAAAATATTCGAAGCAATCGAACTAGACGCTAACACCAAGATCAAAGTCGATCTTCAAAATCAGGAAATCAAACTGATGGCTTCAGGCGAAAAGGAAAGTTTCGATATCAATCCTTATAAAAAAGAATGTATGCTCAATGGCTACGACGATATCGACTACCTGATGAGCATCAGAGAGAAGATAGAAAATTTTGAGCAGAATTTGGTTTAAACCAACTAACGCACCCCCATCCAAGATGAAAATTACTATAATGGACACCACCCTCAGGGATGGTGAGCAGACATCAGGTGTGTCTTTTACCGAGACCGAAAAACTCAATATCGCCAAACTCCTTTTGGAAGATTTGAAAGTGGATCGCATCGAAGTGGCCTCTGCCCGGGTGTCCGATGGGGAATTTAAAGGTGCCCGCAACATATTTGAATGGGCAAAACAACACGGATACCTGGAGCAAATCGAAGTGCTCGGTTTTGTTGACGGGGACAAATCGCTAAACTGGATTCAGCAAGCCGGTGGCAAGGTGATTAACCTGCTGACTAAAGGGTCGCTCAAACACTGTCAGTTGCAACTGAAAAAAACGCCGGAGCAGCACATTGCCGATATCAAAGGAGCGCTGGATACCGCCAAAAGCATGGGCATCAGAGCCAATATATACTTCGAAGATTGGTCAAATGGCATGCGTAATTCGCCGGAATACATCTATCAGATGCTCGACAGCCTCAAAGACACGCCTATCGATCGCTTTATGCTGCCCGATACCCTGGGTATTCTCAACCATGAAGAGACTTATGCTTTTTGCCTCGACATCAAGCAGCGATACCCACAGCTCAACTTCGATTTTCACGCACACAATGATTATGATTTGGCTACAGCCAATGTATATTCGGCGATCAAAGCAGGCATCACCGGTATCCACACTACACTCAACGGCTTGGGCGAAAGGGCCGGCAACGTGCCCATTTCCAGCGTTATTGGCATTGTAAAAGATCATCTCAAATATGAAATGTCGATAAATGAGCAGAAATTATACAAGGTCTGCAAATTTGTCGAATCATTTTCCAGCATACGCATACCGGCTAATAAACCCCTGATCGGCGAAAATGTCTTTACCCAAACCAGCGGCATACATGCCGATGGCGACCAGAAAGACAACCTGTATTTCAACGACCTGCTGCCCGAACGATTTGGACGAAAAAGGCAATATGCCCTGGGCAAAATGTCGGGCAAAGCCAGTATCGTAAAAAACCTGGAAGAACTGGGCATCGAACTCGACAAGGAGGAGATGAAAAAATTACCGAAAGGGTCATAGAGTTGGGTGATAAAAAGGAAACAGTGACCAAAGAAGACTTGCCCTACATCATTTCAGATGTGCTGAAAAGCGAAAGGATAGAGGAAAAAATCAAGATTGTAAATTATTCTCTTTCGGTGGCCGAAGGACTGCGCTCTATGGCCACGGTGCGCATCAAAATCAACGGCAAAATCTATGAAAAAACCGCCTCAGGCGATGGTCAATACGATGCTTTTATGATTGCCCTGTGGCGCATCTACGACAAACTGGAAAAGGAACATCCCATACTCAAAGACTATGTGGTGACCATACCACCGGGTGGCAAAACCGATGCATTGGTCGATTGTACCATCACCTGGGATTTTAAAGGCCGGGCTTTCAAAACCCATGGACTGGATTCGGACCAGACGGTTGCAGCCATAAAGGGCACCATCAGGATGCTCAATATCATTGAAACGATTAAATAACAATAAGCATATCATTCATGAATTATAAAATAGCAGTATTGGCCGGCGATGGCATTGGCCCGGAAATCGTAGATCAGGCCATCAAAGTATTGAAGGCTGTTGGTAAAAAATTTAACCACAGTTTCGAATTCACAGAAGCAAAGGTAGGAGCCTGTGCCATAGATGCTGTGGGCAATCCCTTTCCGGACGAAACTTTTGAACTTTGCATGGCTTCTGATGCTGTGCTGTTCGGCGCCATCGGAGACCCCAAATACGACAATGACCCCAAAGCCAAAGTAAGGCCTGAGCAAGGCCTCCTGGCCATGCGCAAAAAACTGGGTTTGTATGCCAATATTCGCCCGGTAACTACCTTTCCTTCTTTATTGCACAAATCACCACTAAGAAAAGACCTGGTAGAGGGAGCAGATTTTGTGGTGGTGAGGGAGCTCACGGGTGGTATATATTTTGGTGAACCAAGGGGCAGATCAGAAGATGGCACCAAAGCATACGATACCTGCACCTATACCAGGGAAGAAGTGCAGCGCATCACCAAACTGGGCTTTGAGTATGCAGCCAAAAGAAATAAAAGACTGACCGTGGTAGATAAGGCAAATGTGCTGGCTACATCACGATTGTGGAGAGAAACGGTGCAGGAGATGGTGCCTGAGCATCCGGATATCGCGGTGGATTTTATGTTTGTGGACAATGCCGCCATGCAGATCATCCAATGGCCCAAAAAATTTGACGTAATGGTGACCGAAAATATGTTCGGAGACATTCTTTCTGACGAAGCCAGTGTTATTACCGGTTCCCTTGGTCTGTTGCCCTCTGCCTCTGTAGGCATCCATACCTCAGTTTTCGAACCAATCCACGGCTCCTATCCACAGGCAGCCGGCAAAGATATCGCCAACCCTATTGCTACTGTCTTATCAGCAGCCATGATGTTGGAATTGGCCTTCGACCTGACGGAAGAAGCTAAAGCCATCCGCGATGTGGTGGACAAATCGATGACTGCCGGTATGGTAACTGAAGATATCGCCGAAGGCAAAGCCTACAAAACCTCTCAAGTAGGAGACTGGCTGGCAGAGCACCTGTAAGCAATCCCATACAAATCCATCGAAAAAGCCACTTGATTAGTGGCTTTTTTCGTTGTTGCATAGTTTTAAACCTCAATTTGCAGGAAACAGCCGTCCGAACTGCGGTTCCAAATTCCGGTAGCTAGCCAACATGAGTCAGGCTCCTTTCGCGAAGGCACTTGATTTATCATCAGTCCTCTTCGAAAGCAGGTCATCCCTCCTTTTTTACCTCTGAAGCGCCTGAAAGATCCTGGCTCGAAATGGTCGCTGTTCCCATATACATAAGATTGCTCGCCCCTGAGGCTACCACATCGATAGACTGTAAGACTGTGAACCATGCGTTGCTGGCTCCCGACAGATTGATATTGAGTTTGTTGATTTTAAAATCATAATCACCTAAAACCGATGCCCCTCCTGCCTCCATCTCACCATAGTCTGCGACACCGTCAATATCCATTTTTGAGGCACCGCTCAACTCAGCACGCAAGGTTTGGGCGATCATCGAACCTTTGAAGGCACTGGCTCCCGAGAGGTAAATGCCCACATTGTCGGTATCGATGAGCCCTTCGACCAAAAAACGTGCAGTACCGGAAGCCATATAGTTTTCTATGTTATTTGTGATTATATAAATGTTGAGCTTGGCAGTACCCGAAATATTGAGGTTTTCGGTAAGGCCAATTTTAAGAATATCCTTGTCCTTTGCTATTTCAATATACGGTTGCAGATTTTCATTGGCTTCCACTTTGATCGACTCTTCAATAGCTGAGAAAGTGATATAAACGGTAAAGACACCCGATACCTCTATTGCATTATATTCACTAAAAGCCTCCTCTCTGATGGTAATATGCTCCGAAGGAATAAATTGATCGTCATCGAGATTGCAGGAGGAAAAAGGGAAGCAAAAAATGGCAAATGCGGACAGGATTACACTGATTTTCATATAATTAATTTTTTGGTATCTGATTAAATCGCTTAATTCCAGGCACGAGCACATCTCTCGTTTACATTCAATCTGAAGACAAACATGCCAAACCGTATGGCTTGTATGCAACTTAGGAAACTTCCCTTTCGTCCCGATCTACCTTCAGACGTACCGCAATTGATTCAAACTGCCGGAAAATCCCATATGGAAGCCAGCGAGCTTATCGCAACCAGCCTGCCTTTTTTGCCTTATTGGCATACCAAACCAGGAACCCTGCAATGAGCAATACAACAAGCGGCATAATGACACCGGCAGAACCATACACCTCCAACGCTTTGCTCATCGTAAGGGAGTAAATCATCTGTACGAGCACAGCCACAAAAGAAATGATAAGGATTGGTCTGGCAAGCGATTTTTTCATTAATAGCAAAATACAACCAAAAGTGCCGGTAACCACAGCCAGGCCATAGAGCACCTTCAGCCACATAGGTGTAGATTCGTACAGGGCGCGTTGGTCTGCGGGCAAGGCCGCCAGAGCATCCGGTGAGATGGTGACATCCATGGCGAAAGATGCAAGGCCAATCAGATTCCACACGAGTGCAAGAATAACGACGATAAAAAAGAAGGTAGTAGGTTTGTTGGGCGTATTCATTGGTTTGTATCTGGTTTGAAAATGGTTAAAACTGATAATGTTCAGTGCCTGATCGTACTGAAAAGACAAACACCAAATAACAAAAATAAAATAAGAAATAATGATCGAAACTCAAAAACCAAGTTATGAAAAGTCCTTTGGAATTAATTTAGGTTATGCGATTTGATTTTGGGATTTGAGATTTGGGATTTGTGATTTGAGATTTGTTATGCCTTTTCGGTCAGTGCTTTGGCAGCCACGAAGGCTTCGGTCCAGGCAGCCTGAAAGTTGAATCCCCCGGTGAGTGCGTCTATATTGATCACTTCCCCGGCAAAATAAAGCCCCGGAAATTTTTTGCTTTCCATGGTCTTGAAGTTGATTTCTTTGGTATCGACCCCACCGCAGGTCACAAATTCATCCTTGAACGTACTTTTCCCCTTCACCTGCAAGGCGCATGCACAAAGATAGCCCGTCAACTCATGCATTTGTTGTTGACTGAGATCGGCAAAGTTGGCTTCTTCCAGTTTCAGTAAGCTTATCATCCTTTGCCAAAGCCTTTTGGGCAGGCCAAATTGGGGCGTGGATATAAGTTTTCTTTTGCCGGTTTCTTTTTTGCCTTCTATAAAATGCTGTAGCACATCTTCGTACGCTTTGTCTATCCAGTTGATGTTGATACTGAAGTGGTAATTTTTGGCTGCTAGCTCCCTGGCAGCCCAGGCCGACAACTTCAAAATCGCCGGGCCGCTCAGTCCCCAATGGGTAATGAGCAAAGGTCCAGCTTGTGCATGACCCATCTCAGGGATGTTCACCTTACTCAGGGGTACAGAAATGCCCAAAAGCCCGTCGAGCAGCGGATGTCTGATGTTGAAGGTAAAGAGAGAAGGAACGGGATCGATGATGCCGTGACCCAATGTGGCGATCATTTTCCAGGTAGCCGGACTGCTGCCGGTAGCGATCAGTACATTTTTTGCCTGAAAATTTCCCTGCGTGGTTTTTAGCGACCAGCCATTGTTTTGGGCGCTAAGGCCTTCTACGCCACATTGGGTTTTCAGCGCTATTCCATAGCGGTTGGTCAGCTCCATGAAGCACCCGACAATGCTCTGTGATCGGTCGCTGGCCGGAAACACCCTGCCGTCTTCTTCTATCTTGGTCTCCACGCCATGGCCTGAAAGCCATGCCATCATATCGCCACAAAGAAAAGAATGAAACGGCCCCAGAAGCTCTTTGTGTCCACGAGGATAGTAGCCAACCATTTCACCAGGGTCGAAGCAGGCATGGGTCACATTGCATCGGCCTCCACCCGAAATGCGCACTTTGGATAAGGTCTCTTTCGATTTTTCTAAATGACAATCTTGAAACCGGTTCGTTCGTTGTCACATTGCAGGGCACAAAAGAACCCTGACCGCACCTCCGCCTACCTATTACAGGTCATTATTGTTTCCATA
>JAAUQL010000219.1 GCA_012033595.1 Cyclobacteriaceae bacterium | reverse complement strand
GTGCTGCAAGCAGGCGGGAGTATGATCTACACTCAGCGTGAACTTGGACAAACAGACATCTGGGCAGTTCCTGTAGGTGGACGGGAGCCAATCCGCTTGATCAGTTCTCCGGAGGATGATCGTGATCCGGTCTGGTCACCCAATGGGACACGGATTGCTTATGCATCCCGTGAGCAGGACAGCAACTGGGATTTGTATGTCTATGATCTGCCGACCAACAGTACCACCCGTTTAACATACAATCTGGCATTTGAGGCGGGACCCACGTGGAGTCCGGACGGTGTATTCCTGGCGTATGAGGGTTATCAACGCGGCACCCATCTCGATATTTTCATTGTTCGTGCCGATGCTTCTGAGCCAGCACAGCGTTTACCCGATTCATCCGATTCGGCTGATTTTTCGCCAGCATGGTCACCCTCAGGACGACTGATTGCATTTGTCTCCTGGCGGATGGTAATCAGGATATTTACATTTATAACCTGAACACAAACGAAACCACCAACATCACCAATACACCCAATCGTCAGGAAGATTATCCGGCGTGGTCACCGGATGGGCGTAAAATCGCCTTTGAGCGCATGGATTTTTCCACCGGCACATAATTCTTTTCCGTGAATATAATTGGTACCCCCGGAGAAATCAGTCACTGTGCCGCCTGCTTGCTGCACCAGAAAGGCACCTCCGGCAACGTCCCACGGAGATAGATTGTATTCGAAAAATCCTTCTAACTTACCGCAGGCTACGTAGGCCAGATCCATAGCCGCACTCCCAAGTCTGCGAATGCCATGCGTTTGTTCCAGAAAGACTTTTATTATTTCAAGATATTCTTCTTTTTTTTCGGAATGATAATAGGGGAACCCCGTAGCCAATAAACTTTCTTCCAATTTATTTATTTGGGATATTCTGATCTCTTTTTGATTGCGGTAGGCTGGTTGATTTTCAATAGCATGATAGCAATCACGATTACTTATATCATAAACAATTCCCATCACCGTTTTGCCTTTCCAATTCTAAACCAATGCTAATTGCGTATAGAGGCAAACCGTGCAAATAATTTGTTGTTCCATCTAAGGGGTCAATGACCCATCGGTATTCATTGGAGCCTTTTGTCTCGGTTCCTTCCTCTGCCAAAAAGCCAGCGCCCGGCGAATAATTGGAGTTAGTCTTGCAACGAGTCTTTTTTCACGATTCATTTATCTACATACGATACCAGGTTGCTCGAAACTTCCTTTCTGTTTCGATTTTCGAAAGATCAAAAATTTTCGCTTTCCTTGTTCATAAACTCACCTACTTCTTCGCATAATGCGATCACATCTTTTTCTAACAAGGATAAGTTCATTTTTTCTTGGTTTGATTCTTAACAAAAGACAGCAAAATAATTAACACCGAAACCCAGGCGGCCGTTCGTGCTACCAATTCACCTGTGGATTTCTCTTGTAAGATATTTGATTCACTCGCGTAGAACGAAATCATTTGTGCGCGATTTACACCTATGGTATCCATTTGGTAAGAAAGGACAATCGGGATGGCGATTAATACCATTGCCAGTATGAAAAGATAAAGATTGAATGTGCCTTTATGGAAGAACGAAAGGTAGAATACGAGATTGACTGACAATATCCATAAGGATACTCCCAAATAGCCGGTATGATGGGTCCAATTGATCCAGTCTGGAACCAGATTTAGAGAATCCGCAAGGAACAAGGTCTGCTCCCGCCAAGGGATGTTTAAGAACACAAATTCAAGACCTAGCCAAAAGAAGATGACTGTAAACTTACCTAACCGGGAGCCGATATTTTGATAAGCAAATGAATACCCAACAAAGGCGAGGGTAAACGCAATGGATTGGACTAAAACAAAAATTATTAATTGAAAATCAAAAAAGCTTGCCGCGAAATATGAAATGGTAAGTGCGAGAAGAATGAGTTCAAATCGATTCCAGGGGTTTTTGGAATCGCGGGCATAGTCTAGCAAGGCAAATAGGGGTGCAAATCCAACAAAAATCAAAATAGGAAAGGGCTTCATTAACCAACCAGCCGCGAGAAGCACAGTAGCGAGAGCAAACAAACTCCACGGACTCCAGATTGATTTATTTTTCTTTGCCATTGATCACAATAACAATCTCGCCCTTCACTTCTTTTTGTTTAAAATGTTCAAGCACTTCAGTAACCGTACCTGTTTTAGTTTCTTCATGGAACTTGGTAAGCTCGCGCGAAACAGAAACCAATCGTTGAGGATCAAAAAATTCAATGATCTGTTCTAACGTTTTGATTAACCGATGAGGCGACTCATAAAGCACAATCGTTCGATCTTCCTCACTTAATTTTTCAGCATGGTTTGCCGACCTTTTTTATGGGGAAGGAAACCTTCAAAGGCAAACCGATCGGTTGGAAATCCAGACTTTACCAAAGCGGGAATCAAAGCAGTAGCACCGGGTAAGCAATCAACTTTTAAGCCTGCCTTCAAAGCTTCACGAACTAGTAGAAACCCGGATCAGAGATACCGGGTGTCCCCGCATCGCTTACCAGAGCCATTACTTCGCCCTGTTGCATACGGGTAATTAATCCAGTCAATGTTTTGTGTTCATTAAAAATATGAAAGCTCTGAAGTGGTTTTGAAATTTCATAGTGTTTGAGTAGAAACCCCGATGTGCGAGTATCCTCTGCTAAAATAGTGTTAACGGATTTTAGTACATCCAGCGCCCGTAACGTAATATCAGCCAGATTGCCAATAGGGGTTGGTACCAGATATAAAGAAGTAGCTTCAGCAGACACAATTATACAAGTTGATCAATAGCTTTGGCTAGTTTTCGATCTTTATCCGTAACAGTATTGCCAGCATCGTGTGTGGAGAGTTCAAAACTAACCGTGTTATAGACGTTTGTCCAGAAAGGATGATGATCTGCCTTTTCTGCTATGAGTGCTACTTTCGTCATAAAGCCAAACGCTTCGGTAAAGTCTTTAAACTTGAAAGTCTTTTTAAGTCGGTTGTTTTCTTCTATCCACATAGGCTTTTGAATTAATTTGGATATGCTTTACTTTTTTTGATTTGATAAAGGAACTTTACCATGCGATAAAGTTAGACGAAACGGAGAACCAAAAATAGTATTTTTAGAATATCGTTTTAAAGCGCTACTATGCCCTCAATCCTGGCAGCGGCCTGATAGATTTCAATAACCGCATTAGC
>JAAUQL010000014.1 GCA_012033595.1 Cyclobacteriaceae bacterium | reverse complement strand
TAATCCCAAACAGAATAAGGTAAAAAAAAACAAGTAATTATCGTTTCAGACTGAAATTTTGAGCAAATATATAGTAAAAGGTATACAGGAAAAAAAAGGCACCAATATTGTCATTCTCGATCTAAAACACATAGGAAATGCCGTGGCAGATGTTTTCATCATATGCTCCGGAACCTCGGATACCCAGGTCGATGCCATATCAGACTCCATTGAAAAGAAGTACAGCTAGCTGCCAATGAAAAACCCTGGCACCGTGAGGGCTTTGAAAATAAGGAATGGATTTTGTTAGACTACGTCAACGTAGTTGTGCACGTCTTTCGAAATAATATACGGTCTTTTTATGGTCTTGAGGAGTTGTGGGGAGATGCGGTAATTACACGGGTGGAAGACCAATAACTTTCCATGATATTTATTGTTGTTTTAAAAAATTATTATTTAACCAATCATAATGGCAGATATTCCAAATAAGAAAAAGAGTTTTATGCCTAAAACTCCACAAAAGCCAAATTACCAAGTGTGGATTATTCTATCACTTGTTATGCTTTTCTTTTCTATTTTTTATTTCAATCAATCCTCTGGCATACAGGAAATCAACGAGCGGAAATTTGAAGAAATAGCCAAAAAAGGGCACGTAAAAGAAATAATCATTATCAAAAATCAGGACATCGTTGAGGTTTTTCTCAATGAGGAGGGCTTAGCCAGTTCGGAATACAATATCCCCGAGGCACAATCTTATTCCTTCGGCTCTACGCCACAATTCAGATTTAAAATTGTTTCGGCAGAAAGCTTTGAAACTAAATTCAGGGAACTGGAAAGTGAACTTCCTGAAGGCAAAAGCATTACGTACAAGCTGGATGATCGCTCAGATTTTACCGGCATACTGGTCAACTGGGGTTTTCTCTTTCTGGTAATCATCATTTTCTGGGTGCTTATGCGTCGAATGACAGGAACAGCAGGGCCAGGTGGACAGATATTCAATATCGGAAAATCAAAAGCTGCCCTCTTTGATGCAGAAAACAAAGTAAAAATCACATTTGCAGATGTAGCGGGTCTCGAAGAAGCCAAAGAAGAAGTAAAAGAAATTGTTGACTTCTTAAAAGAACCATCAAAATTTACCAATCTTGGAGGCAAAATTCCGAAAGGTGCCCTGCTGGTTGGTGCGCCCGGTACGGGCAAAACCCTGCTTGCCAAAGCAGTAGCTGGTGAAGCAGAAGTACCCTTCTTTTCCTTATCCGGATCAGACTTTGTCGAAATGTTCGTTGGCGTTGGAGCGGCAAGGGTTCGGGATCTGTTTAAACAAGCCAAAGAGAAAGCTCCGTGTATCGTGTTTATAGACGAAATTGATGCTATTGGACGTTCGCGAGGAAGAGGCCAAATGCCAGGCTCCAATGATGAGAGAGAAAACACATTGAACTCCCTGCTGGTAGAAATGGATGGATTTGCCACTGACTCCGGTGTCATCATTTTGGCAGCGAGCAACCGGCCCGACGTACTTGATTCGGCGCTGCTCAGACCAGGTCGCTTTGACAGGCAAATAAGCATTGACAAACCAGACATCATAGGTCGAGAAGCCATATTTAAAGTACACTTAAAACCACTTAAACTTTCCAAATCGGTTGATACCAAAAAATTAGCTGCCCAAACGCCTGGCTTTGCCGGAGCAGAAATTGCCAACGTATGCAACGAAGCAGCCTTGATTGGTGCCAGAAAGAACAAAAAAGCCGTGGATATGGATGATTTTCATGATGCCATAGACCGGGTAATAGGTGGCCTGGAAAAGAAAAGTAAAATCATTTCGCCCGAAGAAAAGAAAATAGTGGCTTATCATGAAGCCGGCCATGCGGTCGCGGGATGGTTTCTCGAACATGCCGATCCTTTGGTAAAAGTGAGTATTGTGCCCCGCGGTGTGGCTGCCTTGGGCTATGCGCAGTATTTGCCCAAAGAACAATTTCTGTATCAAACCGAGCAATTGATGGACGAAATGAGCATGACCCTTGGTGGACGTGCTGCGGAAGAGATCGTTTTTGGCAAAATATCCACAGGTGCCCTGAGTGATCTGGAACGTGTCACCAAATTGGCCTATAGCATTGTGACCATTTATGGCATGAATGAGAAGATTGGCAATGTTTCCTTCTATGATTCCAAGCAATCGGAATATAGCTTCACCAAACCATATTCAGAAGAAACAGCACGCACGATAGATCAGGAAGTACATATGCTGATAGAATCGGCCTACAACCGAACCAAAGAGCTGCTCAAAGACAAACTCGATGATCTGGAAGTGGTTGCAAAAGAACTTCTTGAAAAGGAAATTATTTTTCAGAGTGATTTGGAGCGTCTCATTGGCAAAAGGCCTTTTGACAGGCAAACCACCTACCAGGAGTTTACCAACGGCACTCTTGAAGCCAACAAAGAAAAGAAAAAGGCTGCCGACAAGGTAAAGGACGCCAAAAAGGCCAAAAAGAACAAAGAACAAGAAATCAAATCTACCGGGAATGACGCCGACACCGAAGTTGAAATTGATGATACTGTCGCGCCCGAAAAAGAATCTTAAAAATCATATCGCATTAAAAGGCAGTCCTACTGCCTTTTTTTTGATTTCTGCCTTATGTCTGACCTAGCCATTGATCTGGTTCCCAACAAAAAGATATATTTCGCCTCTGACTTTCATCTCGGATTCTCCGGTTTTTCCACCACCCACGAAATCGAACGAGAAAAGAAAATAGTAAGGTGGCTCAATTCCATTGCTCCCGATGCCCAGGCCATATTTTTGGTTGGCGACATTTTTGATTTTTGGTTCGAATACAAACATGCAATTCCTAAAGGTCACATTCGTTTTATGGGCAAAATAGCGGAGCTGGTCGATAGCGGGATTAAGCTTTATTTCTTTACCGGCAATCATGACCTTTGGATGTTCGATTACTTTCAGAAAGAATTGCACCTGACAGTTTTTACTTCGCCTATCGGGTTGCACATAAACGGTCGCAAACTCTTGGTTGGCCATGGAGATGGACTAGGCCCGGGAGATTCATTTTACAAAATATTAAAACGCATTTTCACCAGCAAGATGGCCCAATGGCTATTTCGTTGGATCCATCCTGATCTGGGCATTGGCATGGCAAAAAGATGGTCAAAATCCAGCCGCTTGCAAAAAAAGAATCAGACGAAATATTCTTTGGCGAAAAAGAATTTCTCATCCAATATTGCAGAGAGATGGAGAAAAAGTCCCATTACGATATTTATATATTCGGACACCGCCACTTGGCGCTCGATATAGAAATAGGGCCAAACAGCCGCTACTACAACCTGGGTGAATGGGTGAACAAATGTTCCTATGGGAGCTTCGATGGGGAAGCATTCGAACTGAAAATTTATAATGAAAATTGATGTGTGCCTTGCATCTTTTTATATGGCTTTTGCCACTTTTGCCTCAGGCCAACCGTAGCGAATATCAATTGCAGCAACGTGTTGCAATCGAAGCCCCGTCTGATGTCTCGCTCGACAAGGCAGGCAATGTGTACATAGGCACCTATGATGGAGACGTAATCAAATACGATGCTGAGCTAAAACATCCATTTGATTTTTTCGCCGGCTGACCCAGGTGGCATTACCATATTGGAAGCTCGCCATGGGCTAAGGGTTTTCACCTTTCATAGAGATTTGCAACAATTTCGCTTAATCAACCGAACATTGTCTTTGCACGAAGATTATCATTTTTATGCAGATGAGATCGGATTTGCCGAAATCGCCACCTCATCATTCGACAACAATGTCTGGCTGATAGATCAACGGGATTTCAGCTTAAAAAAATACAACATCGATTCAAAAAGAATTACCTCCACTACTCCACTCGATTTGCTGTTGAGCAATCAAAGCCATCAACTTCTCTACTGTCTGGAATATCAAAACCGATTGTTTATCAGCACTAAAGATGCAGGCATTCTTATATTCGATACCCTGGGCAATTATCTCAAGACCTACCCGGTGAGCAATGCGGTACATTTTGATTTTTGGCAAGATGAGATTTATTACCTGGATGGTGATCTGTTGATGAGACGAAATTTATACAGCGACGCAGTAGTCGCAAGAACCCTTCCGCATGGCAATTGGAAATTTGCCATTATCAATCATGATCTTCTATATCTTTTTACAGACAAAAATATTTTTTTGTATAAATAAAAAAACCCCGACAAGTCGGGGTAATTGGTCAAAAACTCAAATTTTTAAATGGATTAATGATAAAATCCACAAAAACAACCCTTAAATATATAAAGAAATTATTAAATCTCAATATTTATCGTAATCATTTGAAAATTTTAAAAGGTATCAAATTACCTGCGATCAAGCATGTGATAATATTAAAAAGTCGGTAACTTGTGTCCGTTTATGATACATAAATATGGACACAATCGACCACAAAACTGAAGTGTTCATTTTTGCAAAAGCTAAACCACTGATAATAAGGAGCCTCATATTGTTGGCACTAATTTGGAACCCTGGCAAAAAATAAATACTACCCTGTGGATAAAGAAATCGGAAAAATACTAATCGTAGATGACGATGAGGACGTTTTGCTCGCTGCGAAGATGCTGCTCAAAAAACACGCACATCAGGTCACCATCGAAAAGAACCCCAACAAGATACCCTTTTTGCTCAACAACGATACCTACGATGTCATTTTGCTCGACATGAATTTTAGCAAAGACATTACCAGTGGCAAAGAGGGTTTTTATTGGCTCAGCCAGATCACCGAACGCGATCCCAATGCCGTGGTGATACTGATCACGGCCTTTGGAGATGTGGAAATGGCAGTAAGAGCGCTAAAAGAAGGCGCTACGGACTTCGTGCTTAAACCCTGGCAAAATGAAAAATTGTTGGCAACCATCTCTGCGGCCATAAAACTAAAAAGGTCGTACAACGAAGTGGACAAGCTGAAAAAGGCAAAAAAGCAGCTTCAGGATGATAGCAACCAGCCCTTTAAGGACATCCTGGGCAACAGCGATGCCATCAAAAAAGTATTTGACATCATAGACAAGGTGGCCATGACCGATGCCAATGTGCTCATCCTGGGTGAAAATGGTACCGGCAAAGAACTGGTAGCCAGAGCTCTACACAGAAGGTCGCTGCGCAAAGACAATGTTTTTATCGGAGTGGACATGGGCGCCATCACCGAAACACTCTTCGAAAGCGAGTTGTTTGGGCATAGAAAAGGTTCATTTACCGATGCCAAAGAAGACCGCACCGGCAGGTTTGAAGTGGCCAATACAGGCACACTTTTCCTGGATGAAATCGGCAATCTGAGCTTACCCCTGCAATCGAAACTGCTTAGCGCTCTGCAAAACCGACAAATAACCCGAATCGGTGCCAACAAACCTACCAGCATAGACATCAGACTGATATGTGCCACCAATATGCCTATCTATGATATGGTAAAGGACAATGAGTTTAGACAAGACCTGCTGTACCGTATCAACACGGTCGAACTTCATATCCCACCTCTTAGAGAAAGGCAGGAAGATATTCAGTTGCTTGCAGATCACTTTGTAGAAATGTATTGTAAAAAATACCGCAAGCCCGTCAAAACATTTGCGATCAATACCATTAAAAGGCTGCAAAAATATACCTGGCCAGGAAACGTCCGAGAGCTGCAACATGCCATAGAAAGGGCGGTGATCATGGGCGAAAACAATGTCCTTTCCCCAGATGATTTTTTCTTTTTGAATAGCAATGCAGCTGCCGATGACATCAATGTGGAAAATTACAATCTGGAATCTGTTGAAAAATCTGTTATTCAAAAAGCCATCAACAAGCATAGCGGCAATATTTCCAAAGCCGCCAAAGAGCTGGGATTGACCAGGGCCTCGTTATATCGCAGACTCGAAAAACATGGGCTATAGCAATCTGAGGTTTCAAATTATAGTCAGGATATCTGCCATTGCATTGACATTGTTCCTGCTATTTGAATTGGTCAGTTCAGATGCATTTGCACTCACCGTATTGCTGGTGCTCACCTTAGTGGTAGTGCAGGTAATCGCGCTCATCAAGTTTATCGACAAAACGAATCAAGACATCATCGATTTTTTGAGGCCATCAAAAACAACGATTTCTCCATTTCGAAGAAAAACAATGGGAATGATGCCTATAGCCACTACCTCAACGAGCAATTTGAATGGTAATCAAAAAGCTCAAAAAATCCAGACTCCATAAAGACGAAAGACAACAATACCTCACTACCATAGTGCAGCACGTGGGCATCGGGCTGCTTACCTTCAATGAAAAGGGAGAAGTACAAATAATGAACATTGCCGCCAAACGCCTGCTTAAAATCGAGAACGTAAAAAATATCGATCATCTCAGGGAGATCAGCGAAGAGCTGGTGCGCTGCTTCTGGGATTTAAAAACAGGTGGAAGATCGCTAATAACCTTAGAAATAGGGGGCGACGAACGGCAACTCTCCGTCTATGCCATCGAGCTCACCCTGGGCAAAGAAAATTTCAAACTGATCTCACTGCAAAACATCAGATCGGAACTCGAAGAAAAGGAGATGGAAGCATGGCAAAAGCTGGTACGGGTGCTTACCCACGAAATCATGAATTCGGTGACACCGATATCGTCTCTGGCCAATACCGTAGAAGGTGAGCTGGTGGCCTATCTCGACAAGAGTGAGGAAAGCCCAAGCATAGACAAAGAAGACCTCGAAGATATTCACCTGGCTGTGCAAACCATACAGCGGCGTAGCGATGGCTTAATCCGCTTTGTCAATGACTTCCGAAGCCTTACCCATACTCCGGAGCCGAAATTCAGAATGGTAAGCGTGATGGAATTGTTTGATCAGATCACAGTGTTGCTCAGAAATGAAATAGAGGCCAATCAGATCAAATTTATAGTGAATGTTAAACCCAACAACCTGGCCTTGAGCATAGATCCTGAATTGATCCAGCAAGTCTTGATCAACCTGATCAAGAACGCTGTGCAGGCCCTTGAAGAACGGGAAAACAAGATCATAGAACTACTGGCCTATCAGGACGAGAAAAACAACACGCTATTTGTATTAAAAGATAACGGCCCTGGAATAGACGAAGAGGCTCAATCCAAGATTTTTATTCCTTTTTTCACCACCAAAAAAACGGGGTCAGGTATAGGGTTGAGTCTTTCGCGTCAAATCATGCGGCAACACAATGCCTCGCTATCTGTAAAATCGAAAGTTGATGAAGGGACTGAATTCATTCTTCGGTTTTAATTAAAAATATTTTTGATGGCACAAACTTTCATTAGTTTAGTGACTAAATAAGCCAACAGCCCATGGATAAAGTAATCGCTTCGAAAATTACAGAAATTCTTGTAAATAAATTGGGCATTTCAGAAACTGAAGTGACCCCTGATGCTAATCTTATCAAAGATTTGGGTATTGATTCTCTTGACTATGCCGAACTTACCATGGAGTTTGAGCAAGTTTTTGACCTGCGCATACCCGACAGCGATTCGGAAAAACTTACCACCATCAGCCAGGCTGTAGATTATATCAAAGAAAAACTCGAAAGCAAAAAATAACACGCACATAACATCCCCGTGATATTTTTTAATTTAATTCGGCACTTAATTATTGCCTAAAGTATGAAATTTGTTTTTCTGGTTCAAGGCGAAGGCCGCGGCCATATGACTCAAGCCATTACGCTATCTAAGATACTGCAAAACGCCGGGCACCAAGTTGTTCATACCTTCATTGGCAAAAGCGACAGAAGGGTGATTCCTCCTTATTTTTTCGAGCAAATCGGCTCCCCTGCCGATACTATTCTTTCGCCCAACTTCGTTCTCGACAAGCACAACAAATCATTGAATA
Source organism: Cyclobacteriaceae bacterium (assembly GCA_012033595.1). Classification (GTDB taxonomy): domain Bacteria; phylum Bacteroidota; class Bacteroidia; order Cytophagales; family Cyclobacteriaceae; genus JAAUQL01. The sequence continues at coordinate 68,190 of JAAUQL010000014.1, read as the reverse complement.
TTTACAAATCCATTACCTTCAATGCCCGTCTATTGGGAAAGTACAAGCAAAGCCTGGATTTGATCCATAAAAAAGTAAAAGAAACCCGACCCGATGTACTCATCAACTTTTATGATTTTCTGGGAGGTTTTTATTTTCGTTTTTACCACACCCATCATCTAAAACATGTGTGCATAGGACGCCAATTCCTAACCAGACATCCTGATTTTCCTTTTGAAGCTGACCGTGAGATGGAAAAAAAATTGTTTCTGCTCAACAATAAAATCACTTCACAAAATTGCGACAAATACCTGGCGTTGTCTTTTCGCCCCTATCATCCTGCCCATGTGGGTAAGTTGGTGGTGGTACCGCCTTTGCTCAAAGAAGAAACGCAAAAAAGTAAAAGCCGGCCGGGCGATTTTCTGCTGGCCTATATGGTCAACGATGGATATGCCGAAGACCTGATCTCCTGGCACGCGCTACATCCCGAAATGGAAATTCATTGCTTTTGGGACAGAAAAAATATGCCCGAAACATATCAGCCACATGAGCATCTCACCTTTCACCAAATTAACAATGAACTATTTACCGATCTGATGCGACGCTGCAAAGGCTTTGTTTCCACAGCAGGATTCGAATCGGTCTGCGAGGCGCTCTATCTACAAAAGCCGGTCTTTATGATTCCGGTTGAAGGACAATACGAACAAGCCTGCAATGCCCTCGACGGCGAAATAGCCGGTGCGGGTATCAAGGGAAACTCATTTGATCTCAGTCGATTTATGGCATATTTGCCGCTTTACCAACCTAGTGCCTATTTCAGACAATGGGTCGATGAGGCAGAGTCGGTGTTCGTCCGCGAATTGACCAATTTTTGATTATCAGCCTGCATGTTGCATATTTTCCGCTAAATTTGCCCGGATCGAAACCGTGAGCATTCGTATATGGCATTTATCAGTAAAAAGAAGTTGGTGTACACCATCAAAGAACCCTTACGGGAATATCTTGTAAATCAGGAAAGGGAAGTTAAATTGCCAATCACCTACCAGGACCTGCACCGCTTCGACAATAGCATCCCCTTTATCGACAACCAGGGCAAAGACACCCTCTGGGAAACCGTTTTGCATCCGCAAAGCGAAATGCAGCAAGTACACGAATCGCTCAAAAAATATATGCCCTACTCAAAGCTGCCGGCGATGTATCGGTAATGGAGCACCTCTACATAGACAGAATCGACCTCTGTACTTATGGCAATACCAAGCCGTTCAGAGTCCGCATTGTCAACAAGATCAATGATCTTTTTGACTATTTCTATATCAAAACTGCCGATGCCTCCCGGGTGTATGGACTGGAATTGGAGCACTTGATTTCACCCAGTAAAATCAATTTTTTGGTTTGCGACAATACCCTGGTTGAAGAACACATCCAGGGCATACCGGGTGATGATTTTATAAACAGAAACCTGAAAGACCCCAACCTCAATGCCATGCGCTTGTCAAAGGAGTTCATCAAATTCAATGAGCGATGCCTGGTGCGCTTGCTTGGCGATATGCACTCCAGCAACTTTGTGGTGGAAGTCATACCCGATTTTGATGAAATACACTATCGCATTCGCGCCATTGATTTCGACCAGGAAGCATTTGAAGGCCGATCGGCCATCTATATGCCACAGTACTTCAAACAAAATAATCCTATTATACAACTGGGCATGAAAAACCTGGCTCCGGAGTTGGAAATGCAATATCAAAAAGAGGAAAGATCGCTCATCGCCAACCGGCTCAAATCTAAAATCTCAGGGCCGGCCATACGTAACCTGGTAAAGGCCATGATGCAAGATGAGATCGCCCCCAAAAAGAATGTAGAATCGCTGCGAGAAGACCTGTCGAAGATGTACAACGACAAGGAGTTTTTGGCTTGCCAAAATATGGGCGAAATACTATATACCAGTCTCAAATTCGTCTTTAAATATCCGATACGACACAAATATTCATTCGTTAATTTTTAAGCTACATGTTTACAGGAATAATAGAAACCACCGGAACAGTAAAGAAAATAGAAGAGGAGGGCACCAACAAAACCTTTACCCTGGCTGCTCCATTTGCACACGAGATGAAGGTAAATGACAGCCTTTCCCACAATGGCGTCTGCCTCACCATTACAGGCATTGCAGGTGATAGCTATCAGGTGACCGCGGTGCAGGAGACCCTTCAAAAAACAAATTTGGGAGCGCTGAAGCTTGGTGATATCGTGAACCTGGAGCGGGCCATGGCTTCGGGATATCGATTTGATGGACACATGGTGCAAGGTCATGTAGACCAGACCGGGGTATGCACTTACGTGGAAGAGTTGGAAGGAAGTTGGTTGTTTGATTTTGAGTTTGATCACCAGACTACAGGCAACTTTTTGGTCGAAAAAGGATCTATTTGTATTGATGGCGTGAGCCTCACAGTATTCAATGTAGAAGACGGAAAATTCCGCGTCACTATTATACCACATACCATGGAAGTAACGACCTTCAAAACCTATAAAAAAGGCAGCAAAGTCAACCTGGAATTTGATGTGGTGGGCAAATACATCAAGCGTCTATTTGAACTGGGTTATAAGGAGGCAATTGCCAACAAATAGCCTGATTTCCCATATTTAGTTTGCTTCCCGCCTTATTTAGAATCATTATAAAAAGCTCTTGAAACATGTTTTTGGGGCTTTTTTATTTTCATAAAGTGACCTGGGTCACTTCCTTCATTTTGTGCTTTTCATTTATCATTTCAAACATGATTTAAATCAGCTTTAATACAGAATTGGATTGCTATTTTTGATATTCTGTAAAAGGATTTTATTGATCACGGAATTTTTTTTGACTCTAATTATATAACATTTCATCATTATGAAGGGAAAAAAATATCTTACCATAGATGGCAATGAGGCGGCTGCGTATGTAGCATACCGAGTGAACGAGGTTTGTGCCATCTACCCTATTACTCCATCGTCTAACATGGCAGAGTGGGCAGACGAATGGGCTGCAAAAGGTATCAAGAACATCTGGGGCAATATCCCCAGTATAGCAGAGATGCAAAGCGAAGGTGGTGCAGCGGGCGCGGTACACGGATCATTGCAAGCCGGAGCGCTCACTACTACATTCACTGCTTCGCAAGGATTATTATTGAAAATACCGAATATGTTCAAAATTGCCGGGGAGCTCACTTCCACGGTATTCAACATATCGGCAAGGTCATTGGCCACCCATGCATTGTCCATTTTTGGCGATCATTCAGATGTAATGGCTGCCAGATCGACCGGATTTGCGATGCTTGCATCTGCTTCCGTACAAGAAGTGATGGACTTTAGCCTCATTGCCCAGGCATCGACCCTCGAATCGCGGATCCCTTTCCTTCATTTTTTCGATGGATTCAGAACTTCACACGAAGTAGCCAAAATAGAAGTGGTACCGGAAAGTGTCATGAAAGTAATGGTAAGCGATGATCTGGTAAGGGCACATAGAAGAAGGGCGCTTACCCCGGACAATCCCGTAATCAGAGGTACAGCCCAAAACCCCGATGTGTTTTTTCAAAACAGGGAAACGCAAAATCACTTTTATGATAAATGCCCGGAGATAGTCCAGAAAAACATGGACATGTTTGCCGAACTAACCGGACGACAATACAAATTGTATGAGTATTACGGAGCTGAAGATGCCGATCGTGTAATTGTGATCATGGCCTCGGCAGCACAAACGGTAAAAGAAACCGTTGACCATCTCAAAAGCAATGGCGAAAAGGTCGGTGTGTTGATGGTTCGTCTTTATAGGCCATTTGCCATTCAGCGTTTTATGGAAGCCATTCCGGCATCCACCAAATCACTCATCGTACTAGACAGAACCAAAGAACCAGGTGCGACAGGCGACCCCATGTATCTTGATGTGGTGAATGCCATAAACGAAGGTATGGATCAGGAATTTGGCACGTTGAGAAACAAACCACAAATATTGGCAGGCCGATATGGACTTTCTTCCAAAGAATTTACCCCTGCGATGGTTAGCGCGGTGTACAATAACCATGGCCGTGGAGCCAAAAACCATTTCGTGATTGGTATCAATGACGACGTGAGCCACACCAGTCTGGACTTTGATGCCAATATGAGCATAGAGCCAAATAATGTAGTGCGGGCCATGTTTTACGGCTTGGGATCGGACGGTACGGTGGGTGCCAATAAAAACTCCATCAAAATCATTGGCGAAAACACCGACAACTACGCTCAGGGATACTTTGTGTACGACTCAAAAAAATCCGGATCCATCACCACTTCCCATTTGCGGTTTGGACCAAATCCTATACAGTCGCCATACCTCATTACCAAAGCAAATCTGGTAGCGTGTCATCAGTCTGTATTTCTAGACACCATAGACATGCTAAAAAACCTGACCGAAGGGGGCACCTTCCTGGTAAACACCCCTTACAGCAAAGATGAAATATGGGCGACCCTGCCAAAAGAAGTGCAGTCGCAACTTATAAACAAAAAAGCCCGGCTTTATGTAATCGACGCGCAAAGCGTAGCAGAAAACAGTGGCATGGGCCGACGCATCAACACAGTAATGCAGGTGTGTTTCTTTGCCATTTCTGGCGTATTGCCACGTGACAAAGCAATTGAGGCCATTAAAGACTCCATTAAAAAGACCTATGGCAAAAAGGGTGAAGTGATCGTACAAATGAACCTGCAGGCGGTTGACAATACATTGGAGAACCTTTACGAGGTCAACATCGCCGAACAGGTGACCAGCAATACGCAGATCAAAGCGCCAGTACCTGCCGGTTCGCCGGATTTTGTGGAAAAAGTACTGGGCGAGATCATTGCAGGCCGGGGCGACGATTTGCCGGTAAGTGCATTTCCGGTAGATGGTACCTTCCCTACAGGCACGGCTCAATACGAAAAAAGGAACATAGCGCTCACCATACCTACCTGGGACTTTGATACCTGTACCCAGTGTGGCAAGTGCGCCATGGTTTGTCCGCACGCCACCATCAGGATCAAAGCCTACGAACCCGAGCTACTTGCCGGGGCACCGGAGACTTTCAAGTCTGTGGAGGTAAGGAACAAAGAATACGCAGAAGAAGGTTTGAAATACACCATCCAGGTAGCTCCCGAAGACTGTACAGGCTGTGGCGTTTGTGTAGAAGTTTGTCCTGCCAAGCAAAAGACCGACAAGAGCAAAAAGGCACTTGTGATGGAACCTCAATTGCCATTGAGAAACCAGGAAGCCAAAAACTGGGATTTCTTCCTCAGCATTCCGGAAATGGACAGGAACAAAATCCCGTTGAACAGCATCAGAACCCAGCAGTTACAGCAGCCACTGTTCGAATTTTCCGGTGCTTGCTCCGGATGTGGCGAGACCCCTTATATCAAAATGCTGACCCAGCTATTTGGTGATCGCATGCTCATTGCCAACGCCACAGGATGCTCATCGATCTATGGAGGCAACCTGCCTACAACGCCTTATAATAAAAATAGCGAAGGTAGAGGCCCTGCATGGTCCAACTCTTTATTTGAAGACAACGCCGAATTTGGACTTGGATATAGGCTGGCCATAGACAAGCAAACAGAGAATGCAAGGCAACTGGTAAAAGAACTGGCCAGCGAAATCGGCGACAAACTTGCCGATGATCTGCTCAGCGCTGACCAATCTGACGAAGCAGGAATATTCGAGCAAAGGGTGCGCATCAAAGATTTGAAAGCAAAATTGGAGAACATCGATTCTCCGGAAGCCAAAAGACTGATGCAAGAAGCCGATTATCTAGCCAAAAAGAGCGTCTGGATAGTAGGCGGAGATGGTTGGGCCTACGATATTGGCTTTGGCGGACTGGATCACGTGCTTGCTTCGGGTAAAAACGTAAACGTGCTGGTGATGGATACAGAAGTGTATAGCAACACCGGAGGGCAAACGTCTAAAGCAACTCCAATAGGTGCTATCGCCAAGTTCTCGGCCAGTGGTAAGGCCATCAAGAAAAAAGATCTGGGCATGATCGCCATGGCTTACGAATCGGTATATGTAGCAGTAGTGGCCTTCGGATCCAAAGATGAGCAAACGCTCAAAGCATTCCTTGAAGCTGAAGCCTTCGACGGGCCATCTATCATCATAGCCTACTCGCACTGTATCGCTCACGGTATCGATATGTCCAATCCTTTGCAAAACCAAAAAGCAGCAGTAGATTCCGGACAATGGATTTTGTACAGGTACAATCCTGATAATGTAAAAGAAGGACTGAACCCGCTTACGCTCGATTCCAGACCACGAAAAGTGAAAGTCGAAGAGTATATGGGCATGGAAAACAGGTTTAAAATGCTGATGAAGAGCAAGCCAGCACTAGCCAAACAATATATGGAACAGGCGCAACTGGATGTAGAATCTCGATTTAAGCATTTTCAATACCTTGCTGCTCGCGGTGCCGAAAAAATAGAGGAATAATAAAAATTAAAAGGACAAAAAATGGATTTATCAACGAAATATTTGGGCATGACGCTGCGATCACCATTGGTAGCGTCGGCCTCTCCCCTATCGGAGGACATAAGCAATATCAAAAAACTGGAGGATGCCGGAATTGGTGCCGTAGTTATGTATTCCTTATTCGAAGAGCAAATCAGGCTCGAAGAAAAAGAGTATAACTACCACACAACACATGGTACAGATGCATTTGCCGAAGCCCTTACCTACTTTCCGGAAGTGGAAGACTATAAACTGGGCCCTGAACTCTATCTGGAGCATATTCGCAAGGCTAAATCTGCAGTGAATGTGCCAATAATAGCCAGCCTGAACGGCAGCTCACTTGGTGGATGGACCGATTATGCCAAAGAAATAGAATCGGCAGGAGCAGATGCGCTTGAGTTGAATATCTACTACATTCCTACCAATGCCCGGTTGTCCGGTGCTGAGGTAGAGCAGCAATACGTAGATATATTGAAAGCTGTAAAAGGTGCGGTAAGCATCCCTGTGGCCCTTAAGCTCAGCCCATTTTTTTCTAACTTTTCGAATATGGCCAAAAGGTTTGACGAGGCCGGTGCTGATGCCCTGGTGCTTTTCAATCGCTTTTACCAACCCGATATCGATCTGGATGAATTTGAAGTCACCCCAAATCTACTGCTGAGCCAGTCTAGTGCCATGCGGTTACCCATGAGGTGGATCGCCATTCTCAAAGACAGCATCAAAGCCGACCTGGCAGCCACAAGTGGTATCCACACCGGTACCGACGTAGTAAAAATGCTTTTGGTGGGCTCCAATGTAACCATGCTTTGCTCGTCTTTGCTGAAACATGGCATTGGCCATGTACGCAACATCGAAGACCACATGAAGCAATGGATGCGGGAAAACGACTACGCATCGGTAAGCGAGTTGCAGGGTAGCATGAGCCAGCACAAAACCGCTGATCCAAGTTCTTTTGAGCGCGCCCAGTACATGAAAGCGCTCACCAAGTATCAGTTATAAAAAAAAAGTACACCTGGCAATCAGTTCAGGTGTACTTTTTTTTACTAAAATAACTGCGTAAAATAGACAGCCTTTGAGGCAATAATTCATCACTTAATTTTTTTATTTATGGAAAAGGAAATCATCTACCTTGATGAGATCACGGTTAGATTTGCCGGCGATTCAGGGGACGGCATGCAATTGGCAGGAAAACAATTTTCTGATGCTTCGGCAAGTTCGGGCGTTGATGTCAATACATTTCCAGACTTCCCTTCTGAAATACGGGCTCCCGAAGGTACGCTCTATGGTGTAAGTGCATTTCAAATAAAGCTGGGTTCTACTGCAGTAAATACCCATGGCGATGAAATAGATTTGCTGGTTGCAATGAATGCCTCCTCGCTCAAAGTGAATCTCGGCAACCTGAAAGTAGGTGGCATTATCATTGCCAATCTCGAAGGATTTGATAGCAGGAACCTGAAATTGGCCAAATATTCCTCAAATCCGCTAGAAGATGGCTCTTTAAAAAAATACCAGGTGATTGCCCTCGACATGGAGGCGATCATCAAAGAAGAACTCAAAACATCGGGCATTTCGCCCAAGATTGTAAAAAAGACCAAGAACTTCTTCGCCCTGGGACTGACCTACTGGTTGTTTAACAGACCCATGGAAGCAACGGTGAAATGGCTAAATGCCAAATTCAAAAACGATGCGGATATGTTGGAAGCCAACATCAGGGTGCTCAACGCAGGCTGGAATTACGCCCTTAAAAATGAAGACTTCAAACGTCAGTACAACCTGCAACCGGCCAAATTCGAAAAAGGTAACTACCGCAACATCTCTGGCAACCATGCAGTAGCCCTCGGACTGGTAGTAGCGTCAAAAAAAGCCAATATACCTCTGTTTCTTGGTACATACCCGATCACCCCGGCCACAGACATTCTGCAATACATTTCGGGATACAAAAAATATGGCATACGCCACTTGCAGGCCGAAGATGAAATCGCCGGCATTGCCAGCGCCATCGGTGCATCATATGGGGGCAACCTGGCCGCCACCACCACTTCAGGCCCTGGCTTATCGCTAAAAATAGAGGCCATTGGCCTGGCAGTGATGACCGAATTGCCTCTGGTGATTGTGGATGTAATGCGCGCCGGACCAAGCACCGGATTGCCCACCAAACCAGAACAATCTGACTTGTACCAGGCCATGTACGGAAGACATGGTGAAGCGCCTTTGCCGGTATTGGCGGCAGCCAGCGCAGCAGATTGTTTTAACATGACAGTAGAGGCTGCCCGACTGGCGCTCAAGTACATGACCCCGGTTATTTTGCTCACCGACGGATATATTGCGCAGGGTACCGAACCATGGAGAATCCCGGAACTTAATGAACTGCCTGACCTGACGCCAAATTTTGCCACAGACCCCGATCGCTTTGCGCCCTATGTCAGAGATCCGCAAACACTGGCGCGAATGTGGGCCGTACCCGGCATGCAGGGCATGGAACACCGTATTGGTGGTTTGGAAAAACAAAACATTACCGGAGCAGTGAGCCATGACCCTGAAAACCACCAAAAAATGGTGGAAATACGACAGGAGAAAATAAACCGTATAGCACAAGACATTCCCAACCTGGAGATAATGGGAAGCCCGGAGGCCAATCTTTTAATTATCGGTTGGGGCTCTACCTATGGCGCAATAAAATCAGCGGTAGATGCCATCTCACGGGAAGGTAAAAAAGTTGCCTATGTGCATTTGAGGCATATTAATCCTTTACCTACCAATCTGGCGACTATTGTTGGCCGGTACAAAGAAATACTGGTTCCGGAAATGAATCTTGGCCAATTGAAAAACATTCTCCAGGCCAGGTACCTGATACCTATGATCGGAATGAACAAAGTTCAGGGCATACCATTTAAAACTTCGGAAATCAAGGCTAAAATAGAAGAATTACTATCTAAAGAGGAGGCGCAACTATGAAAACCCTATTAGACGAAATCATTTCAAAACCCCACATCGGTAGCATTGTCTATGAGCCAAAAGACTTCAAACCCGATGTAGATGTACGCTGGTGCGCCGGATGTGGTGGATATTCCATACTCTCGCCAGTTCAGCGCATCATGCCCGAATTAGGCATTCCAAAAGAAAAAATTGCCTTTATTTCCGGAATTGGATGCTCGGGGCGTTTCCCCTACTATATGGATGTGTATGGCTTTCATGGCATCCACGGGCGCGCCATAGCCATAGCCAGTGGACTCAAAATCGGTCGTCCAGATCTTTCGGTTTGGGTAGCTACCGGCGATGGGGATAATATGAGTATTGGTGGCAACCATTTTATTCATGGTTGCAGAAGAAATACCAATATCAATGTGATCATGTTCAACAATGAAGTGTATAGTCTTACCAAAGGGCAATACTCACCAACTTCGCACAAGGGACAAATCACCAAATCATCTCCATTAGGTGCATTAGATGAGCCTTTCAATCCTGCAGCACTGGCGTTGGGAGCAGGAGCCACCTTTGTGGCTCGTGGCATAGACAAAGACCGCAATCATCTGCAGTCGCTATTTGAGCGTGCAGCAGCGCACAATGGTTTCTCCTTTATTGAGGTTTATACCAATTGCAATATTTTTAACGATGGAGCATTTGACTCTTTCACCAAAAAGGATGTACGCGAAGATCAGACTGTGATGCTGGAACATGGCAAACCCCTGGTCTTTGGCAAAGAGCGCGACAAGGGTATCATCATCGATGGTTTAAACCCAAGGTGGTATCGCTGGTGGACGGTAAATACTCCCTGGACGACTTGCTGGTGCATGATGAAAAAGACAGCACGCTCGCATTCATACTGGGCAATATGACTTACAATCCGGAAGTACCTCGCCCTTTAGGTATATTCCAGAGTTTAGATCGGCCTTCGTACGACGATAGCGTACAAGAGCAAATAGAAAATGAAATAGCGAAAAAAGGCGAGGGCAATATCAAAGAGTTGCTCCTGGGCAACGACAGCTGGGTGGTCGATTGATGAACAAGTACATTTGAATCTTAAAAAACCGCAAATCCATAATAATCGGCTTTGCGGTTTTTTTTTGCTTATTCATCTCGCAGAGCGCAAAAAGCATCAAAAAGGCCGGATTTAACAAACCAATAAGCCTGTTAATCGTTTTGTTTGCAGGAAATCCACTTAGGATTATACAAACATCGATTCCGACCAAAAAAATACATGAATAATCTGATAGCCAATATTCCCACACCTCAGCAAAAACGCATTGTGATCATTGGAGGAGGTTTTGCAGGGCTTAAGCTCGCCCGCAAGCTGTCCGGCGGTTCTTTTCAAATTGTTTTAATGGACAAAAACAATTTTCATATGTTCCAGCCCCTTTTTTATCAGGTTGCGACCGCAGGTTTAGAACCCAGTGCCATCTCCTTTCCTTTCCGCAGGCTCTTTCACAACCAAAAAATGTCCATTTCAGAATTGCGGAGCTACAAAAGGTAGATGCCGAAAATAAATCGATAAAGACAACAATCGGTGAACTAAGCTATGACTACCTCATGATCTGTACTGGTGCCGACACCAATTATTTTGGTATCGAAAGCATTTCACAAAATGCGCTCCCTATGAAATCGACCGGCGAAGCCCTCACCATAAGGAATACCATCCTCGAAAACTACGAGAAAGCCCTCAACACTTACGACAAACTAGAAGCAGAGTCGTTGCTCAATATCGTAATAGTCGGAGGTGGACCCACGGGCGTAGAATTGGCCGGGGCAATTGCGGAAATGAAGAAGTACGTACTGCCCAAAGACTATCCAGAGCTAGATTTCAATATAATGAAAATTTATCTGTGCGAGGCAGCAGACAGACTGTTGATCTCTATGTCGGATTTTTCTTCTAAAAAATCCCTGAAATACCTTCGGGATTTGGATGTGATTGTAAAACTCAATGCAGCTGTTAAAGCATTTGATGGCCGGCAGGTAGCGCTGGATAATGAGCAGATACCGACACAAACGTTGCTATGGGCCGCAGGTGTTGCCTCAAAACGGATTGACGGTCTGCCAGAAAATATATACGGCCACGCCAACAGAATAAAGGTAGATCGCTTCAACGAAGTGCAAGGCTTGAAAGGCATATTCGCTATTGGCGATGTTGCCTATATGGAAGAAGATGAATATCCAAAAGGGCACCCGCAAGTAGCTCAGGTAGCGATGCAGCAAGCCTCACTTCTGGCAAAAAACATTTGCAGATATGAGCAAAACAAGCAGCCCATTCCGTTTCACTACAAAGACCTGGGCTCTCTGGCCACCATAGGACGCAACCGCGCCGTGGCCGATTTGCCCGTCATGCACCTCAAAGGCTTTATTGCCTGGCTCACCTGGCTGTTTGTCCACCTCAGGTCTATTTTGGGGGTTAAAAATAAAGTTCTGATTTTTATCAATTGGGCATGGAACTACCTGACTTATGACCAGACCCTGCGGCTGTTGCTAAAGCCCAAACCCAAACCAAAAGATGCAGTTGCTCCAGAAACGGCACATAATTAAAGCCTGCCCTAGCTGAGTTTTGAGTCATCCATTTGCTATGCGCTGAAGTATATGCTCTTAATAACCCTGTGCATCCGCATTATTTCTGTCACATTCAATTATGCCCTTACAAGTACCGTTACTCCCGCCGACTCAGTGGCGGATTAAGCTGACCGCTTTTTTGCTCATTGCTGGTGTTTTTCACGTCATATACCCGCTGGTGGAAAAATAATTTCAATATTTGATGAGTTCATTATTTTTGGTTTGCCAATACAAAATGAAATACTACTATGAGATCGCACGAAATTGATTACACCATATATGGGGACGATATGCAAATAGTCACTGTAGCATTAGATCCTAACGAAACTGTGATTGCCGAAGCCGGCGCTATGAATTGGATGGATGAGGGCATCGGCTTTGAAGCCCGCACCGGTGATGGCTCTCGACCGGATCAGGGGATTTTTGGCAAAATCCTGGATGTAGGCAAACGGGTGATTACAGGCGAATCATTGTTTATAACCCACTTTACCAATCGTGGCCATGGCAAAAAGGAAGTAGCTTTTGCAGCCCCCTACCCAGGCAAAATCATTCCGCTCGATCTTTCAGAAATAGGTGGAAGCATAATTTGCCAAAAAGATGCCTTTCTGTGTGCGGCAATGGGAACTACTATAGACATTACCTTTAGTAAGCGCTTTGGAGCCGGACTATTCGGAGGCGAAGGTTTTATATTGCAGCGATTGTCTGGCGATGGCATGGCTTTTTTGCATGCCGGCGGCACCATAGTGAAAAAAGTTCTCCATGGCGAAACCCTAAAGGTGGATACCGGTTGCATCGTGGCGTTTGATCCGGGAATCGACTATGACATTCAGCGTGCCGGCAACCTCAGGTCCATGGTATTTGGCGGAGAAGGTTTGTTTTTGGCCACGCTCCGAGGTCATGGCACAGTGTATTTGCAAAGTCTGCCCTTTTCGCGACTGGCAGACCGCATCATACAGCACGCACCTAGAGCTGGTGGTTCGTCTAAAGGCGAAGGATCTGTGTTGGGAGGGCTTGGCAGGCTGCTCGATGGAGATTAACTGGCTATACTACCGCAGTCGCACTCACATTTTCTTTTGCCCTGCTTAGGGATGCTTCGAGCACGTTTATCGACTTTCATTAGGGCAAGTCAAGTGGCTCCGCTCATCACCTGCATTTACCTCCATTAATATATTTGGCCTTTCCTGCATCCGCGTATCAACATTCGCCGTAAGGCCATCCTATAGGCTCACTGCCAGTTTAGTTTATTCGACCAAATTCAAAACCAACCAAGCCATGAAGGGCAATTTTTTCCTATCAGCATCTTTTTACATAATTATGCTATTGTTTGCATCCTGCTTGTGGTCTTGTACCAGCTACGAACCCACCGACCCGATTCCGCATATTGTTGTTTCTCCGGAAGGTGATCAACCAATTAAAACACAAATAAATGGGAAAGTAGAGGGAGCGAACCCTGCCTTGTACAATCTGGTGGTCTATGGCAAACGAAACGACTACTGGTTTACCATGCACGATAAGCTATACCCCATCATCCCCATTGGAAGCGATTTTGGTTGGGTGTGCAATCTGCTGGTAGAAGACGGGGAAAGCCTTTCGGAAATAGCCATCTTCCTCATCCCCAACGGATACGCCCCGCCACTTTTGAGCGGCACAAAAATCATCCCTTTAAAAATGAACATCGTTTCCACCGCTAAACACATCATTTTTGTAAATGGAACAGAATTATAAAAGTCATGTAAATGACTGTAATTCACAGAGGCTGCTCCAGTAGTCCGCGATGCTGGCAGAAACGCGCTAAGCTAAAGCCAATACGCCAAGGCGAAGGCAGTGGTCACTTCCGACAAATTGCACTAGAAATGCAACATGCTGCTCCAATCATTCCCAGGCCTGATTGCTTCTCTGTGTTTTTAATTTCAACTTGCCTCTTTTAATAATTTCGTGCTATGAGGTCAAAAATAATAAGTGCTGAGGCAGCAGCAAGCCTGGTGAAAAACGGTGAGGTGGTGTACATAGCAGGTGGGAAAACCAACCGCCTGGTAGAGGCTTTGGGCAGGAGATTTAAAAAAACAGCACTTCCCCGTAAACTAAGCGTCATATACACAGGCGGGGTCAATCAACCTCATGCCCCTGGTCTCGACCACCTGGCCTACGAAGGCCTCATAGATACCGTAGTCGCTTCCCACTGGAGTCCGCGCATGGCAAATCTGGCATTGCATGATAAAATAAAGGCATACAACCTGCCGCAGGGCATACTCAGCCAAATGATTAGAACCGCAGCGGCTGGCGAAAAGGGAATGATAAAAAAAACTGGCCTTTATACCTTCGTCGATCCCAGGCTTGAAGGCGCAAGAGTGAATACCAAAACCGAGAGTGCACTGGTAGAAAGATTACAAATTCTCGATGAAGAATTCCTGTTTTACCGTAGTCTTTTTCATAATGTGGCATTTATACGGGCATCTTCGGCAGATGTGGAAGGAAACCTAACCATGGAAGATGAACCAGCTGACTACACCTCGCTATCAGCAGCCCAGGTTTGCCGGGCCAGAAGTGGACTAACCATTGCGCTGGTGGACAAGCAACTCAACAGCCTGGCCAGGCATACCAATGTGCGTGTGCCCTCTGCGTTGGTAGATTTTATAGTTGTCGATCCAAATACCAGCCAGCCTGCAATGCATGGAATGGATGTAAGCTTACATACCGACACGCCTCGCAACGAAAAAAATGCTGCTGCTACGGTACAAAAGTTGATCGCAATACATGCCTTCTCCAGGTTTCCACAGCAAGGATTTGTACATATCTCCCACACTTTGGAAAGTTACCTACTGCCATGCTTAGACAAACTAAGCACCGACCCTGCACTTACTTTTGTAAATGAAAACGGTCAAATACTCCGGTATTTTTGCCAAACTAAAGGACAAATTGCATCGGAAACACCAGCCGACGTGGCTGACGAAAGTCAACAATTCGACTTTGTACACGGTGGCGGGCTGGATGCTTGCTTTCTGGATTTTTTTCAGATCGACCAGTTTGGCAATGTAAATACCAGCCGGGTAGATCATCGATTCCCCGGTTGCGGCAGCACAATCGATATCGCTCAAAATACCCATAGGGTGGTTTTTTGTGGCGCTATAGCTGGTAACCGCGATACGCACCGGCAGACTACACGTAGCCATTTTGTGCAAAACGTAGAGCAGATCACCTTCCATGGACAGTATGCGCTATCTCGCGGTCAGGAGGTGTATTTCTGCACCGGACATGGTACCTTCAGGCTTTTGCGCACTGGCTTGGAATTGATAGAAATATCCCCGGGCACCGACCTGGAACGAGATATCTTGTCCAGGATGGATTTTGTACCTTTAATCAGTCCTGATCTGAAAGAAATCGCCCTCGGACATCTTTGATTTTGGCAACCACAGCCAGCATTTTTCCCTTTTATACTTAAATAAAGCAATAGCTGGAAAACATATAAAACCAAACGGTCGTTTTCTGTAAGTTGCGCAACAATCTGATATTTATCTCATCGATACCATGCCAAAACCATCTGAGGAATTAGGAACCGAAAACATAAGCTCACTACTCATCAAACAATCGGTGCCTGCGTCCATTGGCTTTTTGGTCATGTCTATTTATTCCATTGTAGACACCATATTTGTCGGCAGATTTGTAGGTCCTCTAGCGATAGGAGCCATTACTGTGGTCTTACCCATTTCCTTTTTAATATCCTCTATGGGAATGGCCATAGGTATTGGGGGGGCATCGATCATCTCCCGTGCTCTTGGCCGCAACGAAAGAAAGCGGGCGCTAAAGACCTTTGGCAACATGGTGAACCTTACGCTGCACTTGTCCGTTGCGCTGGTTATTTTGGGCTTTGTGTTCGATGATGCAATCCTGACCATTTTTGGTGGCAAAGGCGATATTTTGCCATTGTCAAAAGAATACTTCGAAATATTGCTGATCGGCGTGCCCTTCCTGGCCTGGTCCATGATGTCCAACAATGTGATCAGGGCTCAGGGCAAACCCAAGGTGGCCATGCTCATTATGGTCATTCCGGCTGTGCTCAACATCATACTCGATCCGGTTTTCATCATCTTACTGGATATGGGCCTGGCAGGAGCGGCATGGGCCACCACCATTTCCTACATTATTAGTGCGGCATATGCCCTGGTGTATTTTATCAAAGGTGAGAGCGAGATCAGTTTTGTCCTTAAATATTTTAAGCTCGATTTTGGTCTGATCAGAGAGATATTTGCGATCGGCAGCATCACTCTGGCACGCCAGGGCTCTGTCAGTTTGCTCATCGTGGTACTCAACCATACCTTGTATGCCTATGCCGGCGAAATCGGCATTTCCATATATGGAATTGTCAACCGGGTCATGATGTTTGCCCTCTTCCCGGTGATCGGCATAGTTCAGGGATTTTTGCCCATTGCAGGCTATAACTATGGCGCCGGAAATGCTTCTCGTGTAAAATCCAGCATAGACGTAGCCATTAAATACGGGTCTGTGCTGGCTTCGCTTATACTTTTGCTTATTGTTTTGTTTTCTGATAAAGTCGTAAATGCGTTTACCACAGATGCTCAATTGATCAGAGAAAGCTCATTCGCCCTCAAGTTTGTATTTATGATGACCCCGCTAATTGCTGTGCAATTGGTGGGATCCGGATATTTTCAGGCTATTGGCAAGGCACTTCCTGCACTATTGCTCACCATGACCAAGCAGGGCTTTTTCCTGATCCCCCTCGTACTGATCCTGCCCAACATCTTTGGTGTCAATGGCATTTGGTATTCCTTTCCTATCGCCGATGTGCTCTCGGCCCTGGTGACATGGTTTTTTTTGAAAATGGAAATAAAAAAGCATTTGGTTTTTTCTCCTGCAGCTTAATGGAAAGTCCTGAATTTCGGATTTTTTCATGAACAGGGTGTAAGAAGCAACCCCGAGATGC
The DNA here is from genome assembly GCA_012033595.1 of Cyclobacteriaceae bacterium. Taxonomy (GTDB): domain Bacteria; phylum Bacteroidota; class Bacteroidia; order Cytophagales; family Cyclobacteriaceae; genus JAAUQL01. The sequence continues at coordinate 51,268 of JAAUQL010000014.1, read as the reverse complement.
TAAGCGCTTTTCGAAATACCGATGGTGACCGTTTACAACTGTATTTACACTATGAATTGGCATCCACTATTTTATACAATTTGTCTGCACGACGGATTTTAGTATCGATAGGAATAGAGCAATTTTCTCCCTTTATGGTTTTCTCTACATTTTTCAATTCCACCCTTATTTCCCTGATCGTAGTTTCTATCACCCCGGTGGTTGGTCCGGTGATGAGCACCTCGTCACCTACAGATAAGGAATGGCTTTCCATTAAAAATTCGGCAACGCCAAGTTTACTGAAATAATTAACCCCCTTGCCAATATACACTTTGCGCCTGGTAGCTGCCGATCCATAGGTACCACTCCACTCCCCCAGTTTTTGACCAAGGTAATAGCCGCCCCAGAAGCCTCTATTAAACACAGCATCGAGTTTTTCTTCGGCATTCTTGATGAATGTTTCATCAAATTGTCCTCTTTCAATGGCTAGCAACGCGTCGTGATACGACTGTGTCACCGTTTTCACATACTCAGGTGAACGGCCACGACCTTCTATTTTCAGTATTTTCACGCCGGTTCCTATCAGCCTGTCCAGAAAAGGCAGGGTGTTCAAATCTTTGGCAGACATAATGTATTCGTGATCTACATTGAGCTGCTCGCCTGATTCCAGGTCAGTGACTTCGTAGCCTTTGCGGCAAATCTGCCTGCAAGCCCCCCTATTGGCTGATTTGTTACTTTGGTGCAGGCTCAGATAGCATTTGCCCGAGACAGCCATGCACAGTGCGCCATGAATAAACACCTCAATTTGCACCAACTCCCCCGAGGGACCTGTGATTTTCTCTTCCGTTATGCGGTCGCAAATATGCTTCATCTGCTCCAGGCTGAGCTCTCTGGCTAAAACCATGACATCGGCAAAGAGGGCAAAAAACTTCACACTTTCCACATTACTGATATTGGCCTGGGTAGAAATATGCAACCTGACACCATGTTTTTTCACCATGGCTATCACGGCATGGTCGGCAGCAATAATGGCCGAAATCCCGGCTTGCTTTGCTTTGATCACCAACCCTTCCATAGCCGCGAGTTCATGATCGTACATTACTATATTCATGGTGAGGTAGGACTTAATATTCGCCTTACGGCAAATTTCGGTGATTTCAGGCAGGTCATCTTCCGTAAAATTCTTTGCCGAACCCGATCGCATATTCAATTTGCCAACGCCAAAATAAACCGCATTAGCTCCACCTTGTATTGCCGCCATCAAAGACTCCCTATCCCCTGCAGGGGCCATCAATTCTATGTCTTTCCGCTCCATCCCTTTTCGTTTTTTGGCAAAATTAGTTATTTTCCCTGAAAGCGGGATGAGGTTTATTTCTTGACAAAAAATGCAAATTCGGCTTCCCGCCAGGTTTAGGCCACGCTGACGGGTACAAGATACGGAGCACAAAGACCAAATTTCAAAAGATACTGCTGCACACGGGCAAACACAAAAAATAGAAAGTTGCCACCAAGGGCACAATAGACGTTACTGATCTTCTTTCAACTCATGCACACTCCCGGTGTAGTTGATCCCCTGCTTATTGTTGGAGATCACAGAAAGCGATGCATTGCCAAGACTTGATAGTTGGAGCGTGCAGTTGTAGGAATCACCATCGCCTTTTACTCTAAATTTTACCAAGGCCCTGTTTTTCTTGTCATTGGTCACCAGTTCATACTCCTCCGGAGTATGGTTGAATTTTATCCCTGCGTCGCTGGTGGAATATCCCCCGGTGTAGGCTCGGCCAAAATAGGGCATATCTGCCTCTACTTTGTCACCATTCACGCGCAAGTAGTTGTTTCTGGTGGTCAGGTCAATTTGGCGACCACGCATGGGCAAAGCCTTTTGAGCTACAAATTCAAATTGCTTTGATTTGAGCAATTCCAGCACTTGCTGGTATGCCCCTTCCAGTTGCCGGGCTTTTGCCTCCTTTTTTGATTCCTGGGCAATGCAAGCTGAGCCAGTGAAGAGCAAAATCGTAACGAAGAAAAGTGTTGGTTTCATTATGTTTAGAATTTGGTAGAAGAGCAATTTAGAAATAGTTTTCAATTATTTCGAAGTCTGCTCCTTCCTCATTCCACAAAAGCCGCTATTTTTCCAGCACTTTAAATTCCACCCTGCGATTGAGCTGCCTGCCCTCATCTGTATCGTTGGTAGCCACAGGCATCTGTTCGCCGTAGCCCACGGCTTCGATCAGGTCTATTCTTACCCCCTGCCCAATGAGATAACTGCGGACCGACTCTGCCCTTGCTTCAGACAATTGCTGGTTGGCCTCATCGGAGCCGACATCATCGGTGTGACCCGACAGCTCAATTTTCAGGTTGGGAAATTTTTTGAAATATGGCAATATACGATCCAACTCGTGGAATGATTCCTCATCGAGCGTGGCTTTGGCAAATTCAAAAAAGATATTGTTGAGCCTGATGGACTGGCCTACCTCCAGCGGAACAACATAAAGGTCTCGCTCGATTACCTCGTTCATCGTGCGGTTTACGGTGCTCAGGGTTTGATTTTCCGAAAGGTAGTTTTCGGTATCCGCATAAAGGCCAAATTTCCCGCCCAAGGGCAATACAATCTCATAAGCTGCTTCCGTTCCCATGGTTTTTGTCTTGTTGAAAATGCTGCCATCATTCATGTTTTCAAAAACCACTTCACCATGTACCGGCTCATTGGTAGATTTGTTGAGCACGCGGCCTTTTACAATCACTTTTTCGCACATGGTTTTGCCTTGCTGATAGAGTACTTCCACTTCGCCGTCGTACAGCGGGCGGTTGTAGATGCGCACCTCATCGAGCCAGCCTTTATAAGGTCTGCTTCTACCCCTGATCTGCCGGCCAAGCTTCAACGATTCTGTCGACCGGACGTTGATATGCTTGCCGGTTTGTTTTCCCATTTTATCAAGCTTGCCATCAATATATATTCTGATCTCGCCATTTGCCCTCCATGTACCAACAATATGGTGCCATTGATCCACCATCAACTCCGACTTACTGAAAATGCCATTTTCCATAGTTCCAGGTGAGCTTACGGCCATCACCACTTTGTAGCTGCTGTTTAGCCAAAGGCCAAAATGATCTTTGTCGGTGTCGAAAGCCCACTTGGCCATGATGGTTGCCATTTGCAAATCGGTGATCTCACCCGGCCTCACCCATACCGACATGGTAAGTCCGCTCCAGTTGCCATTGAGCGAACGGTCATTGCCCAGATCGATGTAATCGAGGTAACCGTTGAAGCTATAGGCCATATCTCCGCAGCGTCCAGGCTCGTGGGTGGCACCATTGACGGTGCCATCGTTTTTGCCTGCCACATCTTTGGCACCCTCATCAAAAGGATAGTAAGAAACCAAGCCGTAAGACAGATTTACCTCTTGCGAAACTGCAACATGGGTAAGTTTTAGGATTGTAATTAGAATGACTAAAGCTCGAAGCATTTTAACAGATTTGAATATAAAAAAATTCTATCGTTCCATCCAGCTCAGGCACCAGGTGACCAACCGGACAAGAAGCCAACTTTTGCGGCAATATTGCAAATAATGAGCTCGGAAAGGGTGATGAGGCGCCAAAAACCATAACTGTGTAAGGTTCGGGCACAATTTAAGTTCAAATCATAGACCAGTTCAATCGCAATAGACTACTATTAATTTTTGCATGGCGAAACCAGTGTAGTATTGCATTAGCAGAAAAAGATATTATCTTTGTGCCCCGTTACAAACCAGTACTGCGCACGTGGTGAAACTGGTAGACACGCCAGCTTGAGGGGCTGGTGCTTTAAGTAGTGTGGAGGTTCGAATCCTCTCTGCGCACAACATATCAGCTAAATGTCTTAAATCGGCTCCAAAGGCCGATTTTATTTTTTTACACAGTTCACTTACTTTCACTTTGCTGGCAGCTCCAGCATAAACCGCAACCTGCAATTTTTGTATTTTATATGCTTTTTTTGAATAAGGCTATGAAATTGTTTCTTTTGATCAGGAAGACCGTCAGACCTGGGCAAACTTAAAACCCATACTTTTTCTAAAGAAAAAAAATCCTGATCGCACCTTTGCTATTTTTATCTTAAATTGGCTTTCCAAAGCGTTACCAACGTTTTTTAACCTTAAAAAAAAAATTCAAATTGAATATCAAGTGGATCAATGAATGGCGGGGTGCAAGCAAACCATGACAGTATATTTTATAAAAATGGAAAGCACAGAAACACCAGAAAACGCAATTTTATATCCATACGCATTTTTTAATATAAGCAACAAATCAAATTTCTAAACCTCAGAAAAATTATGAAAAAACTAATCCGTACGCCCCTCATCTTTATACTGATGGCCATGTATTCCTGTCAAAGCACAGAAACACCCAGTCAGGAGCGTTTGCCAAATATAGTGGTCATTTATGCCGATGATCTTGGCTATGGTGATGTCGGAGCCTACGGTGCCACTGAGATAAAAACCCCAAATATAGATCGGCTGGCTATGGGTGGGCAGAGGTTTACAGATGGGTATGCCTCGTCAGCTACTTGCTCCCCCAGCAGGTATGCTTTGCTTACAGGAACCTATCCCTGGCGAAACGAAAACGCCAAAATACTGGCAGGAACTGCCCCACTGCTGATTGATACTGCCCAAATGACCTTAGCAAAGATGCTGCGTGCGCAAGGATACTCTACCGCCGTCATTGGCAAATGGCACCTTGGACTTGGCAATGGTGATGTGAACTGGAACGAACACATCGCTCCAGGCCCCAATGAAGTGGGTTTTGACTATGCTTTTATAATGTCTGCCACCCAGGACAGGGTACCCACGGTGTACATCAAAAATGGCCGGGTGGTCAATCTTGATCCTTCAGATCCGATAATGGTAGATTATAACCAAAATTTTGAGGGAGAACCTACCGGGCTCGATAATCCTGAACTGACCACCCTGAAATGGCACCATGGCCACAACAACAGTATCGTGAACGGCATTCCCCGGATCGGCTTTATGAAAGGTGGCGAATCGGCCAAATGGAATGACGAAGAAATGGCTGATACCTTTTTGAACGAAGCTAAGAAATTTGTAAACGAGCACCAAGACCGACCTTTTTTCCTCTATTATGCGCTGCAGCAGCCTCATGTACCTCGCACTCCTCATACGCGTTTTCAGGGCGCATCTGGCATGGGACCAAGAGGTGACGCTATTGTAGAAGCAGACTGGTGCCTTGGCGAATTGGTTAAAACGCTGGAAGATCTGGGCCTGGCCGAGCATACAATGATCATATTCTCCAGTGACAATGGCCCTGTGCTTAACGACGGCTACTATGATGATGCCATAGAAAAACTCGGCAAACACACTCCATCGGGTCCATTGAGAGGAGGCAAATACAGTCTTTTTCAGGCCGGCACCCGAGTGCCATTTATCTCATACTGGCCGGGTAATATAGAACCGGGGGTATCGAATGCGCTCATATCGCAAATGGATTTGATGGCTTCGTTCGCTAGTCTGACCAAGGCCAATATCGATGCAACTGATAGCAAAAATATGCTCGATGTGTTGATGGGCAAAAGTGATGCGGGCCGTGAAGCGTTGATTCTGGAAGCGACATCGAGGACTGCTTTGCGCAAAGGAAACTGGATGATGATACCGCCATATATCGGGCCGGCCATTGTCCATGATGTAAATATTGAGATTGGAAATGACCAACAATACCAGCTTTACAACTTAGAAGAAGATATCGGAGAGCAGCACAACCTGGCAGCCAGCGATAGTGCCATGCTAAAAGACATGATAGCGACCTATAAAGAAATAATAGGCGATAATCAACCCGAAATAGAACAACTGGAATTGAAATGATCTTTTAATCCGTCGCGAATGGGTGCTGTGGAACTCAATAACCCTGTATGGTAAGTAGTGGCTGAAAACCCGGGGATGCCTTTTTTATAACGATTATTTCACTTTTGAACTACTAAAAAATAATGTACAGGATATGCTTTCAGGCTGGATTTGCCTTGCTCGTTTTTGTCTCTGCATGCCAGACAGATTTGAAGAAATCACCGGTAATTTCCAAAACCATCAATGCCAACTGGACCTTCAACTACCTGCCCAACGATGCCATCCGGATAGATTTTGTCGATACAGCATTTGATGACAGCAACTGGCAAGCCATTGCCCTGCCGCATACCTGGTCTACCTACGAAACCACAGGCGACTTGCACCCCTTCATCGCAAACCCGTCTGAAAGGGACGACCCGTACTGGTATCAGGGCTGGGGATATTACAGAAAGCATTTTTCATTCGATCCTTCCCTTAAAGGCAAAAAAGTATTCGTAGAGTTTGATGCGGTACAAAAGTATTCGAAAGTATATGTAAACGGCAAACTGGTCGGTGATCACAAAGGCGGATTCACTTCATTCTATTTCGATATTTCGGACTTTGTACGATGGGATGGTGACAACCTGATGGTGGTGGCAGCCAGCAACCGCAAAAACGATGAATTGCGCATTGCGCCAATGAGCGGTGGCAACTGGGATATTTACGGCGGCATTTATCGCGATGTACGCCTGGTGATAAAAGACAAACTCTATATTCCGTTTCAGGGATCGTACCAGCACGAAGGCGGAGTATATATTACCACGCCACTGGTTAATGAACAGAATGCAGTGGCAGTGATCAAAACGTATGTAAAAAACGACAATGAGCAGGCTGTAAATTGCCAGTTGACTACCACCATCACCGACCCTGATGGAGCCCTGCTACAACAATTGAAGCAAAAAGCTACCATTTTGCCAGGTACCTTATATTGCTTCGAACAGCACACCGACACGCTGAAAAACCCCAGGCTTTGGTCGCCTGACTCCCCCGTCCTTGTACAAGGTGGCCACCAGCCTCAGCCAGGGTGGCGAAGAAACTGATGCCATCGAAAACCCCCTGGGCTTTCGCTTTTTCCACTGGGATTTCGAAGACAATCACTTGGTGGTGAATGGCGAAAAGATAAATATAAAGGGAACCAACAGGCATCAGGAATACCCATGGCTTGGTGATGCGATTCCAAAATGGATGCATAAAATGGACATGGAAGACATTGCTTTAGGCTTAGGTCACAATTTCATCCGCTTGACACACTATCCCAACGACAAGTATCTGTATGAGCTGACAGACTCACTTGGAATAATCACCGTGGAGGAAGTCCCCAACATCAAAAATATAGATTTCGATGAAGACATCCAGCGTCAAAATGTTATTGAAATGATCAGGCGAGACCGCAACCATCCAAGTATCTTCTTTTGGAGTATGGGCAACGAAACCAGCGATGCAGCCGACTCTAAATGGGCATGGGAAGAAGACACCACCAGAATTTTGCATTTGCGCAAAGGGGAAGAGGGCGGCGACTTTATCACCCATACACACAAAAATCTGGAGATGGAGAGCATGCTCAGGGTGGTGATGCGGGGATGGTTCGGCACCGATGACTCCCCGGCCAGCATAAACCCTTCACCGGAAAATGGCCAACACTGTAGTAGCGAAACCTGGGAACACCAAATGGCCAGAGTCGAAGGGGGAAGCATCAGAGGACTGATGGGCAAAAATGCCATTACGTGGCTTTATGCAGACCATGGCGCAGACCGCGAATACCTCAACTGCCCACTACAGCATTTCAATGCCAAAGGACTGGTTGATCTCTACCGCCAACCAAAATATATTTACCACCTCACCCGGGCAAACTACACGGATAAACCAATGATATATGTCCATCCGCATTTTTGGAGGTCGAAATATGTCGGAACACGTCAAAATATCATGGTAGATTCCAATTGTGATGAAGTATCGCTGTTTGTCAACGACCAGCTTATCGAAACCAAGAAGCCTTCCAAAGACGGATTTTTCACACTGGAATTTAACGATGTGACAATCACCAGTGATGGTGTACTCAAAGCCATCGGCAGTAAAAATGGCCAACAATACCCCTATGAAGTTCGAATGCCTGCAAAACCTCATCGCATTGTCGCCACCAGTGCACAATCCAGGTTGCCCGCAGACCGAAGCGGCATAGCCATCATTAAGGCCGATATCCTCGATGCGCACGATGTACCTGTATTCGATGCCACCAACACCCTGCATTGGGAAATTGCCGGCCCAGGTTCGTTGGTTGGCCCAAAGGTGTACGAATCGGATATCAACAAGCTGGAAAGCAAAACAGGCACCGGATACGGTGTAGTGCCGGTGTGCAATGTAGTGCGAACCAGCAATGTCGCAGGTGAGCTCATGGTTATTGTCTCCTCTCCGGGTCTGATAAGCGACACTATTCTCATCGAATCCGTAAAGCCTGCCGACGACCAGAGGTACATCGAAGAAGTAGCGTTGGACAATGATGCACGGGCAATGGTAAAAAAAGACACTACTATGAATTATGTGCCATTGGTGGAAGTGGAAATAGTGCCTATCCGCGAAAACCACCCGATAGTCGGTGCTGATTTCAATTCATACCGCAACGCCATCGATCAATTTATTAAGTCCAGAAATCGATGGTTCAACCAGGATGCCTATGGATACCAGGTGCTTCTTGATGTGCTTGCGAAAAAAATGGTATCGATGCAGGGGGAACTTATTGCCGATGATTACAATTTTATCATCAATCAATATAATCAGTATTACGAATTGGAGAAACAGATTAACAGGGGCACCGGAGCCACAGAAGAAGACAAGGTGGAAGTACTAAAGCCCTACGCCAAAAGCATAATAGAGCAAAGTGCGCCTGTAGATGTGGAAAGAGAAAAACTAAGAATCAGAAATATGCACTTTTGAAAGTAAAAGAAAGCCGAATAACAAGCTTCGGATGCCATATAGTTGCGACCTTTAGTGTGCGGCCCCGACTCGTAAAAAAAGTTAAGCCTGCTAAAGTGGGAAAAACATTGTGGAGTAGATTTCGAATCCAAACCTGATTTTTCGGATGATTTGTATTGCATACCTAAGGCAAAAATTAGAAACAAACAGATGAGATACCTTACCCTTATGCTGTGCCTGACCTGGCTTGTCACCTTTCAGCCGGTAACTGGCCAGCCTTCAAAACAAAACAGACCCAATATCCTCTGGTTGATCGCCGAGGATATGGGTCCCGAGTTGGCTTGCTACGGCAACCCATTAGTGCAAACACCCAATATGGATCAATTGGCCCGCGAAGGCCGTCGATATACGCATGTGTACACCACAGCACCCGTGTGTTCCCCAAGCCGTTCGGCCTTTATGACGGGTATGTATCAAACGAGCATTGGGGCACACAATCACCGCTCGCACCGTAGCGATGGCTATCAGTTGCCTGAAGGGGTCAGGGTGCTCACAGACCACTTCAGAGCGCGAGGCTATTTTACTGGCAATATTGTAGAACTCACCGACAATGCCGATGAAAAATTTTACCAGGGAACAGGCAAAACAGACTGGAACTTTGCCTACAATGGAGCACCTTTCGACACAAAACATTGGTCTGACCTTAAAAACAACCAGCCTTTCTATGCCCAGATCAATTTTTCGGAAACCCACAGAGGCCATGACTGGAACGAAGCTCATCTCCATGTCGACCGACCCGTCAATCCCGATGATGTCATCCTGCCACCCTACTATCCCAATCACCCCGAAGCACGCGCCGATTGGGCACAATACCTGAATGCAATTCAAGCCCTGGACAAAAAAATAGGCTTTGTGCTTAAAAAACTCGAAACCGATGGAATAGACGAAAATACTATCGTGATTTTTTTCGGCGATAATGGCAGGGCAATGGTTCGCGGCAAACAATGGCCTTATGAAAGCGGCCTGCATATACCCATGATCATCCGGTTGCCAACATCCTTAGAAAAACCAATTGGATTCGAACGCGGCACCGTAGATGACCGGCTTATCGCTTCTATCGACATCAGTGCTACTTCGCTGGCTCTTGCGGGCATTGACCCGCCCCTGCTTATGCAAGGCAGGGTTTTTCTGGGTGAAGATGCCACTCCGCCAAGAACCTTTATTTTTGGAGGGCGCGACCGTGGAGATGAAACGGTAGATCGAATACGTACAGTGCGCGACAAACAATACCGCTATATTCGCAATTACTACCCCGAAAGACCCTTCCTGCAAACCAACCGGTACAAAGAGTTTAGCTACCCAATGATTGCCCTGATGCGAGAATTGAATGCCGAAGGCAAATTGACACCTGAACAAGCCTATCTGCTTGCACCTACCCGCCCCGAAGAGGAACTTTATGATTTGGAAAATGACCCCTATGAAATAAACAACCTCGCGGCAAATCCGACCTACAGCCACCAATTGGCAGTGCTTCGCGCCGCCCTCGATACCTGGTTGGCAGAAACCAACGACCAGGGTAGCATTGCCGAGCCAGATTCGATACCCCAATATTGGAACGATCGTGCCAAAGAAAGGTACGACAATGAGATAAAGGAGATGCTTGAAAAGAGGAAACAAAACTGATGTCTCTGGTATCTTTTGTCTCATCCCGTGCACTTCCCCGGCTGGTTAGGGTTATTTTGCACTTAAGGGTCTTGCTGTGGTATTTACCAAAAATCCACCAAACGCACATCGAAAATAAGTAAGGCATTGGGTGGAATTTTGCTGCCCGATCCTTTTTTGCCCCAGGCAAGCTCGGGCGGCACAAACAATCTGGCGCGGCCTCCTTTTTTCATCAGCAACAGCCCTTCGCGATAGCCTGCGATCAAGTCATTCATTGCCACCTGATCAGGTACATTATCTTTGTAGGTATCTTCTATCACCTTGCCATTGGCCAGGGTACAGCGCTGGTGAATGCTCACCGTGGCAGCCTCATCGAGATAGCCACCTGACCCCTCCTCAAGCATAAGATATTGCAGGCCGGTGTCTGTCTCTATTACCCCGGCTTTGTGTCGGTTTTTAGACAAAAAATCATCTCCACTTTTGCGGTTGTTGCCTGCAGAACCTCTGTTTTTGTTCCTCTTTTCCCTTTTTGCCATGTAAAAAAACAATGACCCCCATAAACTAAAAATGCACCATTGAATAGTGCATTTTAGACGGATGAATTTTATGCTTGTTTATCCTATGTTTTTAATTTCCTCCAGGGCGTTTTCGGTCAATGGCTTGGTGATGAATTTGATCACATTGTCATTGTTCACGATTTTGTCGATATCCCTTTTGTTGTCAGAGCTCGACAAGATGATGACTTTGCATTTGTTGCGGAGATAAGAATTGAATTTTTCGAATTCGTAAAGGAATACAAAGCCGTCCACTATCGGCATGTTGATATCAAGAAAAATGAAATCTGGGAGATTTTCGGGCTTATCCTTGTTGGCTTCCAGGTATTCCAGGGCACTTTTGCCTGAATTTTTTATTTCTACACTTTTGGCAAAATTGGTGATTTCGATAATCCTTCGGCTAATGAAGTTATCCGTATCATTGTCATCAACAAGCATTACCAAATCAATTTTATTATCTACTACCATATCCATCGTTCTTGAAATTGAAGTAAAATTTGATTGTAGTTTCTCTTATAGTATTTGGTGGTTAAGTACATAAGCAAAACTTAAATCGGTCGCAGCAAATATAAATATAAAAACTATTTCTAAGCCTAAAAATTTCCCCCAAGGTAATATTTGACCTTAAACTAAATTTTATCCCAATTTATACTGGGATAATTCTAACAAATCATTGTTCTGTCTTTATTTTGAGCACGTCCCCTTCTGCTACATTAAAATCCTCTTTATCATTTAGCTCCATCAATTCCTGTATGGAAGTCTGATACTTTCGGGCTATGCCATATAGGGTATCATCAGGCCCCACAATATGTATTTTGTAGTCTTGAAGCGGCAAATTGCGCTCCTGGCTTTTTACTTCCGCAGGTTTTTGGATCCTTATTTTTTGTCCTACGTGCAACTTGTTCAGGTCTTCCAGTTCGTTCCATTGGCGCAGCTCACCGATGCTCACGTTGTACGTTCTCGATACGGCAAACAGGGTTTCCCCGGCTTTGACTATGTGATAAATTGCTTCCTTTTTAATGCTTCCGGCAGGCTTGTCTGATGCCGAAGGATATATCGCGGCTCCATTGGAGCTTGCAGAAGCTTGCTTTATCTGGCCTGTTGAATTTGAAGAGGGACCCGTGCCTGACTTGCCAAATTCCAGTTCTTCCAAATCCATTTCTTCAAAGAGGAATTCCTCGTCGTCCAGCACTTTTTGTGGTTTATATGCTGAGTTGGCGGGCGGCCTAGGCTGCGTCTTTGGCGCTTCCGGGCTTTTGACTGCATTTGATGGTAATTCATTGGAATAGCTTTGAACCACCACATTTTGAGCTGCGGTCTTACGGTATTCGACGGGCTGATCGGACGGTCTGATAAATCGCAGCCATATCACCATGCCCGGATCCAGCGCCTTTTCTTCTCTCAGCCTGTTTTTGGCCAGGAGCTTATTTAATTTCAATCCGTATTTTTGGGAAATTGACCACGCCGTTTCACCGGGCATTACGGTATGGTAGTGTATTTTGGCCTTCGATTTTTTTGATTTCAAATAATACACCTGCCCCGGATTGATCTGATCAAAAGTGGTGAGATCGTTGTATCTGAGAAATTTTTGCAATGCAATGCCATGCTTGGAGGCAATGCCCGACATGATGTCTGACGAAGAGGCGATAAAACCGGGAATGCCATTGATACGCACTATAGCGCCTTTGGAAATCTGCGGATACGCTTCGCTTTCGCTAAAATCAAATTCCGCAATGGGCTTGTAGGTGTTTTCAAAGACTATTTTTGGTTTTGGATGAGCCTTGGCCTGTGGTACCTGATACTCTTCACCGATGAGATTTTGTGCAACCAAATCATTGGGGCCAACCGGCACAATGGCCAGATAGGTTTTGTCCGTAGGAATTCGTCCTTTGCGCAGCCATTTATTGTATTCAGCTACATCCTGGTGAGCCAATTCGAAATAGTCGGCAATCTCCGAAAGCGACTTATTGTGTGTTTTGTCATATTCGTACAAATGAAGCGCACCGGGTTTATTTCTATGTATTTCATTTTCGAAGGCAATCTTGTGTGCAAGAAATTTTTTCACATACCAGTGCGTCCGCCTGTTGATTTCCATTTTATCCTTTCCCAAATTCTTTTTATCAATATGTTGCTCAGCCCCTCCCGGCCCGGTATTGTATGCCAGCAGGGCATATATCCAATTGTCGAAGAAAAAATTGTTTTTTTTGAGGTACTTGGCTGCTCCCCTGCTCGCGGCTGTGATGTGCATGCGCTCATCGATACTGCGATCCACTCTGAGCCCCACTTCTTTGGCCGAACCTTCTTTGAACTGCCAGAAACCCACAGCGTTGGAGGTAGAGACGGCATCTGCAATGAGGGCACTTTCCTGAATAACCAGGTACTTAAAATCATCGGGCAGGTTTTCTTCTCTGAATACCCGCTCTATGATCGGAAAATAAAGATCGATTTTTTCCACTTTGCGGTCGAAGTAGGTGGGATTTCTGGTCAGCGCATCTACATCTTGTTGTATCTCGCGCCTGGCACCCTCATCAATATTAAGTTTGATGCCGGCAAATTCGTAGTTGGAAGGCACTCTGGGGCCAGAGCCAAATGCTACAAGAAAAGCTGCCTGAAAACACAGGCTTAAAACATATCTCAACATATCTTTTGTATTAGCGACATTCCATCCCTTAGTGGGATCATAACGTTTTCGACCCGGTAATCATTTTGAACCAGCTCGTTAAAGTCCTTGACCGCCCGGGTATCCTTATCTATTTTTTCATCCTTTTCCATAAGCACTTTTCCACTCCAAAGCACATTGTCTGCAAGCATAAAACCTCCCAGGCGAAGCTTAGCCAGACCAAGTTCGTAATATGAACAGTAATTTACTTTGTCGGCATCGATAAATATAAGATCGAAATCACCATCTAAAGTGGGCAAAATATCTAGCGCATTGCCATAGTGCGTAGTGATGACTCCATCCTGACCGGCCTCTTTGAAGTAGGCCAGATGCTGGCTCCTGAGCTCTTCGTTGATTTCAATGGTATGCAAGCGCCCATCTGGTGCCAGACCTTCACAAAGACAAAGAGCAGAATATCCGGTGAATGTGCCAATTTCCAATATTTTGGCTGGCCTGAGCAGCCTGGAAACCATAGCAATAAACCGCCCCTGCAGGTTGCCGGAGAGCATCCGGGGATAGACAGATTTCAGATACGTCTCCCTTTCTATTTTGCTGTACATACCGCCAGCCATAGTGGTGTGGGCTTCGATGTATTCGCTAATTCCGCCAGGTAATAGTGACATATGCGCTTAATCTTTGGGCACGAAATATAAAAAACTAAGTTTGCTTTCGTCAAATATCACGTTGCTGATTTCAAACAATTCTCCGGCGCTTACCTTCCTAATTTTACCCACCACCTCATCAAAAGACTCTATAGTATGGTGTATCAGCAGACTTTTGCCCAGCATCAGCATCAGGCTGATGTTGTTTTCTTCAGACATGGCCATTTGCCCAATATACTGTTCTTTGGCCTTGTGTAGTTGTACCACACCCAGGGGTTTTTCTTTTAACCTCCGCAACTCGCGCAACACCAGATCGACACTGCGGTATAGCTGCTTGCGTTCCGTACCAAAGAATATGCTCATCAGGCCAACATCGTGGTAAGCGGCATAGTTGGCATCGATGCTATAAACAAATCCATATTTTTCCCTAAGCGCCAGGTTGAGGCGCGAATTCATGGCAGGTCCGCCCAGGGTGTTGATCAATAGGGAAAACGGAAGGCGCTTTTCGTCCTGATTATTGTACGACAATGCCCCCAGGGCGCAATGGGCCTGCACAATGTGTTTCTTTTCCAGCTTGGTTTTGGCCACATACTGATCGAAGCGCTCCCGGGTTTTGTTGCTCGATGACCTGGGAATATCGCTGAGGTATTTTTGTGCCAGGTGCATGATTTTTTGAACGGCAAGCTGCTGACCGATGAAAAAACCAGTCGCTCGGTATTGAGATTTTGATGTATAAATTGAAAAAAATCGCTTTGTCTGAAGCTCTGAACACTTTCTTTGGTGCCCAGAATATTGCTGCCAAGCTGATGGTTGGCAAACACCAGCTCGTCGAAGTCGTCCTGAATAGCATCTTCGGGCGCATCTTTGTAGATGGACATTTCCTCCAAAATCACATTCCTTTCTTTTTCGATTTGCGCCTCCGGAAAAGTACTGTTGAAGGTAATATCGGTGAGGAGATCAAAAGCCTTGTCGGTATGGTCGTTGAGTACCGACGCATAAAAGCAAATATTTTCTTTGGAGGTGTAAGCGTTCAGCTCACCACCGAGCGTATCAAGCTTGTTGATGATCTGAAACGAGCGTCGCTTTGAGGTGCCTTTAAATGCCATGTGCTCCCAAAAGTGGGCGAGGCCTTGTTGCTCGGGGCGCTCGTCGCGGCTACCTATATCGAGGATAAAACCACAATGGGCAATTTTAGAATTTTGAATCTGCTTATGGACTATCCTTATTCCGTTCTGAAGTGTAATCGTACTGTAATCCTGCAATGTATCTCTGGTGCCAAGTAAAATTTGCGCAAATATAGACCAATATTTATTGAAAAGATGAAAATACCGTCAGGCTAAAGATTTTTTAAAACAATTTAAAAGGATATTTGTCTTAGAAGCGATAGTTGCTGATAGTCGGTATAGTGTAGTTTTACCGCTCTGGCCTGCAATACGAAAGCATGCTTTTTATATCAAAAGAAAAATTTTATAAACTAAACCTTACAATGATGAAAAAAATGAGATTGACCCTGCTCACCGGCCTTTTTGCCTTTGCATTGCTACTGTATACCGGAGCCAATGCTCAGGATGCCAAGCCCCGTAAAAGTCCGAAAGCTTCTGTAATGCAACGCATCGGAGCCGACACGGACGTAGTGATCAACTATAGCCGTCCGGCAGTGAAAGGACGAAAAATCTGGGGAGAACTGGTGCCCTATGGCTTGTACCCCGGCAACAAATACAGCAAAGATAAGCCATTTCCATGGCGTGCCGGTGCCGACGAAAACTCCACCATAGAATTTAACAATGACCTGATGATAGAAGGCAAAAAGGTGCCTGCCGGCAAATACAGCATACATATGGTTGCCGGAGAAAATGAGTTTAAAATTATGTTAAACAAAACCAGTGACGCCTGGGGAAGCTATACCTACAATGCCGATGAGGACGTGCTCAACATCACCGTGAAACCATTAAAAGCCGAACACATGGAATGGCTACAATACAGTTTTGATGAATTGTCGGATGACGGAGCCACTGCCTATTTGCATTGGGAAAAATAAAAGTGCCTATTAAGTTGAAGCTGGCAAAATAAAAACTGAAGATTAGCACAGTAAAGCAGAAATATGAATGCGCCCGGAACCTTCTCTACCGGGCGTTTTTTTTGCACTTGCACCAGTGATGATAAACAAACTACCTACCGCCACTTCGGGGATTAGTTGAGCCGGCGCGCATTGCTACCTGGCTCCGGCACAGCATCAAAACTCAGAAGTAAAATGAAATTCAATTTCCGGAAAATTCTCCTGAACCATCAACAACCATTGCCTGGTTTCGGCCATAAAAACCAACTTGCCATCTTTGTCTTTGGCTATATGCCGGTATTTTGATTTAATAAATTCTTCGAGCTTCTTTTTGTTTTTGCTGGCAAACCAACACGCCTTGTATAGATTCATGGGTCGGAAACGGCAAGTGGCTCCATATTCGTGCTGTAGCCTGTGCTGTATCACGTCAAACTGCAATTGACCTACCGTGCCCACTACACGGCGGGCTCCCATTTCGAAGGTAAAAAGCTGTGCCACCCCTTCATCCATCAGCTGGCGAAGTCCCTTATCGAGTTGCTTGCTCTTCATCGCATCGAGATTTTCTACTTCTTTGAATATCTCTGGTGAGAAGCTCGGTATTCCTTTGAACATCCCTTTTTCGCCCTCGGTAAGCGTATCGCCAATTTTCAGATTGCCGGTATCGTACAATCCGATGATATCGCCGGGAAAAGCCTCGTCGATGGTTTCCTTGTTCTGGGCCATAAATGCGGTAGCATTGGAAAACCGCAGGTTTTTGTCATGCCGCACATGATAGTAATTTTTCTTGCGTTCAAACATGCCCGAGCATATCCTTACGAAAGCAATTCTGTTGCGGTGGCGAGGATCCATATTGGCATGGATTTTAAATACAAAACCGGTGAATTTATCTTCCGAAGGCAATATTTCCCGTTCGTCTGTATGTCTGGGTTTGGGGTAAGGTGCAATGTCGATAAAGCAATCGAGGAGTTCCTGCACACCAAAGTTGTTTACCGCACTGCCAAAAAACACCGGTGCCACCTGGCCGGTTCTGTATTCGTCGATATCAAATTCCGGATAGATGCCATCGATTAGTTCTACATCGTCGCGCAGTTTGGCTGCGTCTTTTTCGCCGATGTATTTGTCGAGTTTTTTGTCGTTGATATCCGCTATTTCGATATAATCGTCTATGTTGATTTTAGTTTTGCTTGGGGTAAATAGCATCAGCTTTTTGGTATATAAGCTATATACTCCCTTAAAACTCTTGCCCATACCGATGGGCCAGCTCAGCGGCCTTACTTTTATATTGAGTTTGTCTTCTATCTCGTCGAGCAGTTCATAGGGATCGCGTCCTTCCCGGTCGAGTTTGTTAATGAATGAAATGACGGGGGTGCTACGCATGCGGCACACCTCCATGAGCTTTTCAGTCTGGATTTCCACCCCTTTTACGCAATCGATCAACATCACCACACTGTCCACAGCGGTGAGGGTTCTGTAGGTATCTTCGGCAAAATCCTGGTGACCGGGCGTGTCGAGCAGGTTGATTTTAAGCTCTTTGTAATCGAAGCCCATGACCGATGTAGATACAGAAATACCCCTTTGCTTCTCTATTTCCATAAAGTCGGAGGCGGCATGTTGGGTGATTTTGTTTGACTTCACAGCACCGGCAGTCTTGATGGCGCCCCCAAAAAGCAGCAATTTTTCGGTCAGGGTGGTTTTGCCTGCATCGGGGTGGCTTATGATGCCGAAGGTTTTTCTTTTATGTATCTCCTCTACAAGGTTCATGATGTTGCGTTAAATCAAAATTCGCGCAAAGGTAGCTAAAAGAAATTACATTAGGTGAATGGATGGAAATACGGAAACTCGCAAGGCAGCGATTGGTCGTGACAGTATGGTGGCACATCTTGGTTTGTGCGATATGCGATTTTGCCACCAAGTGCTGCGAACCAGAAAAAGGATCCAACGCTTTATGTACTTCCGCATCAATCCCAAGCCTTATTCAGCCGCACATTTCTTAAGGTCGGTGGCTCTTAAGCAGGCTCTACCGGTATGTTGATCTGAACATCAGACCATTCGAACACCACCAGCACCGCGGAGTCGGCTTCCTCAAAACGCACCGTAAATTGTTCTACCGGCTGTTCGAGGTGCGCCACAGGCACACTGGTTTTTAATATATCGAGGTCATAATCGGGCTGCATGGCTCCCCATTTGCCCAATTCCGAATTTAAAACCACCTCAAATTGTTTTTCCCCCGGAACTGCATAAATGCGATATGTGCCCGCTGCAACCTGCTGGCCATTGAACAGCACATCCCGGTTGAAGGTAATCTCTGTAGCTTCGTTGGCTCCCAGTCTCCAATACTTGCCATAGGGCAGTAGCGCCCCATCTTGTTCGGTACCAAATATCAAGCGTCCTTTTTGGGAAGGTCTGCTATACGGTATTTCTATCATCAGATCATTTTTGTCGTATTTCACTATGCCCGGAGGGCTCAAAGTCCGGTTACGGTGATTTAAATAAACAAAACCCAAAACCAGCAGTAGGATGAATATGCCGATACCAATAAATAACTTCTTTTTCATGTGTCAATAATTAGTTGTTCAATGTAGCTGTAAGCCGAAATATAAAAAAAACCAGGATAAATAGCGTGGATAGCGAAGGATTGCCATGCACAAAAGCTGCGGCAACTCTTTTGAAACTGCAAAATTTCTGTTTCCAGTCCGCCCCAGGCATCAACCGGTACTCCTCAGTGCACTTGCGATAGCATTGATGGTAAGTAGCAGATCCAAGAGGGTATGATCGGCATTTGCTCCATTTTCCTGTGTTTTTCCAGCCTCCACTTTTTGAGCAGCTTTACCTGCTTAAGGTGCAAATGATCTAAAATGGATGCCCGCAATACGTTGGAATAGTAATGCTGGAATCTTCTGGACTCAATAGATTTGCCGAGCAGCTCCAGGAGCAAACTTCTGGTGTTGTTGAGCTCTCCTTCCAGTATTTTATAATATTTATTTCCCAACTGGGCATCATCTACCAACCTGGCATATTCGTGCATGATGTTGGCATCGGAAGAGGCAAGGCTGGTATCGACATTCGTGAAAACGTAACGCAAAAATCATCGCTCTGGATCACCTCTTTGAGTTTGGCAAAATGCTCGGGTTTTTCTTCCATGAGCTTTTTCAATGTGCCGCCAACGCCATACCAGCTGGTAAGATTGTATCGCGACTGGTTCCAGCTAAATACCCAGGGAATGGCTCTCAGGTCTTTGATGCCGGCAGTACCGGTGCGGCGTGCAGGCCTCGAACCTATTTTGCTCGATTCTATGGCATCTATCGGAGTGGCCTTTTTGAAAAAATCAATAAAACCTTCCCCCTCCACCAATTTCACATATTGGTTTTTGCTCTCATTTGCCATATATTCCATCAATCCGGCATGGGGAAATGCCGCCTTAGTCTTGTACGCATCTGATATGCTACGCGCTGTAGAGGAGGCTACGAGCAGCTCCAGGTTGTAAGCTGCATTGATCTTGTTGGCATATTTTTGGGCAATGGTTTCACCTTGTTCGGTGAGCCGGATGTCACCGTTAACCGATGAATGTGGCAATGCCTTAATGAAATAATGCTCCGGCCCGGCTCCACGCGAAATCGAACCACCTTTGCCATGGAAAAAGCGAATCTTCACTTTGTGCTTTTCGCCCACTTCAATCAGCGTTACCTGCCCTTTGTACAAGTGCCACTGGCTTGCCAAGATGCCGCCATCCTTGTTGCTGTCGCTATAGCCAATCATCACCTGCTGTACCATCTTTTTCTGAGGATGAAATTGTCGCATATACTTATGACTGCGCCTGGTAAACGAATGGCTCAGAAAGGCGTCGAGAATTTCCGGGGATCGCTCCAAGTCGTCTATGGTTTCAAAAAGCGGCACCACCGGCAATACGCAAACCGGCCCATCCTCGGTTCTTTTGATAAGGCCGGCCTCCCGGGCCAGCAGATATACCGTCAGCAGGTCGGAGACGTTGCGCGTCATGCTGACGATAAGGGAGCCCAAACCTCTGGTACTATATTTTTCAATATGTTTTGCCAGTACCTTGAAGCAGCTCAAAACTGCTTCGGCGTTTTCGCCCAATTTCATACTGGGATGGGTAAAGGGGCGACTGGATTTCAACTCTTTATTTAAAAATTGTACCCGCTGTTTTTCGTCCGCATTCAGGTACTCTTGCGGATCGAGGCCGGAAGCTTCCATCATTTGCGCAAGCGCCTTTTCATGAAACTGACTGTTTTGTCGTACGTCCAGATGCGCCAGGTGAAAACCAAAGGTATCTACCAACCGGATGGATTCGTTGACATCCTGATATGCGATGGTTTGCGCTCCAAAATCCAGCAAGGCGGTTTGTAATAAAACCAGGTCGTCGATCATTTCCGTATCGAAACGATAGCTTCCCTCCTGCTCGTGCAAGGCCATGGCATGACCGCGCTTGGTATCGATTGGCATCTTGGTAATCATCAGATTGAGGAATTGACGAAAAATCTCGCCTTTGTTGCGATCGAAAGCTTCTTGCCCAGCCTGTCCCAGTTCCTCAATCATCTTGTCAATGCGCTCCCTGAGCTGCCAGTGCACCTCTTTGTAGGTGTAGGCAAAGCTAAGCCTGCGTAGCAATACGGCCAGATTTCGGTTGATCGCCACAAGAGCGTGAAGCCGTAGATTTTCAAGCGTGGAAGCCGTGACCTGGTCGGTGACAAATGGATGCCCGTCGCGATCGCCGCCAACCCAGTTGCCAAAAGATATTTTTGGCCAGCTGGAAGCCCTCTGCACCAATTCAGGATCAAACCCGGCTTCTTCCCAGGCCTGGCGGAAACGCTTGTCGACCACGGGCAATACCTGTGGAAATACATTGGTAAGGTAGTGAAGCACGTTGCGCAATTCTGAAGATACGTCTGGCTTCTCGGTGAATATTTCACCGGTTTTCCATATCCTGTAGATGGCAAGTTTTATTTCATTTCTAATCTCTTCCTGCTCCTTTTTGGTGTACATCTGGTTTTCGCGTTGTACCAGCAACAGGTACAACTCGCGATGGTGCTCCAATATGGTTTCTCTTTTGGCTTCGGTTGGATGTGCCGTGAGCACCGGCTCTACCCTGATAGTAGGCAGAAGCTTGGCCACTTGCAGGTCGCTCAAACCCTGCTTTTTGAGATTTTGAAGGTTTTCGGCCCATAGGCCGGTGACGGATGAGCTTTTTCCTTCATCTTCTTTTTTTCGCCTGGTTTGTACGGCACCATTTATTTCGACCATATTCATCAATTGAAAGATTAATGAATAGAGCTGTATATGCTTATCGGTAAACGAATCCGGATCGAATGGCTTGGTGGTATGTATCCACGGAATCTGGTTGGCAATGTCTTTTTCGCCATTTTCCACCAATACTTCATGGAGGGCTCTAAGCAGAAATTCGAGATCCAAATAGGGTTTGCCCAACTTCTCCTTCACGAGATTGAGTGCGTTGACTTGGTCTTTAAGTTTACTTTTCATATTCAAAAATAATATTTCGTGCTAATTAACTAATCGTAGAACTAAAATGATTCTGTAGTGGCCTATGGAATGGTCGCTGCCAATCCGCCCATAGCCATTACCAAACCCGCTTTCGCTTTTTGATATTTGCCCTGCAATGAGATCAGTTTCACATCGGCACTTATCAATGATGATTCACGGCTGTTGATGAGGAAAACCGAGCTTTCCCCTTCTTCAAACTTACGCCGCTCACCTTGCAGCAGGGCCTGGTAATTTTCCACTGCCTTACCATAAATCTTCATCTGTTCTTCCAGCAATGTAATTTCGGCCTGGTAGGCGCTGATCTTGTTGAAAATTTCGGTGCTTTTTTGCTGTAGCGCCAGGTTGGCATCCAGAATCTTTAGCTTGGCCAATTGGAGTGCGCCTCGTTCCTGGCGTAGCAGCAAGGGCATACTGAACTCAAATCCCCACTTGTAGTTGTTGGTAGAAAAGTTTGTGGAAGGATCGCCACCGATAGGTTCATTCAAGACATTGTAATTGATATTTAACTTAGGTTTAATTTTTTCTGCTTTCATTCTGCGATCAAAATCAAGCATCTCTACCTTGTTGGCATACAGCCGTATCAGTGGGTGTACCGCATTCATTTGTTCGGCCTCTGACCAGCCGCTTATGGCTGCTTCGTCTGTTTGCCCTACTATTTGATCTACGGGTTTGGAATTTTCCTGCAATAGCAGCGGTTGCAAATCTTCTGACCATAGATAGTTGCTCAACTCATACCTGGCCTGTATCAACCCTACCTGAGCCTCGCTTTTGCTCACTTCCCTGTTTTG
The DNA here is from genome assembly GCA_012033595.1 of Cyclobacteriaceae bacterium. Classification (GTDB taxonomy): domain Bacteria; phylum Bacteroidota; class Bacteroidia; order Cytophagales; family Cyclobacteriaceae; genus JAAUQL01. The sequence goes on along the minus strand of JAAUQL010000014.1, from coordinate 28,671 downwards.
TACCAGAATATAAGCCTCCAGAGTGTCTATGGCAGGTATATCGCCTTGTTCAAAACTCATCTTCAGGCCTTCGAATCTTTCCTCAGCCAACATCACAGACTCTACATAGGTCTGGTAAATGTGCCATGCTGCATACCATTGCCAATAGGCTTTGGAAGCATCGAAGATCAGTTGGTTGATCATGAGTGTGCGCTCCAGGTCTGAGGACTGCTGAAAAACCTCTGCCTGCCGCAGCGCCTGCCTCCTTTCGTCGAAAACATACCCGCGCCCAAAGGCACTGCAATACCCGCATAGGCAAGTCCATTGCCGGGTACGTTATTTTCCGGATTGAGAAAAGTTCCCTCATTGTTTTCGTACCCGGCTTTCAATGCAATACCAGCTATAGAGGTAGGCCATTTCAGTTCATTGTTGTTGATACGATAATATTCTTTGCCATCGTATTGCTTATAATCATAGGTGGACATGAGCTTGGGATCAAAGCCACCGCGTGCCTGCCTGAAGTTGGCATCGCCTTGTTCCAACATAATATCTGCCTGTCGGCTGATGGGATGCGAAACCTTTACCATTTCCAAAAAGCGTTCAAAGTCCAGCGCTGTTTCGTCCTGAGCACACGCCAACGGCAGATTTAAAAAACTTAAAAGATAGAGTAGGCTCAATAGAAAAATCTGCTTCATTCTTTTTTACTTTTTGAATCCACACCATTTTCAACTTTGTAGTAATCTGGCGGAAAGCCATTAATCTGACGCCATAGTTCGTAACCTATCGGCACATCGTTGAGCAGAGCCTGTCCAAAAGCACCAGAACCAATTCGTAGCGCCTCGGGCCAGGGTGTATCTGTGCTATCGGCAGCTACCAGCATGCGATACTGGCCATTGCTATTGGTAAAATTGTCGATTGCTACCACTATACCGCCAAAGGTGCCATAAGAAGTATTGGGCCAACCCGAAAACACAATGGCCGGCCAACCATCGAAGGTGAACCTCACCTCCTGGCCTTTGTTGATCAGCGGCAGATCCATAGGCTCTATGTACATTTCTACTGCCAGATCATACCTGGCCGGCATAATGCTCACGATGGGCGTGCCCTCTTTAATCGATTCGCCAATTCCCGCCTGTATGGCCTGGGTTATGTAGCCATCCTGGGGCGCTGTGATAAAGTACATCCCCTGCCGTACGGAATAGTTGGCATACTGATTTTCTAACTTGGTGACCTCAGCCTCCGAATCATACTGACCCGAAAGAGCCGAATAGCGATCAGAGTTGGCCTTGGCCAGCTTGTCTCTAAAGTCATTTTCAATGGTTGATATTTCGAGCCTGGCATTGATGAGTTCGTTTCGACTGCTGAGCCATTTGCTCTCATAGGCGATGAGCTTGGCTTGGTTTTCCTGCAGCTTTAATGTCCGGCTTTCCAAATCGGTGAGCGATTTGAGGCCTTCTTCGTAGAGTTGCACCATGCGCGTCAATTGCCGGTCAGCAATGCTGAAATTGGTGTTGGCAGCCACATATTCTATGCTGTCGGCGGTTACTTTCAGACGGGCTTGCAGCAGTTTGTTTCTGGCTTGCTCCAGTTTTAGTGCTTTCATTTCTTCCAAAGCGCTCACCTGTTTGTCCAGTGCTTTCACTTTTTCCTGATACGAGCGTTGGCTCAATTCCTTAGCTTTGATTTGTTGCCCGGCCCGCTCAAGCAACTGAGGATCGAAATAGGCATCTTTAATTTCGGAAACATAGAGAATGGTATCGCCACGATGCACGAAATCGCCCTCTTGCACGTACCAGGATTCGATGCGCCCACCGATCACCGAATGAACCGTTTGGGGTCTTTGATCTGGCCGGAGCGAAGTCACATAGCCATAGCCGCTAATGTTTTGTGTCCAGGGCACAAACATCATGATGATGATCAGCAACATAAGCCCGATGAGCATTTTCGCGAAATTCCTGTTATAGGGCTTGGCGGCCACCTTCTTGAACGAGCCATACTGGCTGATGTCAAATTTACCTGAAATACTGTTGGGAGAAATATTCAACATTGCTTATGCATTGAGGTCTTCATGAAATAGGGTATGACGCGGCAGTTCTTCAAATGGTTGATCGTAGCGTATATTTCCTTGCTCCATAAATACCACCCTGTCGCATTTAGAAGCTATTTCCGGCTGATTTGAAATGATGATGAGTGTCCATTCCTGTGAGGGATCGACCAGAAAATCCATTATTTGACGTCGCTCCTTCGGATCGAGCATGCCCATATGATCGGTGATCAACAGCAACCTTGCCTTAAAGGCAATACTCCTTGCCAGGATGATTTTAGTAACTATACTGCTTGGAAGGTTTTTGCCTTCAGGATCTATTTGGGTATTGAAGCCTTCCTTGAGATTTTGCACAAAGCTTGTCAAAAAAACCTTTTCTGCTGCATGAATGGCCGACTGCAAGGTGACCCCTGGACGTCCGAGGGATATGTTTTCGAAAAGCGTCCCCTTAAACAATTTTTCCTCGTGCAGGCTGTCGCCTATAAAACTTCGAAGACTTTCAAGGTTCAGGTTTCCGACCGGAATATTATTGTAATTTATATTGCCTTCAAAATCCATATAAAGACCGGCAATCAGTTGCATTATGGTCGATTTGCCAGAGCCGCTGTAGCCCGATATGCAAATGCGTTCTCCCGCCGCTATACTCAGACTGATGTCGCGCAACACGGGATGCTTACTGTCCGGGTATTTAAATGAAAGATTTTTGATATCGATGGCCACCCCTGCCCCAGGTTGCAGGTCATCAAATTTCACCCCCTCATAGTCTTCTAGCGGCAGATCGGTAACCACGCCGATTTTTTCGAGGGCGGTGAGCACATCGTAGATGGTTTCCATGCTCAGTATGAGTTTTTCGACCGAATTGATGATAAGCAATATCACTATCTCTGCCGCAACAAACTGACCCAGGTTGATCTGCTGGTCTATGACCAACAGGCTACCCATAATCAGCAAGCCAGCCGAAACGATCAGTTTGAACGTGACGAAATTCACATACTGCTTCACCAATACACTAAAATGCTTTTTGCGGGCATCGAGATAGTTGGAGACCAAACCGTCGGTACGATGTATGGGCAGGTTAGAATTACCGGCCAGTTTGAAAGAACCCATGTTGTGCCCAATTTCCTCGAGCCAGTGGGCTACTTCATATTTATACTTTGACTCTTTGAGTGAGGAAGCCAGACCTTGCGGACCCGATAGCCTGAAAATAAGGTAAACAATGAATATGAGCCCCAATCCAAACAGTATAAAAAAGGGGTGATAAAAAGAAAGCAGGATAAGGCCAAACAACACCTGCAAGGTAGCTGAGGAAAAGTCGATCAGGATTTTTGACAGTCCTTTTTGAACAGATACCGTATCGAAAAAACGGTTGACCAATTCAGGTACATAGTGACGGTAGATAGATTCGAAACGGATACGCGGTATGCGATAGGCAAATTCAAATGAAGCCCGCGTGAAAATACGCTGCTGTAAACGCTCGGTGATGGTGAGTTGAAAAATCTGTAGCAAGCCCGTCATGGCTATACCGAGTATGACGATAATCACCAACACGATCCATGAAGTAGAAATCTGCCCACCGGTGATAAGATTGAAAATAGCCTGAATACCCAGCGGGAGAGAAAGCGTGATGAGCCCGCCAAAAATAGCGTACAAATAGACATACATCACATCTTTGCGGTCAGGTTTCAGCAATCTGAAAAACCGACTTATTGGATTCAATTTACCCTCCATATGCTATTTATTATTTTGTAAGGATTTCAAAACCAAATCGGTGAGGAACACGGCCGTACCGGTGCCGGTACCTTGCGGCGATATTTCTGTGAGATTTGGAAAATGCATGGCAAAAAACCGGTGTTGATTTGCACATTGCACAATAGTAAGTGCCAATGTACGAGCAAAAGGATACGAGGAATCAATTTCTTCTATATTTTTGACTATCCGCTCGCAAATTCTTTTGTAGTTCACAAAAAAACCAATCTCGTTTTCCACATCTACCTCCTTGGTCAGAAATGACTTGGGCGATTCGGCAATCACGATTTCATAAAGAAGCTTCAGGTCGATCAGGTCATGACGCAATTGTCCTTTGAGCGGATCGCTGATGGATTCAATGGTTTTTTGCAAGCGCTCCGCGGGGTCTTCTATATTCATGGTAATGAGCACGATCTCGTATTCGAGCCACCCCCAATACCAGGCCAACAGATATACTAGCAAGTTGTGCTTGTTTTCAAAATACCGGTAAATGGTGCTTTCCGTAGTTCCCAGGGCGGTTGCCAACTTTTTGAAGGTAAATGCTTCGATGCCCAGCTCGTGGATCATGCCAATGCTTTCGTTTAGCATCTTGCGCCCTATTTCCGACGATTCGGGATCTTTCAGGTAAATGTGCTCGTTCACCCGTATTTGAATGTTCCTTAGTAAATCCTGCATAGTTGCGAAATTGAAATAAGAACCAACATTCGCAGAAAAGGTTTTATTACTATTGTTAAATAATGTAAAAGTATTTTTTATGAAAGTATTACTATCGAAACGCGGTATTGCATGATGCGTTTAAAGGCCGGACACGGCAAAGGCATGGCCTTGGTAGATATTGAGGGTGAAAATGGTGCAAAAAATGCGTGCAGGATTAGGCCTGCCAGGCCAATGTTATAAGAAAAGTTGCAGACCAAACAGCTTTTTCAATGGCTGCCTGGTCTGCACTAAATTGCGTAAGGATCAAGATGCAAAAATTGGCAGATCCACCTGGTCTTATGCCTGCATCATGGCCTGCTTACTTCATCTCTTTCAGATTTTGACCGGGGAGGAAAAATTCAGGATTGATTTCAAGGGCCTTATTAAAATTTTTCTTTGCTTCTTCCTTATTTCCCTGTTGGTTTTCCAGCATGCCGAGGGCATTGTAAGCTGCGGCTTCGAGGGTCACTTCCTGTTGACTGTTATTTTCCAAAGGGAAGTTGAGCTTCATCGTTTTGGATTCCGGGTTTTTGATGATGATATCGAGGTTGGTTTTGCTTTCGCTGTATCTTTCGAGTTCAAATTGCAAAATTGCAAGTTGATACAACACGCCAACATCGTTGGTCTTGAGGTAAAGCGATTCGTAGGCATCGGCGGCCTTATCGCGCACCCCCATATTTTCATAAGAAAGGGCATTGATGCGCAGTGCATCTATATTGTCCGGATAGCGCTGTAGCAAATCGGCAGAAACAAAAAGGCTGGACACGAATTTGTTTTGATCGAAGTAATAATAGCAAAGCCTCATTTTCAACGAATCATCGTTGGGATCCATGGCAATCATGCTGTAGAGTGCATCTTTGGCTACCTCATTGTCATTGTATTTCATGCCAAACACATATTTCATTTGGTAGTGTTTGTAGAGTTGTGATTTTTTCACTTCCTGGCTTTGTGCTTGTGCCAGGCTAAACACAAAAAATGCAAATACGAAGAGGGTTCCTTTTCTCAATAGGTACTTTTTCATAAACAAAAAATTTATACTGGTTTTTTTATCTTTTTTCTTTTGCCGATGTCCTTCATCAGCGCAAAGGCTTGCTCAAAATCGTTGCCAATTTTGCCTTCTAATATAGCCTCTTTTATTTCTTCTTTTATTTCACCCACCGCTTTAGAGGGAGGTATCTGAAAATAGTCCATGATCATTTCACCGGTAACCGGCGGTTGAAAGTTGCGCATGTGGTCTCGCTCTTCTATTTCCTTGAGCTTTTGTTCGACTTTGTCGAAGTTTCCCAGGTACCGCGCTACTTTTATGTTGTTTTTAGAGGTGATATCTGCCCGGCACAGTGTCATGAGTTCGTCAAGGTCGTCGCCTGCCTCCAAAAGCAGTCTGCGCAAGGCCGAATCAGTGATCACATCGCTGGCAAGGGCAATGGGCCTAAGGTGGAGCTTTACAAGCTTTTGAACAAATTTCATTTTTTCGTTCAGCGGCAATTTCAATTTTCTGAATATCTGAGGTACCATTTTAGCGCCAAGGTCTTCGTGTCCATGAAAGGTCCACCCGGCTTTGGCATCAAATCGCTGGGTTTTAGGCTTGGCGATATCGTGCAATATTGCCGCCCACCTGAGCCACAAGTCATTGGAAACACCGGCCACATTTTCCAGAACCTTGAGCGTATGAAAGAAATTGTCTTTGTGACCTTTGCCTTCGATGGTTTTTACGCCTTGGAGCCGGGCCAGTTCCGGAAATACCTTTTCCAAAACCCCTGCATGGTACATTAGATTGAAGCCATAACCCGGATTGGGTGAGCATATCAGTTTGTTGAGTTCGTCGGTAATGCGTTCTTGCGACACAATGTGCAGGCGGTCGGCATTTGCCTGGGCTGCGGCAAAGGTATCGGCTTCGATATCGAAATTGAGTTGCCCGGCAAAACGGAAGGCACGCATGATGCGCAGCGGATCATCTGAGAAAGTGATCTCTGGCTCTTGCGGTGTTTTTATGATCTTTCTTTTAATATCCTTTTGCCCTTCGAAAGGATCGATCAATGCGCCATAGCGGTCTTCATTGAGGCAAATGGCCAGTGCATTGATGGTGAAATCGCGCCTGAGCTGGTCGTCTTCGAGCGTGCCGTTTTCGACGATCGGTTTTCGCGATTCGCTCCGGTACGATTCTTTTCCTGGCACCTACAAATTCAATCTCCTGATCGCCATGTTTTAGTTGCGCCGTTCCAAAATTTTTGAACACGCTCAAATGTGCCTTGCCTGGCAGACGCTTTGCAACTGCATTGGCCAGGTCAATTCCACTGCCCACACAAACTATATCGATATCTTTGGATGCTTTGCCCATGATGAGGTCGCGAACAAAGCCACCCACCACATAGGTCTCTGTTTTACCGGCCACCTGGCCAATGAGTTTTAGGATGGAAAAGGGAGCAATTTTTTGTGAGTAATCCATATAAAATAAAAAGCCCCAACTTGCATTGAGACCCTGACTAGGGCAAATAAGGTTTCAAATTTAGTATATAAACTCAAACACTACAAAATGTCCCGGATTTTGACTGATCGCCCTGTTGGAAAATAATTTTCAACTAAAAATAATAATGACCTAGTTAATTAATGCCAATGCTATACCTTTGTATCCCATAAGTTTCACTCTATAAATTTTTTTTTGACTTATGGGTCAGGTTAAGTACATTTTTGTCACCGGTGGTGTCACATCCTCTCTGGGAAAAGGAATCATATCAGCTTCGTTGGGTAAATTATTGGCGGCACGGGGATTGAGTGTCACCATCCAAAAATTTGATCCCTACATCAACATAGATCCGGGTACGCTCAATCCCTACGAACACGGCGAATGCTATGTGACCGAAGACGGAGCCGAAACCGATCTTGACCTGGGGCACTACGAGCGCTTTTTGGCCGCCAACACCAGCCAGAAAAACAACGTGACGACCGGCAGAATCTACCATAACGTTATTACCAAAGAGCGTGAAGGTGAATACCTGGGCAAAACGGTGCAGGTGATACCGCACATTACCGACGAAATAAAAAGAAACTTTCTGGCACTTGGCCATAATGGCGACTTTGATGTGATCATTACAGAAATTGGCGGCTCAGTGGGAGACATCGAGTCATTGCCATTTATCGAAGCCATGCGACAGGTAAAGTGGGACCTGGGTCACGACAACGTGATCGTGATTCATCTTACACTCATCCCCTACCTGAAGGCTGTAGGTGAACTGAAGACCAAGCCAACACAGCATTCGGTAAAGAAACTGCTGGAATCGGGTATTCAGCCAGATATTTTGGTATGCCGTTCGGAGCGCGCCATCAACAACGATATCCGTAAAAAACTTGCATTATTTTGCAACGTGCCCATTAATAGTGTCATTTCATCTATGGATGCCAAAACGATATATGATGTGCCATTGCTGATGCGCAAGGAAAAACTAGACGAGCGGGTGCTCGAATTGTTTAAAATTCCTATTGGCGATGAGCCCGAATTGATCCAGTGGAAAGCTTTTTTGACCAAACTTAAAAATCCGACCCAGGAAATAAGCATTGCCCTGGTGGGCAAATATGTAGAGCTGCATGATGCTTACAAATCCATAGCCGAGGCTTTTATTCATGCTGGTGCCACCAACGAATGCAAGGTTTCGATAAACTGGATATCCAGTGAGGACATTGTTCAGGAAAATGTCGCAGAAGTGCTCGCCGGAAACGATGGCATATTGATAGCGCCGGGATTTGGTGAAAGAGGTATAGATGGTAAAATAATAGCCGCCAAACATGCCCGCGAAAACAAAATACCATTTTTTGGTATCTGCCTTGGCTTGCAGGTGGCGGTGATCGAATTTGGCCGCAATGTGCTAGGTTTCAAAGATGCACACTCCACAGAAATGGATCAAATGTGTAAAGACCCCATCATTGACCTGATGGAGGAACAAAAGAAAATAACGAAAAAGGGAGGAACTATGCGTTTAGGTGCGTATCCTTGCACCCTCAAAACCGGCACTAAGGTCTACGAATTGTACAAATCAGAAGAAATTTCTGAACGACACAGGCACCGCTATGAATTTAACAACGAATATTTGGAAAAATTCGAAGCCAGAGGAATGATGGCTGCTGGCATCAATCCGGACTCGAGCCTGGTGGAGATCATGGAACTGAAAAACCACCCCTGGTATATTGGCACACAATTTCATCCCGAACTCAAAAGCCGTGTAGTTGAACCCCACCCACTCTTTGTAGGATTTGTAAAAGCTGCAATGGAGTACAAGGTGAAAAAGGAAAAATAATTATAGATAATATCAGATAATAATGGATAAGAATCAGGCAATTGGATTTGTTTTAATGGCCGCATTGCTCATGGTATGGTTTTACTTTTTTGCACCTGAGCCACCCCCTCCTTCTCAGGAGATTGCCAATGACAGCGCAAATATTGCAAATCCCCAGTCGGTAACACCAGATAATGGCAGCATAGCCACCTTTCAGGATGGCGAAAACCAAAGCCCGGCCTTAGACAGTGCCGACCTCAACAATGCCAGGTATGGTGTTTTTACCCCGGCTATGGTTGGCAAAGACCAGGAACTGAGCCTCGAAAACAACGTGATGCAGCTTTACTTTTCATCTAAAGGCGGCCTCGTGAACAAAGTGGAACTTTCTGAATATGAAGATTACCGCTATGAAAAGCCCCTCGTCCTGCTCGATGAACAATCGAGCAGAATCAAATATATGATAAGTACCGGCTATGGCAATATAGACCTTGCACAGCTTTACTATACAGCTGAAAAAAAATCGCTTGGCGATACATTAATTTTGCAATTCAACGCTGCTTTGGGCAATGGCAAATTTATAAGCCACATCTATAGCCTCGCTCCCAACAGCTACGAGGTAGGTCACAAATTTGTAATATCCGGCCTCGACAGCGAAATAGCCGGTGGAAAGGTGTCGATGATATGGGACAACCACCTCAAGCGACTGGAAACGGACATCAAATATAGTAGGAACTACACCACGGTAAATTACTGGCTCACATCCGGCAGCATGGAAGAACTGAGTGCACGCTCATCTGAAAAGCAGGTGGAGACGTTTAGCGAAGCAGTAAGCTGGATCGCCTTTAAACAGAAGTTTTTTACCACCGGCTATGTGTTCAATGATCCGGTAAGTACAGGTACCGTTTCTGCCGAGTATGCTGAGCACGACACCACCACCATCAAGTATTGCCAGGCCTCCATCGACATACCGCTGGCCAATTTTAGTACTTCTGCCGGATCGAACAAATACTATTTCGGTCCTATTAAAATGAAAAACCTGAAAAACGTAGCTCCGGGATTCAAGGAAAACCTATATCTCGGCTGGCCGGTAGTGAAATGGATCAATCAGTTTGCCATCATCCCTATTTTCAACTTTCTCGAAAAGTACATATCAAATTACGGCATCATCATCATCATATTGGTGTTTATCCTCAAGCTGGTACTTACGCCATTGACTTACAAGTCACATATTTCCATGGCCAAAACCAAGGCCTTGAAACCTGAGCTGGACGAACTGAAAGAGAAATATGGGGACGACATGCAAAAAATGCAAAGCGAGCAAATGAAACTCTACCAGCAGGTGGGCGTCAACCCGCTTAGTGGTTGTATTCCTATGCTGCTGCAGATGCCCATACTCTTCGCCATGTTTCAGTTTATACCGCATGCCATTGAGATGCGCCACAAGTCATTTTTGTGGGCCGAGGATCTTTCCACCTACGATTCTATCGTTTCGTGGAGCGTAAATATCCCCTTGATCAGCAGCTTTTACGGAAACCACATCAGCTTGTTTACCATTCTGATGACCCTGTCGACCATATTATATACCTGGGCCAATAGCCAGTCGACAGCACAAATGCAGGGCCCTATGAAGTCGCTACAGTATTTTATGCCGCTGATCTTCATGTTTATGCTCAACAGTTTCCCTGCCGGTCTTACCTTCTATTATTTTGTATCAAACCTGGTTTCTTTTGGTCAAATCGCGATTATCAGAAAGTTTGTTGATGACACCAAAATCAGGGCTATACTTGATGAAAACAAATTGAAAAACAAAGACAAGAAGAAGTCGAAATTCCAGGCGAGGTTAGAAAACGCAATGAAAGCCTCTGAGGAAAACAAAAAAAGCAGGGCAAAGAAATAAAAGCGCAACTGAAGATGGCTCAGATCAAAAATCACCATGGGATGCCATTGGTGATTTTTTTTGCGTTGCCAATTGATGTCTTCTTTGAGTGATCTTCCTCCCCCAAAATTGTAAAAACATTAAATGTCTTAATTACAAATTAAACTTTTATCTTTGCGACACATTTGGCGTAAGCCAGATGCGTAAACAAAAAACGAACTGAAGTAGCATACCAACAGCTCAACTGGCGGTCAATAAATCAACGAATTTATTTTTTGGATGCACTTGCACTTTTCTTAATCAAATTGACTTGAACTTCTAAAAATGGGTAAAATCATTGCAGTCGCAAATCAAAAAGGTGGAGTTGGAAAGACAACCTCGGCCATAAACTTATGTGCAAGTTTGGCGGCTTTGGAGTACAAAACGCTGATTGTCGATGCAGATCCGCAGGCCAATGCCACTTCAGGAGTAGGCCACAGCCCCAAAGAAGTGCAAAACAGCATCTATGAGTGCATGGTAGATGGCATAGAGGTAAAAGGCTGTATTTTGGAAACAGAGATTGACTATCTCTATGTACTGCCTTCGCATATAGACCTGGTAGGCGCCGAAATAGAAATGGTGAACATCGAAAACCGGGAAGGCAAAATGAAAAAGCCCTGGAGCCGATTAAAGACGAATATGATTTTATCATTATCGACTGCTCACCATCCCTGGGTCTCATCACCATCAATGCCCTCACCGCCGCAGACTCCGTAATGGTGCCTGTGCAGTGCGAGTACTTCGCGCTCGAAGGGCTAGGCAAACTGTTGAACACCATTAAAATAATACAATCGAGGCTCAATACTACGTTGGAGATAGAAGGGATATTGCTCACGATGTACGACGTGCGGCTACGGCTTTCAAACCAGGTGGTAGAAGAAGTGCAAACGCATTTTAAAAACCTGGTATTCAATACGCTCATTCCCAGAAACATTAAACTCAGCGAATCCCCCAGCTTTGGTTTGCCTGCCATAGCCCATGATGCCGAAAGCAAAGGAGCCATCAGCTACCTGAACCTGGCAAAGGAAATTTTGGCCAACAATAACCTTTTGAAATAATTACAATGTCTGACAATAAATCAAAAAGAAGAAATGCATTGGGTCGTGGATTGGGAGCGCTTTTAGACGATGCGCCTGCCTCTTCTCATCCCGAAAAGCTGATGCCCGAGGTCAACCCGGTCAACACCATCAATGAAATCGATTTGCTCAATATTGAAGTGAACCCTTTTCAGCCCCGAACTCAATTTGACGAAGAAGCTCTGGCCGAACTGGCTGAGTCGATCAAGGTACAGGGCATCATACAACCCATTACCGTTCGTAAATTATCAGAAAGAAAATATCAGTTGATCTCAGGTGAACGTCGCTTTCACGCTTCCAAACTTGCCGGATTGCTGCGCGTGCCGGCTTATGTACGCACCGCCAACGACCAGCAAATGCTGGAAATGGCACTCATAGAAAATATTCAGCGTGAAAACCTGAATGCCATGGAAATTGCCCTGAGCTACCAACGCCTCCTCTCAGAGTGTGAGCTACGCCAGGAAGACCTCGGAGACCGCGTGGGAAAAAAGCGATCGACCGTTACCAATTATCTCCGCCTGCTCAAGCTGCCCCCGGACATACAGGCAGCTATTCGTGACGGCAAATTGGGTATGGGCCATGCCCGGGCTCTGGTCAATATTGAGAACGTAGATCAGCAACTTGACATCTTTCATCGCATTGTCAAGGATGATCTCTCTGTGCGAAAAGTGGAAGAACTGGCAAAGAACCTGAAAAGCCCCGAAGCCGGCCAGGAAGACAAAGCAACCCAGGCCAAACCCACGCTTACATACGAATTAAAACAGATGCAAGACAAACTTTCATCGCATTTTGGCAGCAGGGTAAATATCCAAAACGACCAGAACAACAAAGGTTTTATCAAAATTCCATACCTTTCACACGAAGATTTAAATAGAATAATTGAAATTCTCGACGTTTAATTAAAATGGGATTTAAGGGGATAATCATATGTACCTTCTTTATCATTACCTCTGTTTTGGCCGCTTTAGGGCAAAAAAGCACCGATAATGCATCAGTGATCTCGCAAGACAGCAGCCTGATAGCTAGTGGCCAAAAGATAGAAGTGATTCCCGATACCTCGAGAATCGTCCAAATAAAGCCGCTCTCCTATCTGCCGCCTTGCCTGGTCTTGGGCAGGCTTACAACAATAAATATTGGAAAATCCCCATCATCTATGGAGGAGGGCTGATCGTCGGCTATTATATCAATTACAATAATCAGCTCTACAAACAATATCGCGACGGGCTGATCGCCATAATTGACCAAGATGACAGAACACAACCTTTCGATCCTAACCTGGACATCAAAGTGTACCAAAGGGCGGTTGACTACTGGCGTCGCAATCGCGACCTGCTCATGATCGGCGCTGCATTACTCTATGTGGTGAATATTGTAGATGCGCACGTTGATGCCCATTTGGCGGAATTCACCATAGAAGACGACCTTACCCTTCACCTGGAGCCAAGTGTGGGCCAAACCGCCATGAACACAAACGTTATTGGATTATCATTAAAACTTAAATTTAACTAATGAAAGTATTGATATTAGGATACGGCAAAATGGGAAAAGCCATAGAAGAAATTGCCGAAGAACGTGGACATACCATTGCACATAAGATAAATATCAACAATACCCAGGCACTCAAATTCATCGATAGCAAAAACATAGACGTAGCCATTGAATTCAGCCAGCCCGATGCTGCATTTGACAATATAAGCTATTGCATCACACACAATATACCGGTGATAAGCGGCACCACCGGATGGCTGGATCGGAAAGCCGAACTCGATGAACTGTGCATTAAACACAACGGTGCGTTTTTTTATGCATCCAATTTTAGTCTGGGCGTTAATTTGTTTTTTAAACTCAATGAAATATTGGCCCGGATGATGGAACAGCAACCAGGCTACAAAACAGAACTGATAGAAATACACCATACCGAAAAGCTCGATTCGCCCAGCGGAACGGCCATTACATTGGCCGAAGGTCTTATCAACAACCTTTCGTCTAAAAGCAAATGGATCAATGAAACCAGTGAAGAAAAAAATGTGGTGCCGATCATTTCTTTGAGGGAACCCGACGTACCGGGGACTCACATTATCAAATATACCTCCGATGTCGATGATATCCAGATTAAGCACACTGCCAAAAGCCGAACCGGGTTTGCCCTGGGAGCCGTATTGGTCGCCGAATGGATACTGGACAAAAAGGGCGTTTTATCTATGCAGGATTTTATGAAGTTTTAGGACTCCGCTCAGTTATTCAATTAAATTTGTGCGCATAAATTAAAGACAAAATGAACTTAGATTTTTTTAAAAAAGCACCTTCCGACAAGGAAGATAAAAAGCAAAAATCAGCGGCAAGGGAGTGGGCAGATGCCATACTTTTTGCCGTAATTGCTGCCACCATTATCAGGTGGTTGTTCTTGGAGGCCTTTACCATTCCCACCCCCTCAATGGAAAAATCGCTCCTGGTTGGCGACTTTTTGTTTGTAAGCAAGATTCACTATGGCCCAAGAACGCCAAAGACCCCGCTTCAGGTACCCCTCACGCACCAAAAAATCTGGGGAACAGACATTCCATCGTACGTCGACTGGATCCAACTGCCACAATACAGGCTGCCCGGCTTCTCTTCGGTGAAGCAAAATGATGTAGTGGTGTTTAATTACCCGCCGGAACTGGAATATCCGGTCGATCTTAAAACCAATTATATTAAGCGCTGCGTCGGCACACCCGGTGACTCACTCAAGGTAGTGGATACCCAGGTTTACATCAACGGAGTTGCGCTGGAAAACCCGGAGAAAATGGAATTTAGACACAATATTGTCACCAATCAGGAAATTAAAGATCGGGTTTTCAACGGATATGACATCACCGACTACGAACGCACCAACTATGGGTACCTGGCGCATATGACCCCTGAGACTGCTGGGGAATTTGAAAAGCTGCCCTTTGTAGAGCATGTGGAAATTCTAAAAATGGGCGCCGACCAGGTAAACCCAAGGGTGTATCCAAAAAATACCCAATTATTTCAGTGGAACGAGGACTTTTACGGACCTATATGGATACCAAAAGAAGGGGCTACCATAACGCTAAACGAAAAGAACATAGCACTGTACAGAAACGTGATCGAAAACTATGAACACAACGATGAAGTGAGGTTTGAAAACGACAAAGTGATTGTCAATGGAGAAGAAGTGTCGCAATACACCTTCAAACAAGACTATTATTTTATGATGGGAGACAACAGGCACAATTCAGAAGATTCGCGCTTTTGGGGTTTTGTGCCCGAAGACCACATCGTGGGCAAAGCATTTTTCATCTGGCTGTCCCTGGATAAAAACGAAAGCTTTATCAACAAAATCAGGTGGAGCAGGTTTTTTAACCTGATCCATTGACACCTTGACCGCAGCTGCGAGGCTCACCTGGCAGCTGCGATTTTTACCAAATCAAAACCCTCCAACCACGAATAGGCCCTCTGGCCTTATTTCGAAATTTATTCGGCTCCAATGCATATAAAGTATTAATTTTGATGTTGGGAGCCAGGCTTATCAAAGCTGATTTGTTATGAAAAAGAGCAGTATTTTAGACCCGATCGAAGACGCCATCGAAGACATCAGGCAAGGGAAAATCATTATAGTGGTAGATGACGAAGACCGGGAAAATGAAGGGGACTTTATCTGCGCCGCCGAAGTGGTCACTCCGGAGATCATCAACTTTATGGCCACCTATGGCAAAGGATTGATATGCGCTTCGCTGATAGAAACCAGGTGCGACGAATTGGGTCTGGAGTTGATGGTGGGAAAAAATACCGCCATTCACGAAACCCCCTTTACCATATCTGTGGATCTCAAAGGACATGGATGTACCACCGGTATATCTGCCGAAGACCGGTCAAAAACCATCAAGGCTTTGGTAAATCCCAATACCGACCCCAATGACCTGGGCAAACCCGGGCACGTCTTTCCGCTTAAAGCCAAGGCGGGCGGGGTACTGCGACGGGCAGGCCACACCGAAGCATCGATAGATTTCGCGCGGCTGGCAGGCTTCTATCCCGGAGGTGTGTTGGTCGAAATCATGAACGAAGACGGTACCATGGCCCGGGTGCCAGACCTGCGCAAGGTTGCCGACAAATACAATATGAAGCTGGTTTCTATCAAAGACCTGATCGCCTATCGCCTCGACAAAGAATCGCTGATAGAAAAGGTGACCGATGTAAACATGCCGACGGAGTTTGGCAGCTTTAAGCTTGCAGCATACAAACAAACCAGCACCGGCGATGTACACATGGCGCTGATCAAAGGTAACTGGGAACCAGAAGAGCCCATATTGGTTCGGGTACATTCTTCATGTGCCACAGGCGATATTTTCGGTTCTTACCGGTGCGATTGCGGCCCACAACTGCATGCCGCTATGGAAATAGTAAACCAGGCCGGAAAAGGTGTTGTGCTGTATATGAACCAGGAAGGCAGAGGTATCGGTTTGCTCAACAAGTTGAGGGCCTACAAGCTTCAGGAAGAAGGCTATGACACCGTAGAAGCCAACCACAAGCTGGGCTTTAAAATGGACAACCGCGACTATGGTATTGGTGCCCAAATACTCCGCGACATCGGTGTGAAGAAAATAAAGTTGATCACCAACAATCCCAAAAAGCGTACAGGCCTTATCGGCTACGGTTTGGAAATTGTAGAAAGCGTGGCCATCGAGATTACACCAAACGAGCATAATTTGCGTTATCTTACAACCAAAAGAGACAAAATGGGTCATGATATACTGAAACATCATTGACAATATCACTATGCAAAAAGGCATTTTATATCTATATGTTTTTGTTTTGAGCCTTCCGGTGTTTGGCCAGGAGTTTCCTTCGGAAATATGGCATTCGGGCAAATTGGTGCTTTTATCCGAAGATACCATTACGGGCAAACTCAAATACGATTTAGAAAATGACCTGGTGCAGGTAAATGTGCGCAATGTGCTTCAAACCTATAGCGCACGCAAGATTTTATATTTTGAGATTTTTGACGAAACCATTGAAAGTTATCGACACTTCTATGCGCTTCCCTATCAGGTGCAAGCCAACTATGAGGTGCCGTTGCTATTCGAAGTGTTGTACGAGGGAGAGTTGTCTCTGCTTTGCCGAGAAGAAATAGTAAACGAGACAGTACCACAGTACAACTCGTACCCGTACCCCAACTACTACGGAAATAGCCCATATAACCAATCGAGGTCGAGACTGAATTATAAATACTATTTTTTTAATGAACGTGACGGAATTCAAAACTATAATATGAAGAAAAATGAATTGCTGACTTTTTTTAAGAAAAACCAACAGCAGGTGAAGCAATACATCAAAAAAAACAAACTCAAATATGACAGTATGCGCGATTTGGTGCGCATCACCGCTTATTACAATGCCCTGCTCGATAGTTAGTTGATCACAAAGCACATAAGATATGTCAAAACCTCTGATACTCGTCTCGAATGATGACGGAATTATTGCCCACGGCCTAAAATTGCTCATAGAATTGATGAAAGACCTCGGCGAGGTGATTGTGGTGGCACCAGATGGCCCTCAGTCAGGCATGGGGCACGCCATTACCATAGGCAATACGCTCAGGTTGAGCAAAACAGATCATTTCGAAGGCATTACCTCCTATCAATGTTCGGGGACTCCGGCCGATTGCGTAAAAATCGCCAAAGGTTATGTACTGAAAGGACGCAAACCCGACCTGGTGGTGAGCGGCATCAACCACGGAAGCAATACCTCCATTAGCGTGATATACAGTGGTACCATGTCGGCGGCCATTGAAGGCGCCGTAGAAGAAATTCCGTCAATAGGATTTTCGCTGTGCGACTATGCCGCTGACGCAGATTTTTCGCATGTAAAGGAGCATGTGGTGAAAATCGCCGAACAAGTACTAGCGCATGGTTTGCCCAAAGGCGTAGCACTGAATGTCAATTTTCCTCCAAAGCAAAAAGCCGCCATCAAAGGGATAAAAATCTGCCGTCAGACCAGGGCCAAATGGCAGGAAGAATTTGACCGCAGGATCGATCCCAATGGAAGACAATACTTCTGGTTGACGGGCAGTTTTATTCATCAGGACAATGGAGAAGACAACGACGAATGGGCTATAGCCAACAATTACACCTCGGTAGTGCCGGTATCTTTTGACCTCACCGCCTACCACGCCATAGCTGCTCTTAACAAAGACTGGGATTTGAATGGGTAGGGCGATTGTTTGTTGATGGTTGTTCATTGATGGCTGTGCTGCTCATTCAACATGACCGAGAACCAATAACGTAAGGGTATTATGGGCGTATTCAGACTACGAATGGAGAAGACATTCAATTTCCAATTCTATATTTTACATAAAAATTGATAGCAGGCACTATGCTATCGAAGGTTCGCCCATAGCCAGGAATAGAATAAATGCGGGGATTTTCCCGATTTTCAAACTCACCGATAAACCTAAGGCGAAACTTCCACCCCAGGAGTAAGGGACTGAATGGGGCATCGGGATCTTTCTTACCCAAATAAATGAATGTCTCCGTGCCCAGGATTACCTCGCCCCAGGTAGCGGTAATATTTTTTGAACCAAAACCCTCCTGGTAATCTTCCCAATAATCACTGTCGATAATGAATGCACCGGCATCTTCAAAACCTGCCATGCCATAGCGCAGACCAGCATAGTAGAAGCTGGTGGGATTGTACGCTGTGTAATAGTCGAGGCCCAGGCGGGCATAATTGCCCGTGACGGTGTAAAAAAGTGCATTGTCATAGGCCCGCAGCGGGTTTAGCTCTGCATGACCAAATTCTGCGGCTAATACCACCCTTTCGAAAAACCTTAGATTGATACCCGCTTCGTATTTAGATTCAAATTCTGTCCATAAGAGTAAAAGTTTCCCGTAATCCACCACCAGCTCCAGTCCCGAAAAGGTTCTTTTTTTCAGTACTGTGGTGTCAATTGGATTGCTCACGGCAGAAATTCCCGGGTGCTTGAGCACTATGGCAGAGGTATCGCCGGCATATATCCCCAGCGTATCCACAACCTGGTACTTTTCCTGAGCCATTCCCGTAAGGAAAAGACACAGGAACATAGCGGCTGTAAACAATACTTTAATAATAGACATACACAGTGGTGAGGTTGTTGGCACATTCAGTGTCGTAGCATCGTACTCGGGCACTATCAAAGGTGTTCAAAGCAGCATTGACCCCAATTCCATATATTTTCATGCGCATGCCATCGAGGGTTTGCACGATTGCTCGCTGGTAGTAGAGTTGCAGGGTATCTATTTTGCCGAAGTAGTTGAAATAATAGGTGGAAGTATCGTGGCTCATATCTACGGGCAGGGCAAAATCTCTGACCACCGTATCTTGAAATTGCTCCATCTGTTCTGCCCCGGGAGCAATAATGGCATCCAACTGGGTTTTTCCAGCCTTAATGAAATCAAATATTTGACCATAGGCCGCACTATCCACTTTGAGCAGAGCCACCTGGGCATTTATTTCATTTTTCTCACCTTCTGTCAGCTCGCCTTTAAGCGCATCTTGTAGTGCTTTCAGGGATTTATTCAAGGTATCTAGTGCTTGCTCGGTCACCTCCCTGGTGCTGACCGCTTCAAATTTGATCTTGACTTTTGGGTTAAGATTGCATCCGATACAATCATCTTCTTGTTGGCAACCAACAAGGGTGAAAAGCCCGGCGGACAAAATCAAACCTACAATTATTTTCATACTCAAAAATACGCCAGGACCGTTATAAAGCAAAAAAATTGTAGCGCGGAAATACGCCACGAAATAAAAGAAAATCGACATGAGTAAGTGTATCAGGCAGACCCGACTCTTTTGCTTATGCCCCACCCGACAGCGATACAGGTTTTAGTGATCCGCGTCGGTGCAAAAACCACTTTCAATTTATCCCTGACTGCGGATTTGCCGATCCATTTCGCTGTCAATAGGGATCGACATCAAAAACAACATATACACGCTTGTATTTTTTTTCTTCCTTCTGTGCGTTGGCTGCCTGCATCAGATTGGTCTTCATCCTGGCCAAATCCACACCGTTTCTCGGTATTTTCACCAATATCTCCATCAGGTAAAAATTCCTTATTTTAGAAATTATCGGCTCATGTGGGCCAAGAACCAGTTTCTTGTTGAAATGCACCTTTATGGCCTCTGCAAGAGATTGTGCTGCTTTTTGAACGGTCGTATTGTCGCGATCTTTGAGCGTGATGCGTATGATCCGGTAAAATGGCGGGTATTTGTATTTGTACCTTTCCAGGATTTCATGGTTGTAATATTCCAAAAAATCCTGTTTATGGATATAGTGGAGTATAGGCTGCTTGAGGTTGGAAGTCTGGATCACCACTTCCCCGGCTTTGACACTGCGTCCGGAGCGACCACTGACCTGCACTGCCAACTGATAGCTTCGCTCAAAAGATCGAAAATCAGGAAAATGCAACATCCTGTCGATATCAAACACCCCTACCAGGGTCACATTGCTAAAATCCAGTCCTTTGCTCACCATCTGAGTGCCTACCAGAATATCGATAGCACCTTGCTCAAAATCTTTTATGATTTTCTGATAGCTGTATTTCCGTCTTGTTGTGTCCAAATCCATGCGTTGCACCCTGGCTTCCGGGAACAACAGTTTCAAGTCATCTTCCAACTTTTCGGTACCAAATCCCACAGTGCTCAACTTGGTCGATCCGCACGCCGGACAAGTGACCGGCAACCTCTCATGATGTCCACAATAGTGGCAGCGGAGCTGGTTGTAGTACATATGGTACGTGAGACTCACGGCACAGTTGCTGCATTTGGGTATCCAGGCGCATTCCTCGCAAGCGATATATGGTGCATATCCCCGTCTGTTCTGAAAAATAATCACCTGTTCGTTTTTGCTCAAGGCAGCATCAATTTTGTCTGTCAACACCGATGAAATATCCCCCTTTATGGTTTTTTGTTTCCTTTCTTTGCTCAGGTCTGCAAATATGGTTTTGGGCAGCGTGGCTTTGCCATAGCGCTCAGCCAGCAACACATATCCATATTTTTTTTCCTGAGCCAGGTAAAAAGACTCGAATGACGGGGTGGCGGTACCCATAAGCACCTTGGCAGAATGGATTTTTGCCAGTACCTGCGCCACATCCCTTGCATGGTATCGGGGTGCGGGGTCGTACTGCTTGTACGAAAACTCGTGCTCCTCATCCACGATGATAAGACTTAGGTTGTCGAAAGGAAGAAAAACGGAAGATCGCACCCCGACTATCAGCGGAAACTTTCCGGCCATCAGTCCTCTCCAAACCTCTACGCGTTCGTTGTCAGAATATTTGGAGTGGTACACGCCCATGCGGTCACCAAAGGCCTTTTGCAACCTGGCAACTATCTGTGTGGTGAGGGCGATTTCCGGCAGCAGGTACAAGACCTGCCCTTCCTGCGCCAATACTTCACTGATCAGGTCTATATAAATTTCTGTTTTACCACTTCCGGTGATGCCGTGTAGCAAGACCGTTTGCTTTTCTTCGAAATGTGTCAAAATCTCCCCCCTGGCCTTTTGCTGACTTTCAGAAAGTTGAAGCTTGAAGTTTTCGTCGGGTCCGGGCAAAGAAAATCTGGAAATCACCTTCGTGAAACGTTCAAACACACGCTTTTTTTCCAGCGTGCTCAGGGAAGACTCTGAGATTCCCTTTTGCAGCAATTTAGATTTTTCGATCCCAATCGCATTCAGTTCCCTGTTTTTGAATACGGGAACTTCCTGTAAATAAGCCAAAAGCACATCCATTTGTCCGGGCTTCTTTTCAAGGTCGATCATAAGCTCCTCCAAAAATTCCTTTTGCAGCCAATGCGGGCAAAGCTTATAGTAAATTTCTTTTTTAGGAATGTACTTATCCTTTATTTCTTCAAAAATCAAGATGGCTTCTTTGGCCATCAGCGATTTTATAACCTTGAGGTAGCTCTTGATCTGTAGTATGTCGGCAGCTTGCCCATAAGTGATCACCTTGTCGCGGGCCAGCACGTCGATAATGCGTTGTTCTTGTTCAGAAAAAACCAATACATTGTTTTCCGCGTCAAACTCCGGGTTCAACTGTATCTTTGATTCACTGCTTAGCTTCAGCCCTGAGGGCATACCCACATTGAGCACCTCGCCCATGGTGCACATGTAGTACCCCGCAATCCATTCAAACAAACTGAGCTGCTGAGGTTTCATGACCGGCTGATCATCCAACAAGTCGAAGATATACTTGGCCTGATACACTTCCGGTGGAGTTTGGTGAATCCTGGCTACTATGCCGGTAAGCACCCGGCTTCTGCCAAACTGCACAATGACACGGTGTCCGATGCCAACCAGGTCGTTGTATTCCATGGGAACCCTATAAGTAAACAGGTTGGAGATGGGCACAGGCAGCAATACATCCACAAAAAAGGTTGACCGCTCCTTGTGTTTGCTTATGCTATTGAATGTAAGTGTTCCCAAAAAATCCCTTTGTTTAATTAATTATTAAAAGCACTTTATCGACCTGCCATCTGCTCCACCGCCTCCTTCACTGAGGTTGTTGGCAATTTACATGTTTTATTGAAGCATACGTACATGGCGGTCTGTCCATTGATGGGCGTTCGCTGTCGCAGCAAGGGCAGATCGTTGGCCGATGATGCTGCACAAATTACTTTGTTTGGGATGAAATGTGCCTGAATTTGCCGTGCCACTGACAGATATTCTTCTCCGACTACAGCCAGCTCTGCTGTGGGCTGCACCCTAAAGCTGCAAAGCGTGGCCCAGTTGGCCAGGTACTGTGGCTCTTGCCGGATCAATGGAGCAATTTTCACCAGCATTTGTTGCGAAATATCCAAATAGTCATCACGTTCCAAGAGGTGCCCCAGCACGTATAAAGCCTGCGCCATCACTGAATTGGAAGCGGGAATTACATTATCAAAAACTTCCTTTTTGCGGGCAATTAGATTGGTGGCGCTTCCGTCAGCATAAAAAAACAGCTCTTCGGCAGGATCGAAGAAGTGAGCTAGGGAAAAGTCGCTTAATTGCACGGCCCTATCCAACCAGTTTTTGTTGAAATCGGCCTGATATAAGGCCAGGTAAGCATCGATGGCAAATGCATAATCGTCTAAATATCCGGGGATTACATTGTTTTTGGAAGCGAGAGTCCTTAACAAACGACCCTCTACCCAGAGATTTTTTTCTATAAACCCGGCATTTTTCACTGCCAAATCTAAAAAATCCTTCTCTCCAAAAGCATGGTAGGCATCCACCAGCCCCCTGATCATCATGGCATTCCAGCTGGTCAGCACTTTATCGTCCAGGCCGGGTCGCTCACGTTTTGCCCGTGCCGCCAACAGTGTAGCTTTAGCTTTGCGCAATCTTGCCTTAAAATCTTCCGGAGCCATCGTATTCGCTTGTGCAAATTCATCCGGTAATTCGGTGGTAAACAATATGTTTGTTGCTCGTTCCCAGTTGCCATACTGCTGCACATTGTAATACTTTTTTATGATTTCACTATCAGCGCCCAGCAATTCATCCAATTCATCCTCCTTCCAGATATAAAAATTTCCTTCCTCTCCTTCACTGTCTGCATCCAAAGCCGCATAAAACCCATAGGAAGTGCTGGTCAATTCGCGCCTGACGAAGCCGATGGTTTCATAAACCACCTCCCTAAAACGCGCATCCTGCTTCACTTGATAGGCCATGGAATACAAAGAAATCAGTTGGGCATTGTCGTAGAGCATTTTTTCGAAATGCGGTGCAAACCAACGTGCATCTACAGAATAACGCGCAAATCCACCTCCTATTTGGTCGTAAATGCCACCATGAGCCATCTTGTGAAGGGTGAGCATGAGGTGATCGCGAACCTCCGGATCGTTGATGATCTGATTGGCCGTAAGTAAAAAACGCCAAATCGGCGGATTGGGAATTTAGGTGCTTTGGCCAAACCGCCTTCCTTTCCATCGAACCGGGGCTTAAAAGCCTGAACCATCCTGCGCAATGCCGCTTCATCGATGACAAAATCGTGAGCCGCAAGACCGTACTTTTCGGTATCGGTGACCATGAGGGCATTGGCAAACGCATTGGCGGAGTCTTCCAGCTCGCTTCGCTTGCTACCAAAAGCTTCGGCTATACTGTTGAGCATGTGCATCCATTGCCGGGGTTGAAAATATGTGCCTCCATAAAAAGGGCGCTGGTCGGGCATAGCAAATACATTGAGCGGCCAGCCACCATTGATTCCCATGGTTTGAACAGCCTCCATATAGAGTTGGTCAACATCCGGTCGCTCTTCGCGATCGACCTTGATGCATACAAAATTATCGTTCATCACCCGCGCGATTTCTTCATTTTCAAATGATTCGCGCTCCATCACATGGCACCAGTGGCATGCCGAATAGCCAATGGATATAATCATGGGCTTGTCTTCATTTTTGGCTTTTTGTAAGGCTTCCTCTCCCCAGGGGTGCCACTCCACAGGATTGTAGGCATGCTGGCGGAGGTATGGACTGGTGGAATGAATCAGATGATTTGGATTTTTGGTCATTTCAGTTGCGATTTAAGTAATTTCAGCTCAGCGCTAATGTCCACTTCATGTTTAAACTCCTCCAGTCGACCTATGGTTTTTTGTATAAATAATTGATGCCCGGGGCTTGCGGCAAAAAATGGCCGGTGATCGAGGGCTTTAATGATCTTGTCCCACCTGGTAATAAAATCTTTGAGCTGCTGGTTGAAATACACCACCATAAATTGCTGCCAAATATAATCAACGGCGACCTGACTGGGGTGCAACATGTCTTCGGCATAAAACCGGTAATCGCGCAATTCGTCCATCATGATTTCAAAAGCGGGGAAATACGCTACATCTTCGTGCTGCGACACCAACTTTTCACAGGCAATGCGTAAAATGGATTTGCTCACATTATTTTGCTCAAATGACTCCTTCTGATGCCTGACCGGACTAACCGTAAGAATGAAGCGTGCCTTACTGTTTATACTTTTGAGTAAGGCATAGTGTTCATGGAAGGATCTGATGATTTCTTCAGGTTCGAGCATGCGCCGGGTGAAATAAGCTTGCGGGGTTTTATGGCAATTGGCCACGATTTCACCGGTATCGTTGAGCTCATAGACTATAGCAGTACCGAAAGTATATATGAACACTGTAGTATGAGGCAATTGACTGCCCAATATGCTGAGCTTGAGGTTACCTTCGGCAAGTAACTGGCCTTCGTCTAAGGCAGAAAGGCCGGAATGCAGATCGTAATGATGAAAAACCCCCTCCTGATGTACTAAATGCCCGAGATTGAGTGGCGTGCGATCAGAGGCCATTTGCACCAGTTTGAAGATGGACATTGGATTGAAAAGGGTACCGAATGGATTGACCTCGACATTGAATTTGTAATCGCTTAATTTTTTGCCGATATGTTGGGCAAAACACGAACCCATAGCCAGCACGGATTGATCGTGTAATAGGTTCAGTGTGGAAATTTTCGGATTGACCCTGGTACGAAACATGGTATAAAAATACTTATTGTATGCGCGCTATGCATTATTTGGATAAAAAAAAGCCCCGGCCATTTTCACGGTCGGGGCTTTTTAATATGTATGACTACCTTATTCTGGTACTACTTCGAATTTTACTTCGTGCTTCACCTCTTTGTGCAAGTCTAGCAAAGCCACATATTCGCCAACTTCTTTGGGCTGCTCCGGGAAGCTGATTTGCTTCCTGTCTATTTCATAACCCTTTTCAGCTAACAAATCCGAAATCTGAAGTGTGGTAACAGCGCCAAATATTTTTCCGGATTCTCCCACTTTAGCACCTACCTTCAGTACGATGTCTCCGATGCTTTCGGCCAAAGCCATAGCGTCATTTTTGCGTTTTTCAGCTTTGTGCGCCGCTTGCTTTATGTTCTCTTCTATTTTTTTCCTGTTCGATTTATTGGCGATTATCGCAAACCCCTGGGGGATGAGATAATTCCTTCCATATCCCGGCTTCACGTTCACCGTGTCGTTTTTGTAGCCAAGACCTTGAATATTTTGAATGAGTATTACTTCCATTTTACTGACTGATTTTTTACTTCAACGAATCTGTTACATATGGAAGTAAGCCGATGTGCCTTGCACGCTTTACTGCCTGAGATACTTTCTTTTTGGAATTTGATGCTGGTGCCGGTCAACCTTCTTGGAAGGATTTTACCTTGCTCATTTACAAATTTCAAAAGGAAATTAGCGTCTTTGTAATCTATGTATTTGATGCCGCTTTTCTTAAAACGACAATACTTCTTCTTTTGCTGATCCCTGTTGATGGGTTCGTTTACTAGTGTCATTTTACTGCTTCTTTTTTAGGTTCCTCTTTTTTCTTGAATGCGCCGGAGCGTCGTTTTACATTGTATTCCACCGCGTGCTTGTCTAGCACTGTGGTCAGGAATCGCATTACCTTTTCATCGCGCCTGTACTCTAGTTCCAGACTTGCTATTACCTCCGGTTCTGCCGTAAATTCAATCAGATTGTAGAAGCCGGTAGATTTTCCCATGATCGGATAAGCCAGCTTTTTCAAGCCCCACACCTCACTGTTGATAATCTCCGCATTGTGATCAGTCAATACTTTACTGAATTTGTCGACAGTATCCTTCATCTGAACATCAGACAAAACGGGAGTAAGGATGAATACCGTCTCATAATTGTTTAAACTCATTTTTGTAATTTGTTTTTAAATTGGCCTGCAAAGGTAAGATAAAAATTGAGAAAAAAAAGATTGTAGCTGGCTAAATCTAGTTTGATGTCCGGGTCTCCGGGATCCGGCAAGGCATCTAAAAAATCCTTTGTCGGACGCAGCCGGTAAGCAGCTCATCTATCCATGCCACAGGTGCGAGATAGCTTGCTACAGAAAGGAATTAGGGCACGGCAGCTACAAAGTGGGGCTTCGCCACCGCTACATCTTTCAGCCCGCAATTTCATCAATCAGCTTTTGGCCTGGCTTCTTCTTCCTCCTTCAGGATTCGGCGTAGAATTTTGCCGACATTCGATTTTGGCAGTTCCTTCCTGAATTCCACTTGCTTAGGCACCTTGTAAGGCGTCATGTTTTCTTTGCAATACGCAATAATCTCGGCCTCAGTGAGCGACTCATCCTTTTTGACAATAAACACCTTTACCTTTTCGGTTGACCGCGGATCGCTGATGCCAATGGCACCGACCTCAAGCACCTTTTCGTGCGATGAGATCACATTTTCTATTTCATTGGGAAAGACGTTGAACCCCGATACGTTGATCATTTCCTTCTTTCGGTCAACGATTTTCACAAACCCGTCTTCATCGATAAATCCAATATCTCCGGTTTTAAAATAGCCATTGTAAAACACATTATCCGTTTCATCGGGTTTTTCCCAATAGCCCTTCATGATTTGCGGTCCTTTGGCGCATATTTCTCCCGGCTCGCCGGTAGGCAGCTCTTTTCCCATTTCATCCATTATCCTTATTTCCGTACTTGGCACCGGCAGTCCGATATACCCCAATCGCTCGGTACCATCTATCGGATTGCAACAGAGCACCGGCGATGTTTCCGTGAGACCATAGCCCTCTGCGAGGGGTACATTGGTGAGCTGCTTCCATTTGATGGCCACGGCATCCTGCACCGCCATACCCCCTCCCACTGCGATTTTGAAATTGGAGAAATCGATATTTTTAAATTCAGGCTGGTTGAGCAAGCCATTGAACAGGGTATTGACGCCGGTTAAAATAGAGAATGGATACTTTTTGAGTGTTTTGATGAACACCGGCATATCGCGTGGATTGGTGATAAGAATATTGCGTGCTCCGTATTTGAGCATGGCCAGGCAATTGACCGTAAGGGCAAAAATATGGTACATAGGAAGGGCAGTTACCACGGTTTCTTCGCCTTCCAGCAGCTTGGGTGCCATCCAGGCACTGATTTGCTCCATATTTGCCAGGATATTGCGGTGGGTAAGCATGGCGCCCTTCGACACGCCGGTGGTACCGCCTGTATATTGCAAAAATGCCACTTCCTCGTTGTTGAATTTAGGTTTTACCAATCTTTGGCCATCTCCTTTTCTGAGTGTCTCGGCAAATGGTATCGCATCTTTTATATGATATGCTGGCACCATCTTTTTGATGTGCTTCACCACAAAGTTGACGATAGGCTTTTTCAATCCTCCCAACATATCGCCCACCTCGGTAATGATCACCGTTTCTATTTGAGTTTCGGGCAATATTTTTTCCAGGTTTTGCGCAAAATTGGCCAATATCACCACGGCTTTGGCACGAGTATCGGTAAATTGGTGCTTCATTTCTCTGGCAGTATAGAGCGGATTGGTATTGACTACGATCATACCGGCCCTGAGAGCACCAAAAACGGCAATGACCCACTGTAGCACGTTGGGCATTTGCACGGCAATGCGATCCCCTTTTACCAACCCGACTTCATTTTGCAGGTAATCTGCAAATTGGGCTGAGAGCTTATCCACTTCGTGAAAGGTGAGGGTTTTGCCCATACTCTCATAGGCGATCTTGTCACCGTATTTTTTGAAAGTAGATTCCAGCAGGTCAATAACAGAATCAAAGCGATCAGGGTTGACTTCATGCGAAATGCCCTTAGGATAGTTCTTGTACCACGGATAGTCTTTCATCGTCTTAGTATATTAACGTTTTTACAACAATTGAGCGATTCTAAATAGTCATATTTTTTGCAGTATAGCAACAAGGTTGTTTAGAAATAATCTTATTTCGGTCTAATGAAATGAGCCAATCACAAATACCTGCCCTATTCAACTAAAAAAATACGGTTATGGTTTGTCTGAGCTATAATCCACCTACTTAATTTTTTCATGCTTAAGCGGTGAAGGTCAGTCCTTTAAACTCCATTTTAATTTCAGACCTCCGGACCTGACGTAATTGATCATGTCGCGGATTTGTAAATTAACCTTAAATTAGTACCTGGAAAAACTGTATTACTTTCATTGACC
>JAAUQL010000218.1 GCA_012033595.1 Cyclobacteriaceae bacterium | reverse complement strand
CCGAACCCCTAACCCTTGATAAGGCTTGAGAGTTGGTTCACTGCCTATCCCTTTGAGAAGAAAGCCAGTTTCGCATCAAGTGATAAAAGTTTAGAAAAAATTTTTGATATCGGGTGGCATACAGCAAGACTATGTGCTTACGAAACTTATATGGATTGCCCGTATTGGGAGCGGCTTCAATATGTTGGTGACACACGCATTCAGGCATTGGTTTCTTATTATGTTTCGGGTGATGATAGGTTGGCGAAAAACGCTATAGAGCAATTTCATCAATCCATTACATACGATGGCCTTACCTACAGTCGGTACCCATCAGAGTTGCCGCAGTTCATTCCAAATTATTCATTGGTGTGGGTCACCATGGTGCACGACTATTTCATGTATCGCAACGACCCTGAGTTTGTAAAAGCTTTCCTTCCGGGAATGCAACGTGTATTAGATCATTTTGAAAAGTATATGACAGCTGACAATATGATGAGTGAACAACCCTATTGGGATTTTTTTGACCACTCATTTCCTACCCATAAAATTATTGAGGAGAGTTTTTTTTAAGCGACTTACTACCAATTCTCTATTTTTATGCATACACACTTAGCCTTGCTGCCGAGATGTATGGATATTATAATCAGCCGGAGTTGGCACAGAAGTATTCAATTCGAAGTCAGCAGTTGAAAGCAGCCGTGAAGAAGCAATGTTGGGATGCCAACCTGCAATTGTATGCCGATACACCTGATAAAAAACACTTCAGCATGCACAGTAACATTATGGCTGTGCTTTGTGGTATTGTTCCGAAAGAAGAACAAGTTGAATTTGTAAAGCGAATTGTAGACTCGAAAAATCTTACACCTACTACGCTCTACTTTGATTTCTATTTAGGGCGTGCAATGAATCAGGCTCAAGCCGGTGATCTTTACATGACGTTGCTCGACAATGGAAGGATCTATTATCCTTAGGACTCACCACGTTTCCGGAAGGGGTTGACCGCAGCGAGTGCCATGCGTGGAGCGCGAGTCCGGATTTTGAAATGCTGGCTACTTTTGCTGGAATACAACCTCAAACTCCCGGTTTCAAAAAAGTGCTGATCCGTCCCCAACTTCAAAAACTTGAAAGTGTAAAAGGAAACATTCCCCATTGGGCAGGCGACTTGATTGTGGATTTCAAAAAGAATGGAAATCAATTAACAGGAACTGTTACTTTACCAACTTCTATTACCGGTAGGTTAGAGTGGAATGGAAAAGTGGTTGAGCTTAAATCGGGAGAGAATAGGGTTTCAGTTCACTAACAAATAGATTCTAGAGTTACTCCTTTTCCAAAAACGGGTATCTATAATCAGTAGGGGTAACAAACGTTTCTTTAATCGTTCGCATAGAAACCCAACGCATCAAGTTAACTTTTGCTCCCGCTTTGTCATTCGTACCTGATCCACGCGCGCCACCAAAAGGTTGTTGCCCCACCACGGCACCGGTTGGCTTATCGTTGATATAGAAATTACCAGCAGCATTCACTAATTTTTTAGTAGCGAGTTCTACTGCATATCGATCTTTCGAAATGATGGAACCGGTAAGCGCATACGGAGAAGTGCTATCTACCAACTCAAGAGTTTGTTCAAAATTCTCGGAATGATATACATAAACAGTAAGCACCGGACCAAAAATTTCTTCGCACATGGTAATGGAAGATGCGTCTTTGGTTACAATAACAGTTGGCTCAATAAAATAGCCTTTTGACTTATCATACTTGCCACCCGCAATAATTTCATTCATAGGATTTGCCTTGGCCTTGTCAATATATCCGCTGATAGAGTCAAAAGCTTTTTCATCTATTACCGCATTGATAAAGTTTCCGAAATCTTCGGTCGGGCCCATCTTAAAACTTTTCAAATCTTCGATCAGATATTTTTTCACATCCTCCCACAGGTTAGAAGGAATATAGCAACGCGAGGCAGCGGAACATTTTTGTCCCTGGAATTCAAAGGCACCGCGGGCAATGGCCGTGCTCACTTCTTTTGCATTGGCACTTTTGTGCACCATAATAAAATCCTTGCCTCCCGTTTCCCCAACAATACGTGGATAAGTTCTGAACTTATGGATGTTGTTTCCAATCGTCTCCAGATATTTTGAAACACACCGGTACTTCCTGTAAAATGTATTCCTGCAAATCACGATGATTGAAAATCACATCGCCTGCATCCGGACCACTTACATACACCAGGTTGATTACCCCATCCGGCAAACCCGCTTCTTTTAACACTTGCATAATTACATTCGCTGCATAAATCTGTGTGTTCGCTGGTTTCCAAACCACCGTGTTGCCCATCATAGCCGCGCTGGTAGGTAGGTTGCCTGCAATGGCAGTAAAGTTGAATGGCGTTAGTGCGAATACAAATCCTTCCAGCGGCCGGTATTCCATTCGGTTCCAAACTCCCGGAGACGATACAGGTTGTTCGCTATAAATCTCACCCATGAAGTGAACATTGAATCGAATGAAGTCGATCAACTCACACGCTGAATCAATCTCGGCCTGAAAAGCATTTTTAGATTGGCCTAACATGGTGGCCGCATTTATTTTACTGCGGTATGGGCCTGCTAATAAATCAGCAGCTTTTAAAAAAATACTGGCTCTGTTTTCCCAACTCAGGTTTGCCCAAAGTTCTTTCGCAGCAAGGGGCCGCGTTTATCGCCTGTTCAACATGACTCTTATCGCCTTGATGATAGTGCGCTAAAATATGCTTATGGTCGTGGGGAGGGGATAAAGTCTTTTTATTTTCCGTCCGTACTTCTTCTGCTCCAATGTACATAGGTATATCCAATACAGTGGCCCGCGCTTCTGCTAACGCTTTCTTTACAGATGCCCGCTCTTTACTTCCAGGTGCGTAGGATAGAATAGGGTCGTTTACAGGAGATGGAATTTTGAAGAATCCGGTTGACATAGATATTGAAATTAATTAATGAAATGTAAATTCTTGTATGAAGGCTGCAAAGTTACGGATAATGCGGGTTTTTAAAGAATGTTAAGCAATTCTTTCAAGTCGGTTATTTCAAATTCTGTTTTTTCCTGATGTGGAATTTTATTCGGATTAAAATATACTGTGTCGAGCTGAGCATTTCGGGCACCTCCGATATCAGTAAGTAAGTTATCCCCAATCATGAGTGTGCTACCTGAATCGAATCCACTTTCATTCAACGCAAATTCAAAAATTTAT
>JAAUQL010000217.1 GCA_012033595.1 Cyclobacteriaceae bacterium | reverse complement strand
GTTCATTCATTGGCGCTGCCACGATCAATGTTCGGGATACATCTGAAAAAAGCAAGGTCATAAGCACCATGATGAGTTGGACCATCTGCTCCAGCAAAGCCTGCTCTATCCAAACAAAAATTGACTGGTAAATTTTGTATACACACATCGTGTATAACCTGATCATACGCTCTTTGCATGAAAGAACTATAAATATTACAGAACGGAATAAGGCCTTGCGTGGCTAACCCTGCGGAAAAGGTTACTGCATGTTGTTCAGCTATACCCACATCAATAGCTCGATGGGGCATCTCTTTCATCATAATATTCATCGATGAGCCGGATGGCATGGCGGGAGTGATGCCCATGATCTTATCATTAGCACGGGCTAATTCAACAAGCGTATGACCAAATACATCCTGGTATTTAGGTGCCTGCGGTGCAGTATGAATCTTCTTATGAATTTCCCCTGAGATCTTATCGAAAGTACCTGGAGCATGCCACGTAGTAGCATTTCCTTTCTCTGCCGGACCATAGCCCTTACCCTTAACGGTAACACAATGCAAAATTTTGGGCCCTTTGATCTCCTGAAGGTCTTTTAGTATTGCTACTAAATGATCCACATCGTGCCCATCTACCGGACCAAAGTATCGCAAGTTTAGTGATTCAAATAAATTACTTTGACTTAGTAAGGTTGCTTTGATGCCATTCTCTACTTTGGAAACAATCTCTTGGGCATTTTTTCCAAAGTTCGAAAGCTTACCTAATAAATTCCACACATCGTCCTTAAGCCGATTATAAGTTTTGGAAGTAGTTATATCCGTCAGATAATCCTTTAAGGCCCCACGTTGGGGTCAATCGACATGCAATTATCGTTAAGGATAATTAGCAAATTTGTATCAGAAACTCCAGCATGATTGAGCGCTTCGAAAGCCATTCCGCCCGTAAGCGCTCCATCGCCAATCACGGCAATATGTTGCTTTTGATCTAACCCTAAATATTTGGAGGCGGCCGCCATACCCAGTCCTGCCGATACTGAAGTAGATGAGTGCCCTACTCCAAAAGTATCAAACTTACTTTCATTGCGCTTGGGAAACCCTGAAATTCCTCCATACATTCTATTGGTATGAAATTCCTCTCTTCTTCCTGTAAGAATTTTGTGACCATAGGCCTGGTGGCCCACATCCCACACTAATTGATCGGTGGGTGTATTAAATACATAATGGAGAGCCACGGTTAATTCAACAACCCCAAGGCTAGCACCAAAATGGCCTCCATAAACAGAAACATTATCAATAATAAATTGGCGCAACTCCTCACACAACTGAACAAGCTGCACCTGATCCAGTTTCTTTAAATCCTGGGGACAGTTGATTTTGGAGAGTAATTTTCCGGGTGAAATAAGCATTACGGCCTTTAAAATTTTATGTGAGCTATTATCCCTAAACAAGCTCAAGAGGTAACTGTTTAAAGCTTCTTACGCTCAAAAATAAGGAATTTGACTGGGTAAAGCATAGCCAACGATTTTCACCAAAAATTAAGGCCAAAAAATCATCAATTCCTGAGTACTTTTGCTCCCTTATAAGTTGAAAATGCAAGAACAGCCATTTGAAATTAAACTGCCTCTTTTCGAAGGGCCATTTGATCTACTTCTCTTCTTTATTGAACGTGATGAATTAGAAATCAACGATATTCCTATCTCTAAGATTACGAATGACTTTCTGGAATATATCCGCAGTTTGGAGACACTGAATGTAGAGGTAGCTAGCGAGTTCATTTTGGTAGCTGCAACGCTTATGCGGATTAAATCCAAAATGCTGCTACCAAGGCCACAATTGGATGACCAAGGTAACGAGATTGATCCGCGTGAAGAATTGGTTAAACATTTACTTGAGTACAAAAATACAAATCTGTGGTTGAGCAGTTCCATAAAATGGAAGAAACTGAGCTACTCAAGGAAAAGCGCGGAAATTTGATGAAGGAACTCAGAACACTTGCTGAGAGCACCAATGTAGAGGCCGAATTACAGGATGTTGACCTTTTCAAACTTTTGACAGTATTTGAAAAAGTGTTGAAACGTGCCGAAGAAGAGAAAAAACAGACCTGTTCATCAGGTTATCCAATATCCATATACCATTGAAGGCCAGAAAGAATACATTCTGAATGAGATTACGGTAAAACCGAGAGTGGCCTTCACTGAACTTTTTGAAAAAGTCCCAACCCGAATATCACTCATATTTAATTTTCTTGCTATCCTAGAAATGCTTGCTAATGGATTATTGAGTATTCAAGTTGGTGAAGGATTCAATAATTTTTGGGTAATGCGACCCGAGGCAGTGCCTTCCGTTAATTGATTTTACTTAACTAACTCCGCCACTTGAACGACTTGTCGCCAATCGCGCGCATTGTACACAAAATTCCATCCAGATGATCGTACTCGTGCTGAAGTAATTCAGCCAGAGCATCTTTCATTTTCCACTCACGATTTTGCCAGGTCTCATCCTTGTAAGAAACGACCAACTCCTTGTGTCGTTTTACTTTCACAAGTAGATTGGGAAAGCACATACAATCATCCCAAACTTCAAATTTCTCATCACTCAAAAATGTAAACTCAGGGTTGATAAAAACCACGGGCTTATCTATGTTCATATAAATCAGTCGTTTCCTATTGCCCAATTGTGGTGCCGCAATGGCGCGGCCAAAATGATACTTTGCGCGTATCTCTTCCATTACATTATGCAGATCATCTACCCATTCCTGCACCTGTGGCAATTCTGTTTCAAGAATAGGTTCCGAAACTGTATACAAAAGCGGGTTCCCCAGTAAGAGAAGATCTTTCAATCCCTTCATAGTTTCAACTTTTTTGAATTACTTTTAATACGATCAATATAACCGAATCCGTTCAATATGAAGCTGCAAAATATTACCCGGAGAGATTTTATCGCAACAACCGGAGCAGTGGTAGCGGCTGCGGCCGCATGGGCTCCTGCCTTTAGCACTCCCGTACTGCAAACTAAAAAAAGAATTGCTATTGTAGGTACGGGCATCCGGGCGCTTGATATGTGGTCCGTTGATGTGGTCCGATCATATCCAGAACTGATTGAGTTTGTAGGTTTATGCGATATTAATCCTGGTCGGCTTTCATTTTTCAAAAGTAAGACGGGATTTACCTGTCCAGCTTTTACAGATTTCAATAAAATGATGCGAGAAGTAAAACCAGACACCG
>JAAUQL010000216.1 GCA_012033595.1 Cyclobacteriaceae bacterium | reverse complement strand
TTACAGGCTTTCCATTAGCAACCTCATCGTACTTCAAAGCCTCATTCATTTGTTCAAAGCGGGTCGGTTTATTCAAAGCTCCCAATGTTTGGAGATATGGTAATGGAGTTTTAGGTTGATAAATATCAAAACTGACTAGCCGATCCCGAAAACTTTTTAACGGTTGTCCGAGGCGTAACACTCCTAATTCGCGACTTCGTTTTACACGCTCCATATCAATTTCAATCGGAATCAGTTCTTCACCATTGCTTGCCTGGTGCAACACTCGCCCATCAGGGCCACAAATAATTGATCGACCGGTGCCACCATCGCCTAAACCATTGATGTCAAAAATGAAACACTGGTTGGTTGCGGCTGTGGCCTGAACAAGCGCCAATTCTATATCGCGATCAATCGTTGCAGTGAGCGTTGGATGCAGAATTACCTCCACGCCATTTACGGCAAGTGTGCGCGATGTTTCTGGGAACCACATGTCGTAACAAATAGAAAGTCCAAATCGTCCAATTTTCGGAACATCAAAAATCAAAAACTCATTGACCTCCGGTTACCCCTACCTCATAGGGATAAAAAGGAAACATCTTGTTGTAACGACTAACAACCTCACCCTGTGGATTGATAACTGTTGCTGTGTTGTATATCGTGTGCCCGGTTTTCTGAAACATGGTTCCGGGTATTAACCAGATTCCATAATGCCTGGCAACAGCACAAAACTCTTCTTCTGTAGCATTGGGAAATTCTTGCGCATTAAATGTGAGGGGTCCAAACGGACAAAGCTCACTGAACAAAATCATTTGTACCCACGGATACACCGACATCATTACATCTATCTTATGTTTCATCGCTGGCACATTGCTATGGCTGGCCGAAACATGCATTTGAATTCCGCCTATCGAAAAGGGTGTCATTTAGTTTGAGTTAGTTATGTTTATAAGTTCTTCTTCAATAATGGTTAATCCTTTATCCAACAACTCTTCCGAGATAATAAGTGGGGTAAGAATGCGGATCACATTTTTATTTGTGCCCGCGCTCAATAAGATTAGTCCGCGCTTAAGACAAGCTTTAATAAGTTGTGAAGCTGTTTGTGAATCCGGAGACTCCGGATCCTTATTCTCTACAAACTCGATGGCTTGCATCGCTCCCAAACTTCTTATATCGCCAATCGATGGGCACTTTTTTTTGCAGCTTTAACAGGCGATCGCCAATGATTTTACTCAGGTTTGTTGCTCTCGAATTGAGATCAAGACCCTCCATATAATTTAGTGTCGCAATAGCGGCCGCGCAACAAACCGGGTTGCCTGGAAACGTTCCGCCAATGGTACCTACAGCCGCAGCATCCATTACTTCCTGCTTCCCGATTACAGCACCAATCGGCAACCCCGAGCCTAATGATTTCGCCCAAGTTGAAAGATCAGGGGTAACACCATAATGTTCACTCGCTGCCCACTTTCCCGTTCGACAGAATCCGGTTTGGACTTCATCAAAGATTAGCATGATACCAAACTCATCGCAGAATTCACGAAGCCCTTCAATGTAGCGCTTGGGCGCGATGTTAAACCCGCCTTCGCCTTGCACCAATTCTATAATAATGGCGGCCACGTTGTTTGGATTTACCAGATTGTGCGCTGCATCGTGCAATCGTTGTAATTGCAGTTCTGCAAAGTCATCTTCTGTCATTCCAATTCCATAATGATAATGATTCGGGAAAGGAAGCCTATAAACTTCGGGCGCAAAGGGACCGCAATCTAATTTATAATCGATCTTGGATGTAAGTGTCATGGCCATCATGGTACGGCCATGAAACGACTCTGTAAAACATAACACCGCTGAACGCTTCGTTGCCTGCCTGGCAATTTTAATAGCATTCTCTACCGACTCAGCACCCGTGTTGGTCAACATTACTTTCGTGCGCTCACCATGAGGAAGTAAACGCGCCAATATCTCACACAACTCAATGTATGATTCGTAAGTTGATACATTAAAACAAGAATGAATCAATTTTGCCGCTTGATCTTGAATAGCTTTTACAACAGGGGGCGGACAATGGCCCGCCATTGAGAACCCCAATGCCACCAGCAAAGTCAATCAATTCATTTCCATCAACATCAATAAGCGTTGCATCACGCCCTTCAACAGCACTTGTCTTTACAAATACGCTTACGCCATTGGCTACAATATTGTTTCTTCGTTTTAATAATTCATCCGTCTTACTAAAATTCATGGTTTTAGTTGGTGCTCCGTTTTTGTTTCCCTTCATAAGGAATAATTAATAGGCATTTAATAAATAAGAAATCATCACTCAATCAAGATTGCTACATGCTAATGAGGCAAAATATTTTACACATTGTGGTGCTAACATGTTACAAGTTGTCAGTGCTACTGAATAGCTAACTTGAAGGAGATCATCAAAAAGATGAAATAACTACACGTGACCCGTAGAATTATAAATATAACCAATTATGAGCGGAATTCCCAGTATAATCTGCGAAAAGTGAGAAATGTATAACTGTAATTCAGTTAAGAATTAAAAAACATTTTCAATTTTCTAATTCATATAGGTTCAGAAATAAAATTTACCTGGTCAAAATAAATGCACCCCAGTAATAAGGATTAGGATACTCCTTGCGCAGATTTTTTTGAGCGGCACGGAATGATGTACGCATGTCATTCGTCTTTAACCAGCGCGAATAAAAATCAACCATCAACTTTTGGGTTGCCTCATCATCTACTTTCCATAAACTCATAATCATATTTTGCGCACCCGCCACACGCAAAGCACGCTGTAATCCATACACACCTTCACCATGATTTACATCGCCTTTAGCCGTTCGCATGCAGAAAGAACAACCAACAGGGTGGAATCAAGATTAAATTAATTACCTCAAAGGCAGTAAGCAATCCATCCTCTTCATTAGGATTTGAATCATTGACTCCCGCCAACGCAATACCGGAACGGATCACGTCTCAGCTAAAGAATAGGATTCATTACTCTCACCGGGATTAAAAAAACCATGGCTTGCTAAATGCAGCACGGCTGGTTCATCCAGGTCCTTCAGATTCTTCTCTGTTGCATCTTCACCCACAAACAATTGTGTTTGCCACTTAGCCATCATCAAAGCTTTGCTAAGAAGTTCTACTTCTTTTCCGGTACCAGGCAAATCGACAAATTTTCCAGACTCACCTTCTTTTGAATATTGCGGTCGCCCAAAAAGTGCCGCGTTCTTATTCTTGCTCTT
>JAAUQL010000215.1 GCA_012033595.1 Cyclobacteriaceae bacterium | reverse complement strand
GCTTGTAACCACCGGCCAAAAGCGCATTTTTGTCCGGAGTTCTATTGAAGAACCTGATTGGCCATCTGGCGCCACTCCATTTTCTATGTCCTGGTTTTCGCTCCCCGGTTGCTCTGGTTTATAAGGCAAGCTTTTTTTCAAAGTCAGGAAAACGGTATCTGCGAGCACTTCGTTCAACTCATTAGATGACAGGCTATCGTAGTAGACTTTATCGATAAAGGCACCAATTTCTGCCTTTATTCCCGGATTTTTCTTCAAAAAGCCTACAATCCGTTTTATTGCCGTTTCCGATGTGCCCGACAGGTCTGCCCCATAGCGCTCAAATCTGATGGCGAACAAAGGAATCTCTACGCCGGGTCGCACGGCTTCCAGGGTGGTAGTCCAATCTTCCTTTCGGGAAATCTGCATATGACTAAGATCGATCAGTTGGCTGGCGAAAACATGACCACCCGTTTGTGGAAAGAAAGACACATCGTATGCAGAACCTTCGGGCAAAAACATGGTATATCCTCTATCGTGCTGCCTGAGTTTGGTATTGCTGAAAAGTGTCCCTTTTTCTACATCATAGGCCTGCACCAGTACATCATCTACGGGATCTTGTCCATCGGCATAGTCGATGGTGCCGGTCAACATCAATACCTTGTTTTGCTGGTATGCCTCAGGTACCAGCGTCATAAATAGTCTTTGATCCTCACGGTACGGAGCCGAAAAGTACAGGAGGTCGCCACGTGCCGGCACCGACACATATTCTTCATTAAGCTCCGAATTCAAAAAATCGAGCGATCTGGGTGCTTGCCACTTTTCGTCATCGAAAGTGCTTATGTATAAGTCGAGCATGCCTTTGCCCCCGGGTCGTCCCGAAGCAAAAATCAGGGTTTTATTGTCTGCCAATATCCTTGGGGTGGTTTCGTGGCCGGTATTGATATCCTCGGGCAAGGCTTCGGCTTCCTGCCAGCTATTCCCTTTTTTGTGTGCAACAAAGAGCCTGCATTTGTTTTTGTTTATCTGATCCATGGTTTCGCAGCGCATAAAGTAAATGGACTTGCCATCGGGACTTAGACATGGGTTACCCTCATTAGTCGGAGAATTCAGTGGTTTTCCTGGATTTTTGGGCTCCGTCCACTTTTCGCCGATTTTTTCGCTTACCCAAATGTCATAGTTGCCTATTCCGGGCGAGCGTCGGGAA
Organism: Cyclobacteriaceae bacterium; assembly: GCA_012033595.1. Lineage (GTDB taxonomy): Bacteria > Bacteroidota > Bacteroidia > Cytophagales > Cyclobacteriaceae > JAAUQL01. The sequence continues at coordinate 2,048 of JAAUQL010000215.1, read as the reverse complement.
GCAAATACTAGGGTATTGCCATCGTGGCTAAGGCAATAACTGCCAATATGATCGAGGGCCTGCCTGCTGATGCCGCTGAGTGGTTCGGGATCCGTCCAGCTTTCAGGACCTGTTTTCACCGAATACCTGGCTTCAAACCCCTCGCTATTGGTGTAGTTGCTGAAAAATACCATCTGATTGCCATCACCGCTCAGAGAGGGGAAAATATGCGAATAGTTGGGTCTGTTGATGTTTTGTGGCAGGCTGCGTTTGGGCAATTGAGCCATAGCCGGCAAAGCGCACATCACGCTTAGGCAGGCATAACAAAGCACTATTTTTAACATAAGACATTCAATTTTTTACCAGTATAAAAATAAGCTGAAAATAAAGCTACACACTGCTGCCACGAATTTAATGGAAAGTGATAAATGAACGCATTATTGCATGCGCTGATCTTGCGCTCATATTATTAAATAATTGGTAAGCGTATATAAATGCCACGTTGCGCCCATACTTTTTTTAAGCACTTTTTAATCTGTGTAGCACCTTATGCCACGGATTGTACACAAGGAGCTTAGCATTCCTACCCCCGTTCAGATCGAAGATGCCGTGCATATTTATCCTTTTGCCGATGAAAACGTTAAAAAAAATAGGGTTTGAAAGAACCTACTACCAACCAAGTCCTGGTGAGGCAACCAGGAAAATTGAAAGCTGAAATATATGTTGTACCCTTAAACCCTAAAAAACATGCCTTCGAAAAAATTGAAAGAACATCTTGACAAGTTTGATGTGCCCTATCTCACTATTAAACATTCGCAGGCCTTTTCTGCACAAAAAGTGGCCGCTGCCGCACATGTTCCGGGTAAAAACATGATTAAAACGGTGATGGTAATGATCAATGGTCAAATGGCCATGGCTGTGCTACCGGCATCGTACCGGGTAGATTTTGATATGCTGAAAGATGTAACCGGCGAGGGGAATGTACGCCTGGCCAGTGAAACTGAATTTAAGGATATGTTTGCCGATTGCGAACCTGGAGCCATGCCGCCCTTTGGAAATTTGTACAATCTGGAAGTATTCGTAGCCAAGTCTGTAACGGAAAACGAAGAAATCGCCTTCAATGCCGGCAATTTTGCCGAGATCATTCAAATGAGCTATAGTGATTTCTACAGATTGGTGCATCCAAAAATCTCCAAATTTGCTGTGCATTAAGCCACGTGGCTTTCCAGCGTATTGTATTCATCTGTCGACTCGGGGTCGGTTGGGCAGATCGAATTGTAATCATTTAATCGCCCGCTTCAAACCTTTCCTTTTCACAACAGTTTGAACAAACATAGTAAAATATTAGGTGAAAAATTGACCCGAACACACCTGGTCTGTATGCTTATACAGTCTGAATCCAAGGTAGGGCAGATTACAATTATTACAATCAAATGAAAAAATTAATGTTAATGATCAGTTCGGTGGTAATGCTATCCTCATGCGCCTTGCACGGTGGCTATATGTCCGACTCGGCCTCACTCAGCGATGCCAATTTTAACTATGTAAAACAAAACCTACGCGGTGAGGCCAAGGCCAGTTACTTTCTGGGATTTGGCGGACTCAAAAAGGAAACTTTGCTAAAAGAGGCCAAAGACAACATGATGCAAGGACTGGAACTGAAAGCTAACCAAACGCTTGCAAATATCACTGTGAATTGGAAACTGAACAACTACATCGTGGCTTCGAGCAATACCTGCATTGTGACAGCGGATATTGTGGAGTTTAAGTAGATTGCTCATTGTTGCTGTGGTGCATTTGCAATAGCGCCAAAATCCTTGGCTGCTCGACATTTTTAAGTTGAGCAGCTTTTTTTTTTATGATCCGATCGCGGCAATAATCTCAGCGTGAAAAAACGCTCACGCACAGAAAATTAAGAACCGCTGAGACCGCTAAGTGACAAAATAGATACTCCATTCACCGCTGCCGACTCTGAGCGAGACCTCTCGCAGCGAAAACATTGGACACAGGCAAAGAAAAATAAGAACCGCTGAGAACCGCATAAGTAGATAAAATAATAATCCCATTCA
>JAAUQL010000112.1 GCA_012033595.1 Cyclobacteriaceae bacterium | reverse complement strand
GGCCTCTGCGCAACTGATCCAGTGCTTTGGCCTGCATTGTTTTAAATTCTTCTGATTCCATTCTCTCTGTTTTCTAATACAAGTTTAAACTATTTTTGCAATAGACAGAGTTCAGTTTACAGTCTCATGTGACCATCGAAGACGACCTCTATGGTAGAAATGAACCGGACAATGGCGTAAGGCTAAGCAATTTTATGCCTGTGTATGATCCTCAAAGCCCCTTTTTTATTGGGGAAAATCCGGCAAACTACGATTGGCAAAATGAGGCCAGAAATCAAAATGCGCTCACGCAAAACTACAGTCTGAGGATTTCCGGGGCTACTGAAAAGACCAATTACTATCTGGGCACCGGATATTTCAACCAGGAAAGTGTGCTAAAGGGCAATAATCTGGAGCGATACAATATTGCGTCTAACTTAAACACCCAGATTGGTAAGTACATCAAAACCGGGCTAAACCTGAAATTGACCTACCAAATCTCCGATAATAATCAGCGGCTTAATCTGACAAATGCAATGGCGTTTATGCCATTTCAGCCGCTTTTCGATGCGAATGATATTTATGGTTTTAATCGACCGATGGATCCTTATTTTGAAGGAAACCCCGATTGGACCAATACCAGGTTGTATGGGGCAGGTACCAAATCGAATGAATTGGCTGGCATGGCATTGAACCATAATAAATTTGAAATTGTCCGGTCGATGGGGCAGGGATTTGTGGCAGTGGAGCCATTGAGAGGACTGATCTTTAAGGGATCATTGAGCATCGATTGGGCGTGGCAACAAAGAAGGGGTTTTGAAGATGTAGAGTCTAACTTCTACAGGGTAAACGGGCAAGATCCCTCCACATTGGGCTCAGGTGCGTCATATGGCACTTACGGACTGAGAACCAATAGATTTATTAATTATCAGGCGGATTTTACGGTTTCTTATGACAAAAAATTTGGAGAACATACCATTAGTGCAGTAGCAGGTATTCAGGAGCAGTACTGGAAAAACTTTAATGAAGACATAGGTACACGCAATACTACTACCAAAGATCTCAACAGAGTAGGAGTTGGAAATGATGATTGGGTAGAAGGATTTACCGGCAGACAACAGAAATTCTGGTATGGCTACGTAGCCAGAGCAGGATACAACTACGCCAGCAGGTATTATATTGACCTTTCTTTCCGGCGCGATGCCAGCAATGGATTTCCGAGCGATAAAAGATGGGGGAATTTTTATTCGGCGGCCGAAGCATGGAGAATTAGCTCCGAATCCTTTATGGATGGCGTTACCTTTATCGACGATTTGAAGCTTCGCGGTGGATGGGGCCAGGCAGGTAACGATGAAGTAGTCGTCGGTCAATATGCATATCTCTCAAACACGGCAGATGTTGCCTCCTATAGCTTTGGCTCCGGAGGGGGAAATGTGCTCGGTATTTACAACACAGGCATTACGGTGCCGGGATTTCCGAACACAGACCTGACCTGGGAAACCGTGACCACCTCTTACGCAGGGTTTGATGCCTTGCTCTTCAAAAATCACCTAAGTATCACGATGGAATTTTATAACCGCCGTACGGACGATATTCTTCAATTTGTGCAGCTTCCGCCTACCGTTGGTATCAACGATCCGGCCTTTAATATTGGATCATTGCAAAACAGAGGGATAGATCTTGATATGAGCTACAATGGAAATATCGGTGAACTTTCGTATAGTGTAGGCGGTAATATTTCATTTGTAAAAAATGAAGTGCTCGAATTGTACAATAGCCAACCACTGTTTACCGGCTATGGCCGCGTAGAAGAAGGCAGGCCAATTGGACATTTGTGGGGCTACAAAGTAGGTGGAATATACCAGTCGCAAGACGAAATTGACCAGCGATCAAGCGTATATACTGATGAAACGATTGCCGATGCCGATTTTGTGGCTCCCGGAGATATGTATTTCCTGGATGTATATGGCAACCCGACCGAAGAAGAACTGTATTACAGTACCACCAAAGATAGCCTGATCAACGATTTTGACAGAACAGAAATTGGAAATACCATCCCGGGATATATTTATGGGATAAACATTTCATTGAACTGGAAGGGCTTTGACGCGACCATTAATTTCTATGGTGAGGGAGATGTAGATAAGTACAACGGCACCCGTGCCACCATGGAATCAATGTCGGGATACGGTAATAATTTTTGGCCAACTGTAGCTAACCGATGGACCGAATCGAACAAATCTACTTCCATGCCGCGCGCTGTTGCTCAGGATCCCGCCAGGAATGGCCGATATTCCGATCGATTTGTTGAAAGTGCTGCGTTTTTCAGACTCAACAACTGGCAAGTAGGATATAGTGTGCCAAGAACCCTCTTGGATAAAACCCATGTATTTACCCGACTAAGGGTATATGTCTCAGGACAAAACAACCTATATATTCATAGTTGGTCAGGGTTGGACCCAATCAATGATTCATATCCGTTGCCAAGGACATTCAGTTTTGGATTGAATGTGGGATTTTAAGTAAACGATATTAAAAGCAAGAAGATGAAAAATATAAAAATAATAGTCATTTTATCATTTGTGATAAGTCTTATCGCATCGTGTGATATCGGCAGATTAGATACGCCACCTTTGGCCGTGTCGGAAGGAGATTACTTTCAAAACGAAGTTGAATTTCGAAGGGCCGTAGTAAGTGCCTATGCAAAGATGACCGACTGGTATTGGTTTAAATCCGCAGACTTTATTCATCATTTGTATTATTTGGCCGGAGATGATATTACAACCAACAGGGATGGAACGGCTACCTATGAATTGTTTAATGGAAATTTGAATCCGACCGAAGGCAAGAGCTCATATTTCTGGGATATGACGTACGAAATGATTCAGCGCACGAATGTGATTATCGAAAAGGCAGAGACAGCCGATTTGGATATGTTTGACAGTCCTGAATTGATCAATTACATGAAAGGTGAAGCCCTTTTCCTTCGTTCATTGGCCTATTTTAAGCTGTTTAATATGTATGGTAGAGCCCCTTTGGTAATAACTAGAATTACAAACAGGGAAGATACCAATACACCGGCAAGTGAAGGTGTACAGTTGCTGGATCAGGTAATTGAGGATCTGGAGGAAGCAGCTAGCCTATTGCCTGCTTCCTGGCCCAGTGAAGAGGCAGGCAGAGCAGTAAGCAATTCTGCAAAAGGGTTGCTGGTAAAGGCTTTGGTTTACCGTGGAGATTACTCCGGATCTTCAACTGATTATGCCACAGCCGCAAACGTATATTCACAAATATCAGGCGCAAATCTGGAAACGGACTACAGCAACAATTTCAGTGCATTTCATGAGAACAATAGCGAGTCTTTGTTTGAGTTTCAGGCTGCAGCGCCCAGCCCCGAACAGCAGAACCCTTGGTTGAGTAATGACGGCCCGTGGAGAGGCGTGGAAAGTATGCACGCTTTCTGGGGGATGTACAAGACATTTGGTCCTCAAAATGATATGATCGGCGGTGAGACCTGGAAAGTCACCAGAAAACTCTTCAATCAGTTTGGCACAGATCCACGACTGGCCTTTTTTATGCAGCCAGACCGTTCGTTCGAAAAGTATGGCAAGGATGGATTGGATGCACTGCTTCCCACTTTTGCGCCCAGTTCTGTAAATAATGTAAGGATACTTAGATTAGCCGACGTGAAATTGGTGGCTGCAGAAGCTATTTTGAAATCAGGAGGAAATAAGGCATCGGCCATAGCCTTGATAAATGAGATTAGAACTCGGGCACGTGATTGGGGTCTGTCTTCAGGTGCTGGAGATGGCATTGCTCCGGCTGACCATCCAACTTCAGAAACAGACAGCGGGGTCATTTTGCAGTGGATCATGGACGAACGCTTTGTGGAACTTTGCGGTGAGGAAGGAATTAGGTGGCATGATTTAAAAAGGTGGGATGCCCATGGAGATATTTCTTTGCAAAATTGGAATGGTAGCGATGAACATTTCAGCACCGACCTATCGGCAAGCTTCCAATTCGAATATCCAAAAACCTTTTGTATCCCATTCCTCAGGTAGAGATGGAGCGTAATAGTGCAATAATTGAAAATAATCCGGGATATTAAGCTGAGTATTATAGTAAAATTTAGTTAGGTAAAAATATGGGTCTGCATAGACCCATATTTTATGCTAAAGAATATCTTTAATGATAGCGCAGCATTATGATCAAACACCCTTCATCATTGCATCAATGGGCTATCATCGAATATTAGATTTCACAGCAAAGTACTATGCGTATAGCAGCAATTATTACTATTTTTCAATCTTCTCAGTTCAATGTGGCATGCGAAAAACCGAAAAACTTTTTGCATTGCACACGGCCAGTGATACCGGAATTGAATTTGTCAATCAGCTTACCATTAATGATTCCATCAATGGTCTAACATTCGAGTATTTGTACAATGGTGCCGGTGTAGCTGTTGGCGACCTCAATAATGATGGTTTGCAGGATATCTATTTTACCGGCAATATGCAGTCATCTGAGCTCTACCTCAATAAGGGAAATCTGAAATTTGAGAATATTACAAAACAGTCAGGGGTAGAAACTTCAAAATGGTGTACGGGGGTGTCGTTGGTAGATATCAACGATGACGGGCTAAAGGACATATACATATGCGTAGGGGGATTTGATAAAATCTCCAACGACCACGATAACATCTTTTTCATAAATCAGGGAATGGATGAGCACGGTATTCCACATTTTATAGATAAGGCCGCAGCCATGGGTCTCAATGATGCCGGCTACAGTACCATGGGCGTATTTTTAGACTATGACAAAGATGCCGATCTGGATTTATTTGTCTTGACCAATTCCATGGATGGTTCCATGAGAAGCTCACTGCGACCCATTCTTAAAGATGGCAGTGGGCAAAGCACCGACAGGCTTTATGAAAATACAGGCAAGGGGCGGTTCAAAAATGTTTCTTCAGAAGCGGGGATTTTGCATGAGGGGTATGGGCTGGGTGTTTCGGTTGCTGACATCAATATGGATGGATGGCCCGATATATACTGTGCGAATGATTTTATATCCAATGACCTGCTGTATATCAACAAACAGGATGGGACATTCAGCGAAATGGCGGGGGCCTACTTCGGACATTTTACCAATAATGGAATGGGAATGGATATCGCTGATTACAATAATGATGGCCTTCTCGATATTATGGTACTTGACATGCTGCCATATGAAAATAAAAGGCAGAAACTGATGCTCGAATCCAATCGCATGACTTTTACAAAGAGCTTGGATGCCGGGTATCACCCACAATTCTTGCGTAATACGTTGCAACTGAACAGGGGATTTGACCCCGATGGAAAGCCAATGTTTAGTGAGATCGGCTATGTGGCAGGAGTGCACCAAACGGACTGGAGCTGGGCACCACTATTGGCTGACTTTGATAATGACGGATGGAAAGATCTTCTGATTACCAATGGGTTCAGAAAAGATGTGACCAATATGGATTACATCACCAAGATTTTTGAGACATCACACTTTGGGACGGCGAAAGCAAACAAAGAGGTAGTGATACATGCCCTCAACAGCCTGCCTGATGTTAAACTCTCGAACTTTATATTCAAAAATAATCAGGATTTGACATTTACCGATAAATCGGCAGCCTGGGGTCTGGAACATCCAACATTTACTAACGGTACGGCCTATGCTGATTTTGATAACGACGGCGATCTGGATATTGTGATGAATAATATTGACCAGGAAGTCTATATATATGAAAATCTGTCTGTCCGGGGCAGCACTGCGAACGGCAGCAATCATTTCCTTAAGGTTGAGTTTTCGCCGCTGGTAAAGGATTATCAAAAAATGGGTCTTAAGCTCTGGATATATCATAACGGAAACCATCAATATCAGGAATATAGTCCTTACAGGGGCTATAAATCTACCATCGACCAGCACATTCATTTCGGATTAGGGGGTGATTCCCGGGTAGATTCTCTGATCGTACAATGGCCTGATGGAGAGATAAACCGTATTGCTCAATTCTCCGGGGATACCTTGTTGCAGATCGCCAAAAACGGGTCGTCGGGAAGTGGAGCGCCTTACAGTAAAGGCATCGTCTCGAAGGAGACCTTATCGTTTCGTTTTAAAGACATAGCGGATCAAATGGGTGTGAGTTTTACTGATCTAAGTGTAAAATCATCGCATGGTACCACCGCACAAACCATATTACATGGGTTTTCGGATAATGGCCCATGTATAAGTGTTGGGGATGTAAACAGTGATGGATCGGAAGACTTTTTTATCGGGGGTGATCAAGGGCAAATGTCAATTTATTTGCAACAGCCAAATCAAGGGTTTGAAGAAGTCGAATTGCGCGATGATCTCGAAGCAGATATTACAGCTTCAGTGTTTTTCGATTCAGATGGCGATGGAGATCTGGATCTGTACCTGGTGTCCGGTGGCGATAGATGGGCATCAGGTTCCAAAACTATCAGGATCGCCTATTTAAGAATAAAGGCAATGGAGTTTTTGTGCTTCAGCCCGAGGCGCTCCCACTTATTGATGCTTCCGGATCTTGTGCGATTGCCTCAGACTTTGACAATGATGGCGACATGGATCTGTTTGTAGGTGGTCGCGTGGAAGTGCAACAATATCCGCTCGCACCCAAAAGCTATTTGCTTGAAAATAAAAATGGGAAGTTTGTTGACAGATCAGAAGTTTTGAATGAGGAGGAAGGCAGGCTGGGAATGGTCACCTCTGCAATTTGGACAGATATGAATTCCGATGCTCAATCGGATCTCATTGTTGTTGGTGAATGGATGCCCATCAGGGTATTGATCAATACCAATGGCCAGCTCATCGATAAAACAAGTGAGCTGGGTTTAAGTAACTTGACCGGATGGTGGACACAGATAGAAGCGGCAGATTTAGACAATGATGGGGATGACGATTATGTCATCGGCAATTACGGCTTGAACTCATTTTATAAAACCAGTCCCCAAAAACCATTGGAAATATATGCCAGGGATTTTGATTTGAATGGAAGCATCGATCCTGTCGTTACCATGTATAGCGGTGATGACAGGTATATGGTGCATACCTTAAAAGTGCTGACAAGCCAGATTCCCGGTATGAAAAACAGATTCAAAACCTACAGCAGCTATGGCGAGGCCACTTTTGAAATGGCCTTCACAAATGCTGAATTGAAAGATGCAAAACATTTGGATTGCAAGGTGCTTTCGTCCATTATTCTTGAAAATATCGGCGGGAGTCCGCTCGAAGTACATGATTTACCCCTCGATGTACAGTTTTCACCCATACAAGCGATCGAGTTTTATGATTTAAATAGCGATCAGCATCTCGATATCATTATGGTTGGCAATAGTATTCATGAAGAGACAACCACCGGATTTTACGATGCATCTTATGGAAACGTGCTGCTAAATATGGGGCAATTCACATGGAGGTCAGTGGCGCCTTCCCAGTCAAATTTCATTGCCAACGGATATAAAAAATCGTTGGAATTAATCAAGATGGGCAATGCCCCTGTCTTGTTGGTTTCTGAAAATAATGGAAAGCTGGCCGGATTTAATATTCAGACTTCTGGTAAGTAAGTGCATCTATAGCCAAGCTGTGCTCAGGAGCTGAGGAGAATAATAAATTGGTAAAAAGACCAAGTATAAAATTGACGAACTATTAAATAAAACAGATATGTACACGATCAAAATTATAAAGCTGCTTTTTATTGTTGCACTTCTTTTTGCCTGCAACAACTCGGATCCACAACCCGATCCTGCGGATGATCCCGATCCACAACCCGATCCGGTATTGGCAAAGGTTAAAATCGATATTGATCATGCTGAAAAATTCCAAACAATTGACGGGTTTGGTTTTTTGGTGCACAAAACGTGTGGTGGGGAGCCGCCAGTGATTTATGGAGCCAGGCCTGGGGGGAAAAGGTCATTAAAGATCTGGGAATAACCATCTGGCGCAATGAATATTATCCACCATCCACTCCGGAGGCTAGGCAGGATGTCGACTGGGACAAACAAAAGGTTGTTGTGGAAGGACTAAAGCAAATTGCCGATGCCAACGATGTTGATTTGAAGTTTTTGTTTACTGTCTGGAGCCCTCCGGCCGATATGAAATGGGAATGCAACTTTTCCTGGGCTGGTGATGCCAATGCAACAAGGAATGAAGGCAAGGTTTCCACCAAAAATGGAGGAACGCTAAACCCCAATAAATACGCAGATTATGCCCAATGGCTAAAAGACGGCCTACAACTGTATAAGGATCTGGGCATAGATGTGTATGGCATTAGTCTTCAAAATGAGCCCTTGTTTAAGCAGTCATTTAATTCATGCACTTATACTACTTCCTGGTACAATGAGTTACTGAAAAATGTGGTTCCGGGCATTAAGGCTGATTTTCCGGATGTAAAAATATTTGGTTCTGAAAATATGCTTGAAATGGAAGGGAAGGATGATAATTGGCGATATTTTTATCATTCGTCAATCAAGGCCAATCAGGATGCGGCAAATAATATTGATATTCTGGCGGTTCATGGTTATTCTGATGGCGTTTCTGCCTCATCTGGGTCTGCCTTAGCCAAGATGTGGTCAAACCATCATGAGCAGTTTACAAAGGCCATGAATAAACCGGCCTGGATGACCGAAACCTCCGGATATACTGATTTCTGGAACAAGACAAATGATGTTCCGGGAGCATTGAACCTGGCCATGGATATCTATTCGGGACTGGTGTATGGAAACCTCAGTGCCTGGGTGTGGTGGCAAGGAAGCGAATCGGCGGAGATCAATAATTTTTGCTTGATGCAGGGGAATAAAACAGGCAAGAAATATGCTGTGTCCAAGCATTTTTACAGATTTCTGCGGCCTGGCGCTATTCGGATTAAAGCTAATTCTGATGATAAAACGGTGCTTGTGACTGCATTTGAACATACAGGCAAAGGTACCTCCACCTTCATAGTGATAAACTCATCTTCCGATGATAAGCAAGTATCTTTCAGTGGCACCGGGATAGCCGCTTCTTACGACATGTATAGGACCAATTCGGGTACTGAAAATTGCGAGAAAATCGAAACAGTCACTTCGGGCGATGACAATAGCTTTATACTACCGGCGAATAGCGTCATCACGCTGCAAGCCGGGGGTAACCCATTATAGAATCGAAATTGAAGAATGAATGGTCAGCAATTCAAAGTTGCTGGCCTGCATTTGCATGGCGATCATTTTGTCGGGTGTACGGCTAAAAGCCTAAAGGGAGCATGTTAATTTAACAAATTTTTCATTGGTGATTTCTAAGATTCTCTAGCTACACTATTTCACTTCAAAATGCTGGAGATAGGTTTGAGTGTGATTCTTCACATGACAATTGTATTATTCAGAATAAATATTAATAGGAGCACGATTACTATAGAATTAATCAGTTCACCCTACATAGATTCATTAATTTATAAAATTTGATAAAATATGGTATCAAACAAGGTCCTATTCATCATTTTTGCTTTGGTTTTCGTTTCCCATTTACTTTTTGGGCAAAAGGCAAAGCAAAAATATTATTGGGAATTATCAAGCTCCGGAAGCATCATTTGGAAATTGGATAAATGGGAAAGCGGCCAGCACAGTGATAACATTGAAATGTCTGGCAAGCGAGTTTCTGCCATCATTTATTATGATATTAATGAACATAAGGAATTAAGCATAAAACGAGACATCTTTTTCCACAAATGAGGGTTTATAATAAGTCCAATGAACCGGAATGGAAAAAGCATCGGGCGTACAGACGATTGACATTCTCCTCTGAAATCGAACCCAATATTACCATTGACAGCCTCACTCTGATATTTGCAAAAACTGACTCCGTGAAGATTAATGGCAAGCTGATTTTTTACCATTCCCCAGTTGAAGGTTTAGCTTTGAGGCGGACATTATTTCCTTGTATGGACAATGCGCTATTTGTTGAGCATTGGGAATTGATAAATATAACTAAAATCTCTAAATCATTGAAAATTGGTAACTCTGGTTTTACCTCGTTACTTCCCGGATACAAAGGTATCTATACTAACCAAGTGTACAGTGATGCTGCAACAGAAGTAAGTCTGAACCCCGCGGAATCGTACCACTTTACCATTTATTTTTCTGCGGCAATCAACGAAGATCCAACAAAAGAATTTAACTATAAGGACATTGAAAAGGGAAGGGATGTGTTTCTTAAAACGATTAAAGAAAACCTCGTTCTGGAAACCTCCAACCCGGTGATTGATCAGCTTTTTTACTTTTCAAAAATCAGGGCTTCAGAAAGTATATTTGAATCAAAAATGGGATTGGTTCACTCACCCGGTGGAGGAAATTATTACGCTGGTATCTGGGCCAATGACCAGGTCGAATATAGTGGGCCCTTCTTTCCTTTTCTTGGGGACGAAGCTGGCATTGAGGCGGCAAAAAACGCTTATTTAATGTTTTTGCGTAACATTCCAGCAAGTTCAGAACCTATTTTTTCATCATTTGAAATAGAAGGGGAGCTGCCTTGCTGTGGTAAGGACAGAGGGGATGCAGCGATGATAGCCTATGGAACATCTCAGTTCTTATTGCGATATGCCAGTCGTGATTTTGCCATGCACTTGTGGCCGCTGATAGAATGGAGTATCGATTATTGTCAGAATAAAATTAACGAAGATGGCGTAGTACTTTCTAAAACCGATGAAATGGAGGGTCGAATTTCAACCGGAGATGCCAATCTTTCTACCAATGCGCTTTACTATGGGGGCCTTATAAATGCGTCTTTTCTGGCAAAAGAGCTGGGCAAGGACAACCTTTCCAAATTATATGAAAAGCGCAGTATTGAGATGTCAAAAAATATTGAAAAGCACTTTGGGTTTAAGATTGAAGGTTTAGATACTTATCGATATTTTGAAGGGAATACACACCTAAGACATTGGATCTGCTTACCACTTGTCATGGGGATTGATGAGCGTGCTGAAGCAACCGCAGAAGCTTTACTAGATAAGCTATGGACAGAAAACGGAGTGTTAGTCGAACTCAATCCAGCATCTACCAAACCTGACGTTTTCTGGGACAGAGGGACACTATATGCTTTGAGGGGTACGTTCAAGGCTGGGTTTTTTGACAAATCCTTAAAAAAGCTGGTGGAATATTCAAATAAGCGACTGTTGGGAGATCACGTACCATATGCCATTGAGGCCTACCCTGAAAACAATATGAAACACCTTTCTGCCGAAAGTGCTTTGTACTGTAGAGTAATTTTAGAAGGCATATTGGGCTTTGAGCAAACTGCCTTCGACGAATTCAGTATTGTACCACAGCTATCGGAAGAGTTATCAAAATTAAAACTTTCAAACCTACATATTGGCGACAATTCCATTACGATCGAATTGCTTTTGGCAAAAGAAAAAGTGCAAGCCAAAATATCGGTCGATGGTAAAAAGAAAAGAAAAGGTGTTTATAATATAGGTGAAATAATCTCGGTGAAAATATAAGTTTCTTTCCCCAATGTCCGATTTGATGAAGAAACACAATTTGGGTTTGTTGAATACCGTCAACTATTATGTATCCGGGTAATCCTTTAACGGGGTTAATCTTTATTCTTGCGCTGTTTTATCTAGCCTGCGCTTGTTCCGATAGGCATGGAAGTAACTTCCACCCCAGAAAAGGATTTTCCATTTCCAACGGATATATTGCCAATCAAAAATTTTCTCTGAGAAGCCTGACCTCTCAGACAGAGCGACAACTGAAGAGCGCGGGCAGCTTTTTGCCGACCTTCCATATCCGATATTATGCTATTGACGACAAAGGACCGTCACCTGGTTCAAAAAAATCAAACAAGCTCCAAATGTCCATAGCACCTGGGTATGATGAGTTTCGAACACGGGTATTTTATCATTTATTTGTTGGCATCAGCATAAATGCACCAGATTTCCTACAGCGCCAAATGGATGCCTTAGCGCAAAACATCCCGCATCGTTAGACATGAGAGGCAAAGTGCGCTTAGTATCTTAGCCGCCAATACCATCCCTATAAACTGGTGGTTGGCTAAACTGAAACAATAACCCCTCCGGCCACATGCGCTTGTCCGATTGCCTCATCCCGGGTTGAATGCGTAAAAGCAACAGGGCATAAGTTTCCTGAGCACTTTTATATTATTTTTGTTGGAATGAAAAAACTCACCAGCTACTTCTTTCAGGGGCTATTGTATCTGGCGCCCATCAGCATCACCATCTATGTGATATATTTGGTATTTGATTTTTCTGACAACCTCCTTCAGGAACACCTTTCCAAACTCATCGGTCGCGAAGTGCCAGGCCTGGGTGTTTTAATCATGCTGGTCTTCCTTACGGCCTTGGGCTACATCGGCCAAACGATTATTGCGCGGCCATTCAAACTGTTTTTCTATAAAATCATCCATACCATACCATTGCTGGAATTGATTTATTCGGCCATCAAAGATTTTTTTTCGGCCTTCGTGGGCAAGGACAAAAAGTTCAACAAGCCCGTCATGTTCAAGGTCAATCCCACTGACCATGTTTTTCGACTAGGCTTCATCACCAATACCCAACTCAAAGCCCTGGGGCTGAGCGACACGGTGGCGGTGTACGTTCCTTTTAGTTATACCTTTACCGGTGAGACCTACCTGGTATCAAAGGACGCTATTAAAATCATCAACGTGCCGGCTTCGGAGGTTATGAAATTTATTGTGGCCGGAGGTGTGGCCGATATTGTCGGTAATGAAAAAAATAGCTGAAGCCCCTCAGCAAATTTATCGTTTTGTCACTATCCACAACCCTGCGCCTACCAGCAGCGATGCCAGGCCTGATAGCCACCATAGCATGGCAAAACCGTAGTGACCAATGATAAAAGAGCCAAGAATGGGTGAAAATACGTGTCCTGCCGAAAAAGAAAATGAATACAGACCCATGTAGGAGCCGCGGTTTTTGATGCCCGATCGCTCCACTACAAAGGTGATCATAAAGGGCATGGCCAATATTTCGGCCAGGCTAAGCACCACCATGCTCACTACCAAAATGGGTGCAGCCTCAAATAAATTTAACAATACGAACCCAAAGCCTACCAGTACCAGACCCAAAAAGACAAGCTTGTGAATAGGAAAGCTCCTGCCCAAAATATAGACCAGGATCATCTCTACAGAAAAGACAATGATACCGTTCAAAGCCAATAGTCCGCCGATCTTGCCTGCCGACAAATGATACACCTCTTTGTAGTAAATGGGCAGCGTAAAAAACAATTGAAAAAACAATATCGCAAAGCCGGTAGCAAGCACCGAAAATGCCATAAAGCGCTTGTCTCGAAACGCAGAAGTGGTGGTAGATTTCCGAGCTTCATTGATTTCTTTTCCGGGTTCGTTTCCCTTCACATTTCTAAAATAAAAATAGAAAAACAAACCTGCCAATATACAGGTGGTACCATCGGCTACAAAAAGCCACCTATAAGATATACCAGCCAACAGTCCCCCTAAAGCCGGACCGATGGAAAAGCCCAGGTTGATGGCCATTCTGTTGAGTGAAAAAGCCCGTGAAATATTTTGAGGCCGGGCATAGAAAGATACGGACGATGAGTTGGCCGGCCGGAAGCTTTCGGCAGTGATACTCAGCAACAATATGCCGACAATGAGCTGATGATAGCCCGTAACAAACGAAAGGGCAACAAACATAAGCCCGCCCAGCACCAGGCTGAGTATTTGAACATAAAAGTGTCCGAACCTGTCGGTAAGCACGCCGCCCAAAAACGAGCCTATCATCGCTCCTATGCCAAAACTGCTCAACACCACGCCTGCCTGTTGCAGCGAAAATCCAAGAGCACTGGTAAGATAAATGCCAAGAAAGGGGAGCACCATGGTACCGCTGCGGTTGATCAGCATCACCACCGCCAGCATCCACGCAGGACGTGAGAGACCGCCAAAAGCATTTTTGTAGAGTTGAACGATGCGCGACATAAAGGGAAAATGGTAGCCAAATTTATAAAAGTAGCCAGACTATTTTCCAGATATAACAATATTTCGGGCGGAGTTATGAAAAACAGAATCACCATGCCGGGCTCCCAATGTGCCGGCCGGTCGATTGGATAGCACCCTTTAACTCCAGGGTCTAGTAGTTTTTATTATTTAAAGAAAGACCGGCTCTTCCATTCAAAAATTATCAGGTTGGTGAAGGTGAAAAAGACCAAGGCCAGCAGTGCGGTTTTTAAAATGGGTGAAATCGTAAAGGAAATGGCGATCTTTTGAATGAAAGCCTCGATGAATGAGATGTCGATTTGGAGCGCATATCCAAAGAGGCTGGTACCGGACTGGTCGGCTGAGGGGTATATCCAAAGATAAACAAACATGGCCAGGCCAAAAAGGGCAATGAGCAACCAGGCACGCCGCCCGATGACCGGCCGATGCACAAAGGCCTTATTTGCAGTGTCAGCCTCTATCTTTTTAATAATTTTAAGGGTAAAATCCGAGTTTGGTTCGGCCATGCCTGCTTCATCAAACAAGGACTTGACAAATGGATCTCTGTTAATTTCTTTCGGATTCATAGTATATCAACGATATCTTCCTTCAAAATCTTTTTTAGTTCGAACACTAGCTTTTTCCTGCCTCTAAATAGCAGAATTTTTATGTTCGAGTCGCTATATCCAGTGATTTCTCCTATCTCTTTGATGCTGTTTTCATGGAGATAAAATAAGGTCATCACCGCTGCTTCATCTTCTTTGAGCCTGTCTATGGCAGTAGAAATAATTTTTTTCCGCTCACGAAGGTGCATGATGTCCAGTCCGTCGGGGGTGGTCTCCTGCAAGGCATCCGGTAGCGATATCTCTTCCAGCCCAATGCTTTCAGGATTTTTCTTGCGCAACCTCGACAGTGACGTATGGTACACTATTTTGTATAGCCAGGTAGAAAAGCGCGATTCCTGCTTAAAAGTGTCCAAAGCCCGGAAAGCCTTCAAAAAGGCATCCTGAGTCACTTCTTCTGCATCTTCGTGATTTTTGACTATTCTTAATGCCAGGGTAAACGCCAGTCGCTTGTACTTTTCTATCAAAATGGCATAGGACGGCAAATTGCCCTTCAGCACTTTGTCAATATAAAAGCGGTCTTCCTGATATTTCATTTCCACCTTAGACTACGGCTTTGCCATTCAAGTTACAAAAAATTTTATACGCCAGCCTTTGTAACCAGTCGCGACCCGGCGGCGTCAAAGGTTTCAAAATGTTAGAACCTTTTAAATCTGAATAAAAATGGTAGAAGTATTAATTCCCCTCATCGTTTTTGGAACCGTATTTGGCATAGCCTATGTTTTCCTCTCCACCCGCAACAAAGAGCGCATGATGCTAATTGAAAAGGGTGCCGACGCGTCCTTGTTCAAGTCAGCGCCCCAAAGCCACAATATGTTTGGCCTGGTCATTCTCAACCTTTCGCTACTTGCCATTGGCATTGGTGTAGGCGTATTTCTGGGCAGCTTGTTAGAAATGGGTGGAATGGACGATGATGTGGCCTATGCCGCCATGATCTTTATCTGTGGAGGTGCCGGGCTTTTGATCAGCTTTTTTGTTGGACGGAAGTTGAAATTGGTGAATACCGACCATCATTAGCACCACAAAAAAATACGCACTGAAGCCTCGGAATGACCGGGGCTTTTTTGTTTGTGGCCGACACGTAAATATGCCGCTTACAGTTTATCATTGTGCCAATATCTTTTATTTTTGTTTTTTTTAAATAAATAAAATACAATGGCTACAAACAGAACTTTTACAATGATAAAACCCGAAGCAGTGGCCGAAGGACACAACGGGGCGATACTTAAAATGATCGAAGAGGCTGGCTTCAGGATAGTTGCTATGAAGATGGTGAAATTGACCAAAGAACGTGCAGGGCAGTTTTATGCCGTTCACAGCCAGCGACCTTTTTACGAAAGCTTGTGCAATTACATGTCTTCAGGCCACATCGTTGCGGCTGTTTTGGAAAAAGACAATGCTGTAGCTGACTTCAGGAAACTGATCGGGGCGACCAATCCCGCAGAAGCCGCCGAAGGAACCATCAGAAAACGCTATGCAAAGTCGCTGGAGTCTAATGCAGTACATGGCTCTGATTCTGACGAAAATGCAGAAATCGAAGCCAACTTCTATTTCTCTGCACTGGAGAAATTTTAGCTTTTACCACGTCGCTATGCTGCGCAAGCGCTCCTCGCAAAGACGGCAAAATAGTGGGTTTTTTAGGGTCAATGGCTCCAGCTTTACGCCGTCTTTGGCGCCTGCCTTACTCCGTCATTGCGAACGGAGCTTTTCGCGTAGTGCGGCAATCTGCCAGCTAATGGCAGGGAACTATGAGGATCATTGCATTATGGGACGCGATTTATATTTATTACTAAATCCTGATCATCCTGCAATCCTGCGCATCCTGATTCAGACAGTTCGCAAAGGCGCCAGCTTTTCACCGTCA
>JAAUQL010000214.1 GCA_012033595.1 Cyclobacteriaceae bacterium | reverse complement strand
GGAAGTAGTATTAAAGTTTCTGGCGCTGTAAGCATGGACGACGAAGGAAATCCCACGACAATAGGCGACCTGGGACAGCAAATGAAAAATTGCTATGCTGATTTGGAGAAAATTTTAAAACACTATGGGTGCACATTTAATAACGTATTGGTAGAAAATATTTTCACTACTGATATGGCACTTTTTCTTGAAAACGCAGCTTACCAAAGTGAAATTTATCCCAAACAATTTCCAACCGGTTCCTGGCTTGGGGTAAAAGAATTGGCTTTGCCCGAATTAATGATAGAGATTGAACTGGAAGTTCATAAAGCAGAATAATAAAAGCATAAACGTCCTGCAATAGGCCAAAATGGGGCTACTGCCTTTAGTTGGTCGTGGTGCATAGATGTGCTGTTAAAAGAACTACCGATGACGTATTATTTGTAGAATGGGTGCAAAATAAGGCCAGGCTGCTTCCCTGGGAGTCGTACCAACAGCCAATTGGTGGCACGACTCAAAATTTGGAACTCAGGAAGGCGAAAATCAGGATTGTGCTGTAAGCATCCGACCAACCCCGCCTCCTATTGCAATACAGCTTCTTCCTTTTGTTGAAGATGCTTCCATCTATGGGGCAAAAGGTCCTCTATCTGTTTTTGAGGATAGGATTGGATTCTTGGCAGGATATCATTGAGCCATTGCAGCGGATCTACCTCATTGATTTTGCAGGTGGCCAAAAGGGAATATATTACTCCTGCACGAGTAGCTGCCTCATTTGAGCCGGCAAACAGGTAGTTCTTCCTCCCAAGAGCTACCGGCCTTATCGCATTTTCCACCAGATTATTGTCTATCTGAAGAAATCCCTGTTCGGCATATTTCATCAAATTCTTCCATCGCGCCAAATTGTAGGCGATGGCCTGGCCTATTGGACTTTTAGGTGTTACCTCCTGAACATTATTCACCATCCACTCATAAAGGTCGTTCAGGATGGGTAGAGCCTGCTGCTGACGCATCTGGTAAATCTGTTCCTGGCTGTAATGATTTTCCCTGGCTATTTTTTCAAGATGATAAACATGCTGAATTTGCGTCAGAAAATGTGAGGCCCGGTCAGGATCATTGTTTTGTGCTTCTACAAACATTCTTCTGCCATGCGCCATACAATTGAGCAGGTTAATACCTGCCTTATGTTCAAATTGATCATAAGCAGCATAACCATCTACCTGTAAGTAGCCCTTAAAGTTTTTCAGCATCTCTGCAGGACCTTCTCTGCCTCTGCCGGTCCGGTAGTCAAACATTACCAATCTGGTTTTCGGGCTGTAGTATACCCAATAAAAACCCCGGTGGATATTTCCTTTTTTTGTTTGTTCCAGTACTTTTATTGGGGTTTCATCAACCTGAACATAACCCGAATTCAAGATTTTATCCTTAATGATCGGAAATAAAGGTTCTACAACCTTGATGGCTCCGCCCGTCCAATCTGTGAGGGTGGACATAGCTACTTTTACATTGTGTTCACGCTCCCAGCGTTGAGCCTGGCGGTTCAAAGGCATATGATAAACATACTTATCGACAATAATCTGAGCCAACAGACTTGTTCCTGCTATGGCCTTGTCGATAGGCCGCTCCGGCAATTTAGCCACTACCACACCATTGTTTTCTGGTCTTGCATATTTGGGCCTGATGAAGCGGTTCACATACATCTTGCCAGGAGTGTAGGCAAGCTCTTCGGTAATTTCCTCGCCAATTTTCTTATAGCCGGAGGTATCTTCTGCCGGCTCCAGTAGATGCTCCACTCTGGGCAGGTGGGCCGGCAATTGCATTCTGCCACTGTCGATCCGGACAGGCTTCGTTTTTACCGTTTTGGTGATGGTTACCTGTTTTTGGATTACCTCGGGCTCTTTGGTATTAACCTGGCCCAGATCAAGGGTAAGCTGACCGGTATCGAATGGAATAAATCGTTCACTTTTTTTGCCAAAAACATACTTTTTCAGCATCAAAAGCTCCTGCTCAACAGTCAATAATTTAAAGATCAATTCTTCTTTTGTAAGCTGTTGGTAGGTGTTGGTCATGACCTAAATATACAAGAAAAACCGCTCTTTAGCTGCATCAGGAGCTGTTTTTTATTAAAAAATAATATAGAAAAATTAAACTTTTTCCGGCATGGAAAACCGCTCTCTCTGACGCACCGATTTCAATTGAACACCGTCCAGAATGAGCCTGAGGATACTGGCTGAGAGCTCATATTTTACCTGCTGATCTTTACTTTGAGGCAGCTCGAATGTTCCCCTTTCCAACCTCTTGTAGTAGATAGAAAAACCATCCTTTTCCCAATGCAGCAGCTTTACCTGGGTGCGGTTCCGGTTGATAAAGATGAAAATAGCCCCGCTTAGTGGATCTTCCCTAAGCACTTGCCGTACCAGTCCGCACAGCGCATCGAATCCCTTGCGCATATCGGCAGGGCCATGATAAAGAAAATACCTGGTGGAAATGGGGAGGCTAATCATAATTACCGAACCAATTGACGTATAAACTCAGCAGAAGCCTTCTCCAGGTTCACTTTTACTCCATTGGGGAAAAGTATTTCTACAGGATATGAATCCTGTTTAACAATAATCTCCTTGAATACAGATGTGTCCTGTGCTTTAGGTTTTTCAGGCAATTTTGAACGCCTATGCCAATAATCAAAGTAATGATACCTAATGTTGTGCTGCTTACAATACGCTTTCTTTGATAGGCAGGTGCTGAGCCAATCTGCCAACATTTGTTTTTTATCTTCCGGTATTTGCATTTTTGTTTTTTACCGCAAACTAAGGCCTTTGATAAGGGAAATCAAGATGTACTTTGTCGAATGGATACGGTGTGACACTTCAAAAGTGTGGCCACACCATTTTGCAGCGGGCTGCTCATTTGGGAGCTGCTGCTAAGTACCGGATCCTTCACTTCGTTACCGATGACGTGTTTTGAATGATAATAAAGTCGTCTCCCTGAGCCATTGCATTGGCCTTAGCTGCGGAGCGAAGGGTCGGGTGAAGGTATGCAGCATGCTTCTACTAAGGATACTACCGATGACGCTTTATTAGAAATTGTGAAAATTAGGAATCAGCTGCCCCTTTGAAAGTCGTGCCACCGGCCAATCGGTGGCAGACCAAACCCTCCCGTCGTACCACGACTTTGGTTCGGAACGACTTCCCACACCCACACCCTTCCCATAAGCTCGTCATTTCATATTTGCACGTTTTGAAAAAAAGTTGAAACTCAGCATGACGACAAAAGTTAT
>JAAUQL010000213.1 GCA_012033595.1 Cyclobacteriaceae bacterium | reverse complement strand
AGGTCACCATCACCGCGTCTACCTGGGCGAGGTCCACCAGCTGGCGGGCGTAGTCCGCGAAGAGCCGCACATTGCTCTCGGGGGGGCAGGGTTTGCCTTCCCTGTGGGCTTTCATGAAATTGAGCTGGATCGCTTCATTTCCTATGTTGACGAGCTTTACCCCCGGCAGATGCTTCCTGCCGAAATAGTAGCTCCACAGTTGGATCCAGGCGGATCCGTTGACCAAGCCAAGGGTCTTGCCCGCGAGACTCGGGTCGTCCCCCGCATCTTTCTCCAGCCGCGGGACATCGACCATGCCCATATAGGAAGAGAATAAAGCGATGGGGTCTTGGGGAAGCTTGCTTTTCATCCCTGATCTTCTCCTCTGTCGAGAGAATACAATATTAATAACATAGCTGCAATATTGATATGCAAAAAGTGAATTATATGTATACATATTTTAGATTATTGTTGACATGTTTGCTACATCAATGTATTCTTATTTCGAAGGGAGGACGAAACAGGCAATAATCTATCGACCGATTAGTATTTGTGATCAGAACCGTTTCCTCGTGAAAATTAAGATATCTGGTCTTTCTGGGATTAACTTAAAGAGGGACCTTGGTGCTTAGTTTTTAACGGCCAAAATTAAGGAGGATGTGCAATGATTTCTAATTGGAAAAGATTTATAGTATTCGCAGTCGCCATATTGGTGGTTGCAAACAACGCGTTTTCAAGTGGAAATGTTGATACAAAAAGCAATAGCGGGACCAAAGAAATTGCCGAAAAAAAGGAAAGATTAGAGTTGTAGCGATTGATTTCAGGGATAATGAGAATCTAATTAATGCCTTTAAAGCAAAGAACCCTGGAATTGAATTGGAAATCATTGAATTAACAGGAACCCCGACAGAGCAATACGATAAACTGACCGTGATGCTTACTGCAGGGCAAAATATTGACGGTGTAGTTATGTGGTCAGATGATTCGTATGACAGGTTTGTATCCTTGGGTTTTCTTGAGCCATTGAATGACTATATCAAGAAAGACAGTATCAATCTGGACCCCATTAAAGGGTTGATTGAAAAAGCATCGCGGAAGGGCACCATTTATGCATTGCCTTTCCAGAATTCTGTCTGGGTAACCTATTACAATAAGAATATCTTTGATGCTGCAGGCGTTCCTTATCCAATGATAATTGGACCTGGGAAGAATATCAGGAGATTGCAAAGAAACTTACCAGCGGGACGGGCCCAGAAAAAATTTGGGGTGCCGTACACCCTGACTGGTACCAGACAGTGGGCAGCGATCGCATCCCAGGAAGGTGTTTCGTACTATAAGGAAGACGGAACCCCAAATGTTGACCACCCGGCATTTCTGAAATATTTTAAAATGCGCTACCAAATGACCATGGTGGATAAGACGGTGCCTTCAGTTATTGATAATAAAATGGCAAAAGTTCATTACTCCAAGGCCTTCTCCACCGGTAAATACGGTATGTTGATTGTTGGTGAATGGGCAATAGGTCAGATCGATAAGAATGTTGAAGGAAAATATGATTTTAAGTACGATATCCAGGTTATGCCTCATCCAAAGGGTTCAAAACCCACAACCTGGGGAACCGGTTCTTGGTATGGCATCAACAAAAGATCATCCAAAGAACAGAAAGACTTGACTTGGGAATTCGTTAAATTCCTCAATGGTCCCGAGGGCGCCGAATACATGGCAACACTTAATAGAATGCCTGCGGCACCTACGCCAAAAGCTATTGAACTGTTCAAGAAATCTGCGCCGGCTTTTGTTTCAAATATTAACGCTCTGTTCGTGAATTATAATTATTGCACGGAAAAACCCTTCGGTGAAAATTCCAATATCTTCAACAAAATTATGCAAGAAGAATCTGACCTCGGCCTTGCCGGCGCAAAGCCTCTTGAAAAAGCATTGCAGGATGCTAAAGAGAGAATTCAAAAAGAAATCGCAGCAACGAAAAAGAAAGAATAGTCTACTTCTTCTAATGACAAGAGACAATACAATGTCTCTTGTCATTAGAGCCGGCAACAATTCCAAGTATAGGATCAAAGACATGCGAACGATGAATAGAAATGGAATTAATAGAGATATGGTTGATGGGTATCTATTTATTTTACCCAACCTAATAGGTTTTGCGATATTTTCAATAATTCCTGTTTTTCTAGCATTCTTGTTAAGCCTGACCGATTTTGGCGGGTCGTTTGAAAGAATTTCGTTTATCGGCATTGACAATTATTTGCGCCTTTTTACGCATGATACATTTTGGATAGCGGTAAAGAATACACTGGTATTTGTTGGTGGAACCGTACCGCTAAATATTTGCATCGGTTTATTCTTTGCAATACTGCTGAATAATAGTATGCGTGGGGTAAAGTTTTACAGGTCGTTATTTTTCATGCCATACATAACATCAATGGTAGGCGTATCATTGGTTTTGCACAGATTTTTCATCCGTCTTACGGTCCTATTAATATGATATTGAAAGCGATAGGATTTCAAAACCCACCGATTTGGTTTGCAAGCCAGGTTTGGGCAATGCCTGCAATTATTTTCGTATCCGTATGGAAAGATTTTGGATACTACACCGTTATTTATCTTGCCGGTCTGCAGGGCGTTCCTCGTGAGTTATATGAAGCCGCAAAAATAGATGGTGTAAAGAATGGCAAAATTTTTTTACATCACGTTGCCCATGCTTGCCCCTGTTACTTTTTACTGCATAGTTATAGCGGTTTTACACTCATTTAAGGTCTTCGACCAGATATATGTACTCACCGAGGGTGGCCCAGGTAGAGCTACGACCACGCTTGTGCAGTTTATTTATACGGAATCTTTCAACTATTTGCATTTAGGCTATGGCAGCGCTGCTTCTTTCGTCCTACTCATTATTCTTGTGTTGATAACGGTTATACAATATAGAAATCAAGAGAAATGGGTTAACTACTAAGATGTTGATCTGGAATATAATTCAGGCAGGTAATGGCATATGACTGTAAAGAAACTTATGACCCATGTGTTTTTACTAGTAAGCGGATTGTGCATGATTTTCCCTTTTGTGTGGATGATATCATCTTCATTCAAAATGGAAAAAGATATTTTTCAGTTTCCAATAAGAATTATTCCATCTGATCCCACCCTTTTGAATTGGAAATCAATATTTCTTGATAAGAGGTTTAATTTTTAATATACATGTATAATAGTATCTATATTTCTGTTGCAATAACGATACTTCAAATATTTACTAGTCAGCCTTGCCCGT
>JAAUQL010000212.1 GCA_012033595.1 Cyclobacteriaceae bacterium | reverse complement strand
TAGGAAATCGTTTAGGTTAAACCACATAATTCAGATGCGGAAATTACGAACTTAAACCCTGACTATGAAAATCTCCAGCTTGGTTTTTAGTTTTGTTCAATAAAGTTGTTGATTTTCATTCGTCAATTATGCGATAGCAATTTCTATTGTATAATTTGGGTTTAAATGAAACCGATACCTTCGGGGTAAAATTATAGGAGTATGGCTGCCTTATTTCGTTGTCCCTGGTGTACTAAGTTTGAGCAATATATCCAGTATCATGATAAAGAGTGGGGCGTGCCTGTGCATGATGATCGCATTCATTTTGAATTTTTGATTTTAGAAGGCGCGCAAGCTGGATTGAGTTGTCGACCATCCTAAAGAAAACGTGAAGGCTACAGAAAGAATTTTGCGGACTTCAATCCCGAAAAGGTAGCGCGGTTTACTGACAAGAAGTTGGAGAAAATACTCCTTGATCCAGCCATAGTTCGTAATCGGCTAAAAGTGTTTGCCACGGTAAATATGCAAGCGATTTCTGGAGTTCAAAAGAGTTGGAAGCTTGACAATACATCTGGCAGTTTGTTAACAACAAACCCATTGTAAACAAATGGAAATCTATGAAGCAGGTACCGGCTACCACCACAGAATCAGATGCGCTAAGTAAGGATCTTATTAGTCGTGGGTTTAAGTTTGTGGGCAGCACGGTGATCTATGCGCACATGCAAGCGTGTGGATTGGTTAATGATCACCTGATAAATTGCTTTCGATATAAAGAGGTGCCTTTAAAATAAGTATTTACCAAAAGCGTAAAGCCCTAGTATTAATAAGGTAAAGCCGGGTACCAATTTTACATATCGATTGTCCTTAACGTAGCCCGCCAACCGCTTCGCAAGAAAAGTAAACAGCACAAGTAAAATCATTACACCAACCGATGTTCCAAATACATAACTATGCAAAAGACTTTGTGTCGAAAGATCGACCCACCCTTGCGCCTTTAAGTAGGCGGTAATTCCAATCCAAAATGGAATAGCCATTGGATTGAGAATGCTTAAAATAATACCTCGCCTGAATCCACTTTCATTAAAGCGCACAGAGAACTCGCTTGGTTTACGAGCCGACCAAAGTGTAAAGGCTCCAATTATAATCATAACCACGGCCGTTATCAATTGAAAGTTATCAATGATCAATGGTGAGGAAGTAACCCAATCTTCAAACACAACGGCAATCCAGGCATAGGGATATTCGATAATGGCTACAGCCAGAGCAAATCGCAAAGCAGTTTTTATTTTATACTCCATGCCTAATTGCAGCACCGCCAGGTTTAGCGTACCGGGGGAATGGATCCAAGAAAACTGAAAATAAGTCCGATAAGAAAAACCTGAATAATCATGCGCCTGAAGTTAGGGATTTAACGCGCCTATAAATTTGGCGGCCTTCCCGTAGCGTAAGATAAGCAACACCCCGTTCGTGATTCTCTTTACTTATACGATAGAGATTTTGCCAGTGAGTTATCAATACTCTAATACCTTCAAACAACGAAGCGCCTGGTTGATAAATATGCGCGGGCTCGGCTCCACATCCATTTACTTCCAGGATCATTATCTTTCCGGACTCCAAATCCTGAGCGGAATTACATCGTAAATCGAAGCGACCAAAGTAGAAGTCGGGGATTTGTTTACTGATTTGATCGTACGTACCGGAAAGTTTTTCTGTGATGAGATTATTCTTATTTAGAAAAGTTGTTCCGAGACAATGATTACCAATAGAAACCAGTTCAAGTCGTTCTCCTTTGGGGAGAATTTCTTTAAGGCGATTTTGTAAGTTATCTTTAGCTTTTCCACTGAAGTTTCGCGCGATCTTTTCCAGAATTAATTCCTGGATGGTTTTTTCTCCGTCACCGGTGATAGATAAAAACTCCTTCCCATTAATCGAATTAACAAATCCGGTGGCTTGAGAAGGAAACCGCACATAAAAGACTCCAAACTCCAATGGCAGCGCTACTAACTCCTGAACAATAAAATCAATTTTTATTTCTGATAAATAGTTTTCAATGTCGGCCTCGTTTTTGATTTTACGAACCATCCATCCGCGCTCGCCTAAATCGGGTTTAAAAATAACGGGAAATGAAAATCCGTTTTTCTTCAAGTGATCAACAACTTCTTGCCTGGTTGATGGAAGGCGAACTAAAAATGTTCTGGGTTTAATGGAATCGGATACGTTTTGCAAAATCTCATATTTGGATTCACCCATCATGCCACCCGAAAGTATGGATGGATTAGATGCAGAGAAGTAAAGAAGCGATCGCTCTTTAATCGCGTACCAAAGCCATAAGATAATGATAGGAGCCTGTATGATTCCAAATGGCCAATACTCCCAGCTCTTGAGTTTGATGAAGAAGTTACTGCGAAAAAGTTTTTGCACGGAAATTTTGAATGGTGCAAAAATAAGGAAAGTGAATTAGCGTGTAACCATTTCGGAATCTTTGTAGCGTACGGTCGATACCGCCACGCCAAAATCGGTTGAGAGGCTAATATACCCAGCCACTTCGCGAATGCCAATTTTCATGATGGCCATGTGGTGAACGGCATGCTCAATATTATAGGTAAGCTCACGCAGATAATTAGTTGCAATAACAATGGTTTCTTCGCTATCGGGTTTATAGCCAACCTCAAGTTTCAAGGGTTTGTCAACCTGGTTTTCAGTAATAAATTCCTGTATTTTGATGTAGCGTGTGGAGGGCAATATGTTTATCATTCTCCATCGCTTTATTATGAATGCGCTTATCATAATTCACAACACCCAACTCATACCCTTGTTCAAGACAAATAAAAAACTCAAGTGTGTGCCGAAGATGCTGACCCACGGTAGAATTGCTTAACGCAGTGGATGGTTTACAAAAATCCTCTTCGTTGATGGCGCTAACTACGTTCATTAGTTGCGCGAGTATTGTACTTCCTGCTTCGAGAAGTTGTTTCATAATTTATTCAAAATGTAAGCCGATGCAAAGATAAGGGAATTATAGCCTCATTTCTTTACTGAATTATTGAATCCATGCTATCGGACGATTTTTTTCCAGTTTTGGTCGGCTTGATACTTAAGCGCCTGTTCGTTTTTATTCCAATCGGTTAGGGTGTTGTTGCCCCAAAAATTGTAGAACAGGTACAACCTACCGTCAATGATTTTAAATGTTTCAGGGTCAATCTTCACCTGCTCGCCTGTATCGCCCATGGCAAAGGCACACCACCCACCATAGGCAGGCTCATATTTTCGGGATTAGCCTTGAATTTGGCCGCGTTG
>JAAUQL010000211.1 GCA_012033595.1 Cyclobacteriaceae bacterium | reverse complement strand
ACATAAAGACTTCTCTTCATATTGATAATATAATTGTATTAAAATTCTTATCAAACTATCTTCTGTATGACGTTAGTAGTGAAGATGTTTGTTTACTTCTTTTACATTGTTCAATATTGATCGTTATACTATAAGTGCATTATCACCCTCAAGATGTCCTACTTTTCTTTTTCTTGTGTTTGTTCCAAGCGACAGCACAGGATTTTAAGAGGCAGTATCGTCAGGCCAAGATCTTTTTGAGAAGCCAATTACAGCGCTGCCATGGAGGCGTTTAAAGGGCTTACCGTTTACGACCAAGCCAATCCGTATCCTGAGTACGCATCCTACTACTATGCCCTATCAGCCGAAAGACTTGGATATGCTTCGGTGGCCAAGGACATGTTGCTTCAGATAAAAAAATTGTACCCCACCTGGGATCAAATGAATGAAGTAAATTATTGGCTATGCAAAATCTATTTTGAGCGTAAGGAATATTTTCAAGGTCTATTGATCGCCAGTCAGATTATTGATCCATCTTTTCAATCGGGTATAAACGATTTGAAACGGGTTTATCTAGCGAACATCGATGATATAGAAACCCTTAAATGATTTTGGAGGATTATCCGCAAGATAGGGAAGCGGCACGTGCGCTGGTAAAATTATTGGGGAAGCAGCCCGTTCACATGCAAGAAACAGAACTGATTGATTCGTTACTCAACAGGTTTGATTTACCTCGCGAACAACTCATCTCGATTGAGGTTCCTAAGCCCATCTTAAAGGAATCTTACCGCGTAGCCTTGGTTATGCCATTTTTGGCAGCAAGCCTTGACCCTTCGCCAATAAAAAAGCGAAATCAATTTGTTTTGGATTTATATGATGGTATGAAACTGGCGGCTGATACCCTTTCTAAAATGGGGATCAAATTGGAATTGCTAGCCTATGATAATGAGCGCAGTCTAAAAACTACAAAGAAGATTGTTGACTTTGAAGAATTGAAATCTGCCGATCTAATTGTAGGGCCTTTGTTTCAAGAGGAGTCAGTGCCGCTACAAGAATACGCCTTGGCGAATCAAATTAATTAAACGTAATCCCATTCAAATAATTCGGATCTGATCGGAAAAAATCCGTTTGCATTTTTGTTTCAAGCCAAGTCATGAAACGATTGGTCTTCATGCAGCGGATTGGGTTGCCAAGAATATAACCCGGGAAAACTGCATGGTCTATTATGGCGAAAGCGTAAAAGATTCGGTGATGGCATTTAATTTTATAAAACGCGCGCTTGAATTAGGTGTTAATGTTGTGTTTGCCGAAGAAGTACGTGGCGAGACATCCGCCAGTATCTTAACTACACTTGCTTCTGCTACCGAATATGACGAATGGAAAAACCCCATTCAGTTTAAACTTAAAAGGATAGTATTGGCAGCATCTTCGTTGCGTCCGACAATGAATTGATTTATTCCAAAGTTATAAATAGCGTGGAAACCCGAAGAGATTCAATTGTGATTGTAGGTCAGGAAAGTTGGCTAAACGAGACCTCCGTTGATTTTTCAAAATTCGAGCGAACGCACGTAACCCTTGCTTCGCCCAACTATCGGCCGCCAGCCAGCCAGGCGTACCTTAATTTCAGACGGAAGTATATTTTAAAACACGGCACATTACCCGTGGAGTATGCATCCATAGGCTATGAGTTTGTTCTGATTTTTGGTCAGATACTCGCCAAGTATGGAGCTAATTTTACCCAAACCATTCCGCCTGGAACTTTTACGCCCGGATCGCTCACTTCGGGCTACCAATGGCAAGATAATCACGACCAATGGCCGGGTTCCATTCATTACCTTTAAGCAAGGTAAGACTGATGGTTAATTGACTGAAAGTAGCCTTAATAGTAGGATTACTTACACGCTTATCTTAAAAAACGCACGTTTTACTACCTTTCAGCAGCCTTGTATAAACTACTTTTTACTATTTTTAGGGATTATCTGTTATGAAAGCAATCCGATTCTCTACAATTTTTTCCGCCCTCATTTTATTTCTTAATCAGGGTTTTGTGTATGCACAAGGGCAAGACGAAAAGGCCGCAGTGGTCTTTGACGAACTTTATGATGAACCGTACTCGATCAATAAGCTTTTTATCGGCTTTCAACCATTATATGGCGAGCTGTTTGCAACAAACGTAAATGCAGGGTATGGTGTGGAAGCACAGTATTACCACAAAACTAAATTTGACATTAAAGGGCATTTTCGAAAAAGTTATAGTAGTAAGTTTTATGATTTTAACCGTGAAGTGGCCTTAAAGAATAGTAATGTTTCCAATACTCCAGAAATCTATAATTATTATGAGTTGGGTGGAACGTTTCATATCAAAGACTTTGATGTAAGCTCTAAGACGAAAATATTTCTTCATAAAAAGAATACTTCGGCAAGTAAATGGGCGGCAACCGTTCCGCTTTACGCTGAAGTACCCAGCAAACTCAGAAAGATTTATGGTGTTCGGTTGGGGGGGATAATTTGGAACAGCACAGCAGATTTAAATCGTGTATTAGAAGACCAAGGTTTAACGAATGCCGATCTGGTAAATAGTGAAGGCATTGGCTTGCCAGATACCTATGTGGATGCAAATGGCCAAACGCAGGACTTTAATGTCTTTGGAAATATATACGCTACGAATATTTACCTGGGGGGTTCGTTGTCTTTAATCAGAAATATTGCGGTAAGCTTTGATCAATATGAAGAAGGTATGGATGATGGAATGCTTACGTTATTCATGGATTTAATGATTGCGCCTTCCCTTACATTAGATCCTGTGGGTTATAACGATTCAGAATATTCAACTGACCCGGTTAAAACTAATACGGTTGGTTTCAGAGCCGGTATTGAAGGAAGATTTAATCGAACCTTAAGCTGGTCCTATGGCGGAGAGCTTGGTTATCGGCCATCTATTTCTGGACAAGGATTTTTCGCTCTACTTAAAATTTCATTTCCGGTTTTCAGTTCTAATCTTGACAATAAAGTTGAAGCGTTCGGAAATAAACAGTATGGTTCATGATATTCTGATCACGAACATCAAAGGACTCGTTCAGGTAAGAGAAAGCCCAATTCAAAAAGTTAGTGGTAAAGAAATGAGTTACCTGCCGGTATTGCAGGATGCATTCCTGGTTATAGCTGATGGATTGATTCACAGGTATGGTTCCATGAAGGATTTGCCGTCTGATGTTATTGCAAGGCAAACTATTGACGCCACCGGTTGTTTTGTATTCCCTTCCTTTGTCGATTCACATACCCACCTTGTTTTTGCCAATCCGCG
>JAAUQL010000013.1 GCA_012033595.1 Cyclobacteriaceae bacterium | reverse complement strand
CAGGGAATGGGAGGATATTTATAATTTTCACTAAATCCTGTTCATCCTGCAATCCTGCGCATCCTGATTCAGACAGTATGACAAAGACGGACAAATTAGTGGGTTTTTTAGGGCAATTGCGCCAGCTTTACGCCGTCTATGACCCCAGCTTTACACCGGCAAAGGCGTCAGCCTTAAGCCGTCTATGACCCCAGTTTTTCTCAGTCATCGGTAACCTCACCCCATCTCCGACAGCTCCAGCCACCTCATTTCTTTGTGTTCGAGCTGTGTGCTGAGGTCTTCTATTTGAGCTGCCCAGGTCATGAGTTCTTCATGGTTTTCAGAGCCTTTGTTCATCTTGGCTATAATAGATTTTTTGGTGCTTTCCAGGTCAGCTATTTCTACCTCCAGGCTTTCCAGTTCTTTTTTTTCCTTATAGCTCAGTTTGCGTTTATCCTCGATTTTAGCCGCGATGGCGGGCTTTTCGTTGTTTTTCTCTTTATTTTTTCTGGAGATGGTGTTCTCTTTTTCTTGTTGGTCGAGGTGGTTTTTATAATCTGAATAGTTGCCCGGGAAATCCTCTATTTCGCCGGGAGCCTTATAGACAAACAGGTGCTCGGTGAGCTTGTCCATAAAATACCGGTCGTGCGATACGATAATGAGGGAGCCTTCGAAGTTGGCAAGATAGTCTTCCAACACATTCATGGTGAGGATGTCCAGGTCGTTGGTAGGCTCATCTAATATGAGAAAATTTGGCGCGTCTATAAGCACGCGCAATAGTTGCAGTCTTCGTTTTTCGCCACCGCTCAGCTTTTCTACCGGCGTCTGATGCATGGCATGCGGAAAGAGGAAGTGGTTGAGAAACTGTGCCGCAGTGATGGTGGCGCCATCGTTTAGTGTGACCACTTCGGCGACTTCGCGCACCACGTCTATCACTCTGGTGCCCGGTGCGCATACGAGTTCTTCCTGCTTGTAATAGCCTATTTGGGTGGTTTCGCCCAGCACTACCTCGCCTCCATCGAGGGCAGTGGCTCCCGTGATGGCATTGAGCAGGGTAGTTTTGCCGATGCCGTTTTTGCCTACTATGCCTACACGGTCTTTGCGCGTAAAGGTATAGCTGAAATCTTGCAAAAGCCTGAGCTCATCGTAGGCTTTGCTGAGATGGTGTAGTTCGAGGATTTTTTTGCCCTGGCGTTTGGTACGTATTTTCAGGGTTAGCGAATCGGTGTGCAGGTCTTTGGCGGCCACTTCCATCAGTTCGTGAGCGGCATCTATCCGGTATTTGGCTTTGGTGCCGCGGGCTTTGGGCATTCTGCGCAGCCAGTCCAGTTCTTTCACCAGCAGGTTTTTGGCTTTAGATACTTCGGCAGCTTCCATGCTTTTTCGTTCCGATTTCTTTTCGAGATAGTAAGAGTAGTTGCCTTTATAGAAATACAGGGTTTGGTCTTCGAGCTCGATGATCTCATTGGTGACCCCTTCGAGAAAGTAACGGTCGTGGGTGACCAGCAGCAGCGACATGGCCTGGGTAGAAAGGTACTTTTCGAGCCATTCAATGATCTCGATGTCGAGGTGGTTGGTGGGCTCATCGAGAATGAGGAAGTCGGGTTTCTCGACCAATACGGCAGCCATGGCCACGCGTTTTTTCTGTCCACCAGAGAGTTCATCCACGTACATCTCCAGATCGTGTATGCCCAATTTGCCCAATATCTGCTTTACCTGCGATTCGAAGTCCCAGGCATTGAGGGCTTCCATTTTGTTGGCGAGTTGCTCATATTGTTTGCCCGACATGTCGGGGTTTGGACTTTCGAAAAATTGCTCGTAAGCACTCACGGTCGAGAGCAATTCGTTGTCGTGGTTAAATATATGGTCGCGGATGGTGTCGTGGCGGTTAAACTCGGGGTTCTGTGCCAGATATCCCACTTTGATGCCCTTTCTAAAAACCACTTTGCCACTGTCGGCAACCTCCAGGCCACCTATTATTTTGAGCAGTGTAGATTTGCCACATCCATTTTTGCCCACCAGGGCTACCTTTTGACCCTGGCTGATGCCAAAGGTGAGGTCGTTGAAAAGAGGCTGTTCGTTGTAACTTTTGGCAAGCTGCTCTACCGATAGATAATTCATTTTCCTTTATTCCCTTCTTTATTTTCACTGCCCTCAGCCTCGCGGGAGATTTTGTCAAAAAAGCCAGTCAATACAGTCTTCACTTCCTTAAATGTATTTTTTGCCATTTTCTCAGCTTTATCAATAGTTTCTTTATTGTCTTCTCTGATCTTACGGAACTCTTCGTTGATCTGATCTCTCGATCTTTTTAACTCCTGTATCCGTGAGTTGATTTCCTTTTTTACATCGTCTTTCGATATTTCCGACTGTTCCAGCAATTCATCGATCTTGTCGCTGATATCCTTAATTATTTTTTTTGTTTTTGACTCCTGATCGTTCATCGGTTTTGGAATTTTTTGTCAAAGGTATATAATATTGGCCATTGCTTTGACGATATCACTGGGAAAGTAATTCTCCCCGCCGTTAATTATATTTGTACAAAAAGCACAAATCAACATGAAGAAATCAATAGTTTATTTTGTCCTGGTCATGATGTTGGTGTTTTCGGCATCTTGTGCTTCGAGCAAAGTGAAAAAGCGCAGCCAACCCCGGAATGGCCCTATTCCTTGTCCTTTAAAGGATTGCTGAGCGGCAGGCACTGGTGCCGGTTTTTGAGCGCATTTTGCATGCCGACCGTGTCTTTAGGTGGGGTCGGTGCATGCATGCCAGGTGCTACTTTTCCGGTTAAAGCCCTACTTCTTAGCTAAACAATAACTACTTTTGCAAGCTATTTCAATATTGAATTGTTGCGTATGAAAAAGATAGTAGTAGCCCTGGATGGTAACTCTGGATGTGGGAAAAGTTCCACCGCCAAAGTACTTGCCCGCAGGCTCAAATTCATATATATAGACACTGGTGCCATGTACCGGGCTGTTACGTTGTTTTTTATCAAAAACAAAGTGGATATCAAAAACGACCTCGATGTGGAGCAAGCCTTAAAGGAGGTGGATATTTCTTTTGTATATAACATAGAAAGCGGAAAAAATGAAACCTTTTTGAATGGCAAAAACGTAGAAGCCGAGATCAGGGGTATGGAAGTATCGAATATGGTGAGCCCGGTAAGCGAGATATCGCGTGTACGCAAAAAACTGGTAGAGCAACAGCGCCGACTGGGTGAAGGCAACAATGTGGTGATGGATGGCCGCGATATAGGTACGGTGGTCTTTCCTCATGCCGATCTGAAGATATTTATGACCGCCGATCTGGAGGTGCGTGCACAGAGAAGACAAAAAGAACTGAAGGAACAGGGAGTCGAGGTACCCCTTACCGAGGTAATCGACAATCTCAGAAACAGGGATGTCATTGATTCGTCGCGGAAAGATAGCCCATTGAGGCAAGCCCCCGATGCTCACGTGGTAGATACCAGCCTGCTCACGTTTGACCAACAGGTGGAGCATATCCTCCGCCTGATCGAAGAAAAAGTATGTATAGAATAAGATGAATGCACCGCGGGCAATCCTGGCGCATTCCACAAAATATTGTTAAAAAATGAAAATTACCATTGACCAAAATTCCGGATATTGCTTTGGAGTGGAATTCGCGATACAAATGGCCGAAGATGAAATAGGCCATGCAAATGAGCTGTATTGCCTTGGTGATATCGTACACAACGATATGGAGGTGAAGCGCCTCCATGACAAAGGCCTACGGGTAATCGACCATGAGCAACTCAAAGACCTGCACGACTGCAAAGTGTTGATTCGTGCCCACGGAGAGCCCCCGGAGACATATGCAACTGCCCTCAAAAACAATATAGAATTGATTGATGCTTCGTGCCCGGTGGTGCTCAAGCTGCAAAACAGGGTAAAACACGCTTTTGACAAGATGGAAGATAAAAACGGTCAGGTGGTGATCTATGGCAAAAAAGGCCACGCAGAAGTCATCGGCCTTACGGGACAGACCAACAATAAAGCCATCATCGTGACCGAAGAGGCCGACCTGGACAAGATAGATTATTCGCGGCCGGTTTCGCTCTTTAGTCAGACCACCAAGAGCACGCAGGGTTTTTATACCATAAAGGAAAAAATTGAATCCCGCTTTGGCGACAAGTCGAAAGTGGTGGAAGAAGAAGTGTTTGAAGCCCACGACAGTATATGCCGGCAGGTGAGCAACCGTGAGCCAAGGCTCAAAAGTTTTGCCACAGAGCATGATGTGGTGCTATTTGTGAGCGGCAAAAAAAGCTCTAACGGTAAGGCCCTGTACAAAGTGTGCAAAGATCAGAATGAGCGAAGCTATTTTATTGAAAACAGCAGCGAAGTAAATCCAGATTGGTTCAGGGAAGATGACTCTGTGGGTATTTGCGGTGCCACCTCCACTCCCATGTGGCTGATGCAAGATGTCGCCCAGAGCATAGCCGCCTTCGCCAAACAACCGGTATCTTTTTAGGGGAAGTCCAAATTCAAAGACAGTTTAAGGCGAGTAGCTTATAGCTTTCTATATGTCCCTCTTATCCAGCAGTTTGTAAATCGAAAGCTGAAAAACGATAAGCCAGCCCAATACGATCAGCACGTCTTTCCAGGCTACATAGTCCTGGATTTCCATAAATATATACCGCTGAAATGGCACCTGAATCAGGTTGTTCAGGGCTCGGATCGGCAGGTAGGGAGCCAGCCAGGCCGAATATTCTTTGATCCATGGATTGTGCATCATATTTACCGCAAGGAAAGGTTCGAAAATGAGGGTGTACATAAATACCAGCACAATCACGAACCCGGATTTTTTAATCAACAAGCCCAGCAGCATGGCAAAGCTCAAAAAGGTGAATACTTCCAGAAAATAGGCCGCCAAAAACTCGAGCTCGGCAAAAATAAACTGTAGCCCGATCACATGTGAATAGACCAGCCCGGTGAGGAGACCTTCGAGAAACAGAAAAAGTGTGGAGCAGGCCGAAAGTGCCAGGATGAGGTAAAGCTTCGACTGGAGAAACTCCCACTTGCTGAGGCCGTCGATCACATTTTGCCGCATGGTGCGGTAGCTGATCTCGTTGGTGACTGAAATAATGACAATGAAAGCCAAGAGCACTTTGAAAAAAGTGGCCACATAGGTGACGTTTTGCCATACATCCGGAAAGTCGTACAACGGCAGAATGGTAGGGTCGATGCCATCAAAATCGGCTCCTTTGTATTTGAGAAACTGCATCAAAAACATGCCACTGGAAAGTACCAGCGCCAGACCCAACAAATACATGCCGGTCAAAATCCAGAAGATTTTATAGTTTTTGAGCTTAAGCCATTCGATTTCAAGCAGTCTGACCATCCGATTCTTTGAGTATGTTGAGAAATTTTTGTTCGAGGCTGCCTTTGCGCAGTGCCAGATGGGTGAGTACAATGCCGCGATCTATGAGGAAGAGGTGCAGGTCTTCCAGTGCGGAGTTTTCGTCCAATTGCACCAGAAGCATGTCTTTTTCCATCTCCAGGTTGTTAGTCGGCCTAAACTCATTGATGTGAGCAGCGAGCTCATCAAGCTTGCCGGAAGCCACTTCAATCACCCTGACTCCATTGAGCGCATCATCCACCCGTCCTGAATATATTTTCTTGCCCTTTTTCAATACGGCAAAGTCGGTACATACCTTTTGCACTTCGTCGAGAATGTGGCTGGCCAGCAAGATGGTCTTGCCCTGCTCGGCCACCTGCAAGATTACCCGGCGAATTTCGGCAATACCCTGCGGATCGAGTCCGTTGGTTGGTTCGTCGAGGATGAGCACCGGCGGATCAGAGAGCAAGGTTGCGCCAATGGCAAGGCGCTGTTTCATGCCAAGCGAAAATGTTTTGAAGGGATCGTCTTTGCGCTCATACAGGTTCACCTGCCTGAGTACCTCGTCGATTCGGTCAGCGCCACCTTGTTTTATTTTTGATATAATACGCAGGTTTTTCCGGGCGCTCAGGTAGGGATAGAATGCCGGTACCTCCAGTATGGCTCCTATTCGTTTTCTACTTTCCTTATTCGAAGCTTTTCCAAACCATTGGTAGCTCCCCCCCGATTTTTGAGCACATCCAGCACTATGCCCAGGGTGGTGGTTTTACCACTTCCATTGGGGCCGAGCAAACCATAAACGCTCCCTTCGCTGACTTCCAGCGAAAGCTTGTTTACCGCTTTTATCTTACCGTAGTTTTTTTCGAGTTGGTCTATCGAGAGTATGGCAGGCATCTATTTCTCCTTTTTATTCTTGTCATTCAGATTCAATACATCTATAAACCCGTTTCCATTAAATGTTTGTAAAAACCCGGGAATGGTGGCTACATTAATCATTCCCTGCATTTCCAACAACATGCATTCGTGCCCGGCCTGTGATAGGGCCACAAAGGTGGGTACACTTTGCTCCAATGCCATAATGGTGATGTCCTGATCTTTGGCGCGATACGACAGCACCTCCTCGTAGCCCGCCTGGCGCAAGTCGGTCAGCAATCCGGCTATTTCAATGCCGGTAAACTGGCCGCTGTCCAGCCTGACAAACCGTGCCTGCTCCACACCTTTGATCATGGCATCGTAATCCGGATTTTTTTCGATATTGACCATGCGCAGGGTCGATGGGTAAAAGTAAAGTTGCAAACCCGTTTGGCGGTCTTCCAAAAAATCTGTCACCACACTTTGCTGCTTGCAAGAAGTGGCAAAGACGATGAATAAAAATAGGTACAGTCTGTATTTCATTATAATAGATTAAACCAAAGCAGCAGACTTTGTATGATTAGGTCGTAGCTGGTATTTTCGTTGCTTTCCAACAAAGGTTCGCGGAGTCCCTCAAACTGATCGCTTAGAAAAACAGTCAGGTTGATGGAATTTGGCTATTTTCCTTCACTGCGACTGTACAGTAGGGCTTTAGTCAAAACCTGGCAGGTTAGTGGAGCCTGTCAGGTTTGATAACCCCCATTGCCATCGCAGGTCGGTTAATCCTAGAGACTACCGAAGCTTTGAAACTTCGGTAGTCCACACCTCCTTACTCCTGTTCTCTTTTATCCAGTTGCCCAAGGCGTTCCATCCCTTTTATATTCATACTTTTCGATAGTTTCGAAATTTTCTTCAGGTCTATTTCACCATAGAGGCTCATTACATAAAAGCTCTTGTTTCCACCCACGACCATCACCAGTTCGTTAATGATGCCATTGCCTTCCTTGATCATGAATTTCATGTTTTCCTGTGCATCTTTCACCTCCATCAGCTCTTCGTAGCCGTTTCCAGATATCTTTTTGATGGCATCGGCATATAGCTTACCGGCATTTTTGGCGCTGTCGGTGGCGATTACTTTCAGGCCTTTCAGCTTGCTGATCGCCTCCAGCACTTCTTTTTCGTTTTCATCGCCGGGTTCTATGTTGGTGAAGAGCTCAAACATTTTGCTCGATACCGACACTTTGGTAAAGTCCGGGTTGTTATAGTAGTCATTAAAAAGCTTAGTGACCACATCATTTTGAGCACTGGCAGAATAGGCCATGCCAACGGCAATAATCATAATCCAAATCTTTTTCATATTCTTTTTTGTTTGTGGAAGCCAGGTCAGCCTCCGGTTAATTTTGCTTTAACGTATTTTGTCCTTTTTCAAATTTTGCAAACTCAGAGGCGTATTCGCTGCCTCCGTTGAGCCTGGCCGATAGGAGCAGCAAGGCCTGCTTTGTTTCTTCAAAAGCCAGTTCCGGATCGTCATAGGTATCGACCTCTGCCATGGCACCAGTTGTTGCGGGATTTTTATTGCTTGTTTCATTTCTGAAAAGTACCCCCATCGTGAGCAGCAAGGCCAGAGAGGCGGCCAGGTACCAATAGCGTAATACCCCGTGGCGACCGGGGTCGGCATTGCTTTTTCCTTCGATCTGGTGGAGCACCATAGCATCGAAATCGTCTCCCAAATGAGCTTCGCTGCGTTTTTTTTGCAGGTATTGGAAATATACCTGGTCTGGCCCTTCCTTGTTTGCCACCCGGGCAAAGTGTGCTTTCAGCTCCTTTTCCTCATTGCGATTGGTTTTGCCCGACTGGTATTTGCTAAGGAGCGTTGCTGCTTTTTTCGAGTCCATAACTGTTTAGTTTTAATAATTTAGTTCTAATGGTTTGCCGTGCCCTGAATATGTTCACCTTCACATCGCTGGTGCTGTTGCCGGTCATTTCGCTAATTTCTTTGTATGAATAACCCTCCACATCGCGCAACATAAAAGATGCTCTTTGTTTCGCGGGCAGGCTGGCCACTATGGCATCTATGGCGGCGATGGTGTTGCCCATTTCCATCAGCTGGTAGGGAGACGCTTCGTCCAATGGCTGATCAAGTTGATGCTCCAAACCCCGGGTGCTATGGTGTTTTGAGCGGAATTTGTCCAGGGCAAAATTTCGCGTAAGCGTCATACACCAGGCCTCAATATTTTGAATGCGCCCAAACTCCATACGTTTTTCCCAGGCCTTCAGCATGGTTTCCTGCACCACATCTTTGGCCAGGTCATCATCGCCAAGTATGCTGTTCGCAAAGCGGAACAGTTTGTTTTCAAAGGCAGAATGTCGGATTTAAAATATTCGAGCATCATTTCGAAGGGGAGACGGCCAGGTGAAAGGAAAGTTACAACAGGACGAGAAATAAATTTTGGTATCTCTTTATTTATAAACTTCCACATTGCTTTTGAAATCGGCAAACCATTCTTATGGACCGAATGAGGATAAACGCATTTGCGCAGCATGCGTAAACTCTTTGAGTAAATGATAAGGTAAAGACCCCGGCAAAAGGACAACAAAAGGAAACCACTCCGCCGCCCTATTTGTTACATTCCCAGATGCAAAAAATACAATCCAAACCTTTGTGCCCAATGTCGCACTGGTTTACCCTTATAAATCTTATTTTTGCTATGCCAATCTATAAAGTTTCGTGCTAAAAAAAGTAGCCATATCGTTTTTAGTGTTTTCCACAGCTATTGTGCTGGGGCACTCCATACTACCGCACAACCACCAGATCGATGTGTATGATCATTGCAGCATTTCTAATAAGGAAAAACTGACGCTTGCTCAAATCATCGCCTTGACACTGACCCATAACCTTGGGGCTCAGCATCTTGAAAATTTCAAATCGCCAGTTTGCCAGCAAAATGACGCTTCTTACGCTTACGCGAATGATGTCGTGCCGGCCATCCACCAGATCATTGTCGATAAGCATTATAGCGTTATCTCCTCCTTTTTCCGACTCACCGGAGCGCAACCAATTTCCCGACATTACTTGCCATATCCCGGTATGCGGGCGCCCCCGTTGGCATAGTAGGCAAGGTTCTTTCTAAGGTTCGTTTCAGAACAAAGCATCAATTTTCCATTCTAAAAAAAACAAAAGGTTATGATCGAAGGTATCATTGCTTTTAGCATAAGAAATAAACTTATAGTCCTGCTATTTGTGACTGGCCTCATTGGTTGGGGCATATACTCCATCACACAAATACCCCTGGGCACCGTGCCCGACATTACCAACAACCAGGTGCAGGTCATCACTACCTCGCGCAACCTGGCCACCGAAGATATTGAGCAGTTTATTACTTTTCCTATTGAGCTGGAAATGGGCAACCTTCCCGGGGTAAAGGAAATTCGCTCCATCTCTAAGTTTGGCCTCTCGGTAGTCACCATTATATTCGATGACGGCATGGGCACCTACCTGCCCCGGCAACTAATCGCCGAAAAGCTGCAAACCATTCAGGCGACCATACCTGCAGAATATGGCACTCCCGAAATGGGGCCCATCTCTACCGGCCTGGGCGAAATCTACCAGTATATTCTAGATGTGGAGCCCGGCTACGACACCGTCTATTCTACCATGGAGCTGCGCACCATCCAGGATTGGATCGTCCGCCGGCAGCTCATTGGCATACATGGCGTGGTGGAAGTAAACACCTGGGGAGGATTTTTGAAGCAATATGAAGTGGCCGTGGATCCGGGCAAGCTGGCCGCAATCGATATTACCATCGGTGAGGTATTTAAAGCACTGGAGGGAAATAATGCCAATATCGGCGGCGGATATATCGAAAAATACCAGGAGAGCTACTTTGTGCGAGGTGAGGGAATGATTAAGACCATTAGCGATATAGAAAATGTAGTGGTGAAAAACACCAGCCACATGCCCGTGCTGGTACGCGATATTGGTACAGTAAAACTGGGCTATGCTACCCGATTTGGCGCCATCACTGCCAACGGGCAGGGAGAGAAAGTACTTGGGCAAATCATGATGTTGAAAGGTGCCGATAGTGGCAAAGTGATAAAAGAAGTGAAACGACGGGTAGCCGAAGTACAGGCCACTTTGCCCCCCGGCATAGTGATCAACCCCTTTTTGGAGCGGACCGAACTGATCAACAAGACCACCTTTACCATAAGCGAAAACCTGGTACTCGGCGCCTTGATTGTAATTTTTGTCGTGGTCATCTTGCTTGGCGACTGGCGGTCGGGACTTATTGTTTCTTCCATCATCCCGCTGTGTTTGCTTGTTTCCATATCCTTTATGAATGTGTTTGGCATCTCAGCCAACCTAATGAGCCTTGGAGCCATCGATTTTGGCATTATCATAGACGGAGCGGTGATCATCGTGGAGTATGTGCTGTACCAGTTTACCAGCCAACAAGCCAGCCTGGCCAGACTCACCGGCAAAGAACGGCAAGATGCTAAGGACAACATTACCAGGCAGGCCGCCAATAAGATGATGAATTCGGCTTTTTTTGGGCAAATCATCATTCTCATCGTCTTTATCCCCATACTATCCCTCACCGATATCGAGGGCAAGATGTTCCGACCTATGGCCCTTGCGTTTAGCTTTGCCATTATTGGCGCATTGTTTCTTTGCCTTACCTATGTGCCTGCCATGGCCGCGCTGATACTGAGGCCCGAAAGCCATGAGAAACCCGGCTGGGGCGATCGCATCATGGCCTTTCTGGACAAGCTCTACGTGCCTTCATTGAGCTTTGCGCTCGATCACCGCAAGTTGGTCATTGGCTTGGCCTTGCTCTTGCTCGGCTCGGGTGTTTTTATTTATAGTCAAATGGGAGGGGAATTTGTCCCTACCCTTGACGAAGGTGACTATGTTGTGCAACCAATTCTCACGCCTGGCACCTCACTGGCGGAGACCGTGGAGTTTTGTACCAATATAGAAAAAATCTTGCTGGACAATTTTCCGGAAGTAACTCAGGTGGTCTCACGTATCGGAGCTGCCGAAGTGCCCACTGATCCCATGTCGATGGAAATGTCAGACATTATCATAAAATTAAAACCCAAAAATGAGTGGGTGAGTGCCGACACCAAAGAAGCATTGGCGGACAAGATGAAAGAAGCCATGTCGGTATTTCCGGGGGTGGAGTTTGAGTTTACCCAGCCTATTGAAATGAGGTTCAACGAATTGATCACCGGGGTTCGGGCCGATGTGGCCGTGAAGATATACGGTGAAGATCTGAATATACTCTACGACCAGGCTGCCAAAATTAAATCACTGATCAGCGATGTCAAAGGTGCAGCCGACATTAGTGTAGAGCAAATCGTCGGTTTGCCACAAATGAATGTGACCTACAACAGAGCGCGTCTGGCACACTATGGACTCAATGTCGCTGATGTCAATGATCTGGTGCAGACGGCATTTGCAGGCAGGGCTGCAAGTACCATTTTCGAAGGCGAGCGCCGCTTTGACCTGGTGGTACGCTTTGACCAGAAACACCGCGCCTCGCTGGAAGACCTAAAAGGAATACTGGTGACCACACCCACCGGCCAGCGTATTCCCATTACCGAAGTGGCCGATATCAGTACCAAAAGGTGGCCGGCACAAATATCACGCGATGATACACGCCGTCGCATAGTAATAGGCATAAACGTGCGCAACCGAGATGTAGAAACGATAGTGGAAGAAGTGCAGCAAATAGTGGATGACCATATCGACCTGCCCGACGGCTA
Organism: Cyclobacteriaceae bacterium; assembly: GCA_012033595.1. Classification (GTDB taxonomy): domain Bacteria; phylum Bacteroidota; class Bacteroidia; order Cytophagales; family Cyclobacteriaceae; genus JAAUQL01. The sequence goes on along the minus strand of JAAUQL010000013.1, from coordinate 68,035 downwards.
CTTCATCAGCTACGGAGGCCAGTTCGAAAACCTTCAAAATGCCAGCAAGCGCTTGAAAGTAGTAGTGCCGCTCGCCCTGGCGCTTATTTTCATCCTTTTATATTTTGTGTTCGAATCCATCACTCAGGCCATCATTATTTTCACTGCTATTCCACTGGCAGCTATTGGCGGCGTTTATCTGCTGTGGCTGAGAGACATGCCATTTAGCATTTCTGCCGGGGTTGGCTTTGTGGCCTTGTTTGGCATTGCCACGCTCAATGGTATCGTGCTGATATCTCATTTCAATGAATTGAAAGAATTGGGCATTGACAATATCAGGCAGCGTATCATAGACGGTACTCGCGCCAGGTTGCGCCCGGTCATCCTCACTGCCTCTGCTGCTGCGCTGGGGTTTTTCCCAATGGCATTTTCCAGTTCGGCAGGCGCAGAAGTTCAAAAACCACTGGCCACTGTCGTGATCGGTGGATTGTTTACCGCCACGCTGCTCACGCTCATTGTGCTGCCAGTTATTTACATGGTCTTTTATTCCCGTAAGGGAAAAGGAAGGATGGCAAACTTTGGATTGAAAACGGTTATTATCCTGGTTTCCGCATCGCTAATGTCTATTTCGGGTAAGGCACAGCAGCCGACCATATCGCTGGACGAAGCCCTGGAGATGGCTCTTGCCAACAATATGGAAATTAAAAACGCCGCACTCAACATTGAGCATAGAAAGGCCTTGGTAAAGACTGGATGGACACTGGGCGAAACGGAGTTTAATTATATGAATGGCCAGATCAACAGCGAAGTGATCGATTACAACTGGGCGTTGAAGCAAGACCTGGGAATGCCTTTTCACCAGGCTTCTGCCGCAGCTTATCTGAAGCAATTGCTCAAACAAAGCGAGGCGGAGCAGGCGCTGCTCATGCAAAAAATATCCATGGAAACCAACTTGCGCTACTACGAGTTGGCCTGGCGGCAACAGCGCTATGATCTTATCAAAAAGGACTTTGCCCAGTACGAAGAAGCGGTGAACATCGCCAAACTCAAATACGAATCTGGCGAAAGCAACCTGCTATCGAAAGTAATGATGGATGCGCAGTATGAAAATCTGAGACTGATGCTTCAACAGGCCGAGGTAGATAATCTGGCTTCGCGCCAAAAATTAATGCAAATATTGCTGACAGACCAGCCATTTGCTGCCGCTCTTGACAGCCTGCCTAAGGTAGCCTTGCAGTTAGAAGCCGACAGTGTATTGGAAATGGTGCAAAAATCATCGCTGATCAACTTTCTCAATGTTGGACTCAAGGCTTCGGCCTACAATGTAAAGGTGCAGAGATCGACCATTTCGCCACGACTTGGCGTGGGCTATTTCAACCAGTCTATAGATAGAATGCAAGGCTTAGACGGTTGGGAAGTGAATGTGAAATTTCCACTTTGGTTTAGAGGCAACAGTGGCCAGATTCAAGCTGCCAAACTTCAGCATCAAATGGCCGCCAATGTGGTGGAGCAAAGAGGGTTTGAGCTGGCGAGCGAACTAAAAGTGCTGAATACCCGCCGGCGCACGCTGGCCGACAAACTATTAACCTATGAGCGCAATATGTTGAAAAACGCCAGCCTCATTATAGAAAATGCCGGTCTGCTCTATCGCAATGGCGAAATAGAATACCTGGAATACATCCGCAGTATCAGCCAGGCCATCGATATCAAACTGAACTACCTGGACAACCTGAATGAACTAAACCAGTTGACGATACAAATGAATTATTTAATAAAATAGAAAATGAGAATATTAAGCTACATCTCTATGTCCCTGGCCTTGCTGTGGGCCTGCTCCGATGCCAAAAGCCCTGAAGAAAATACAGCGTCTGAAGTGGCCAATATCAGCAACAGCGTGACCCTGTCAAATGAACAAATACAAGCCATAAACATTAGAACAGCACGCATCCAGCAACGGAATCTGAACAATGTGATCAAAGCAAATGGCTATGTGGATGTGCCGCCGCAAAACAATGCGGTGATCAGTCCGCTGATACCAGGCTACGTGCGCAAAGTCAACTTTCTGGTGGGCGACAATGTGAAAAAAGGCCAGGTGATGGCCGAGTTGGAGAGTATGGAATTTATCGATATTCAACAGCAATTTGCCGAACAAAACGCCCGCGAGGGCTATCTCAGGGAAGAGTACGAAAGACAAAAGCTGCTGAGCGCCAAGGATGCCGTTTCCAAAAAGACCTTTCTGAAATCAGAAGTAGAATACAGAACCACCGTTTCTACCGTGGCGGCACTAAAATCGAAACTCGCATTACTCGGGGTCAATATCGATGAGCTAAGTAATGGGGCGGTTGCGAGCAGGTATTTGCTGAGAGCGCCCATGGCAGGTAGTGTAAGCAAAATGGAAACCATGATCGGAAAGTATATCGATCCATCTGAAGAAATATTCGAAATCGTGGATACAAAACATATGCACCTGGAGCTACAAGTGTACGAGCAAGATGCCGGCAAGGTGGCCAAAGGGCAGAAAGTGTGGTTTAAAGTACCAAGCAAAGCAGATAGTATCTATGAAGGCGAGGTATTTCTGGTTGGCAAAGATCTTTCAGAAAGCAAAAGATCTATCAACGTGCATGTGCATATCCATGGCGATGAGTCGCGATTTACAGTCGGTATGTATGCCAATGCCACCATAGTGACCCAGGAAAATCCTTCCAACACCCTGCCTGTAACTGCCGTAGTGACGGAGGGCGGCCATAATTATGTGTTCAAAAAGGAATCCGGAACCGCCGGGGAGGCACTTTTTGCCAAAGTACCAGTTATAACCGGCATGGAGTCTGACGGACTGGTGGAATTGCGAAGCATGGAAGGGTTGGATGAAAACGACGAAATAGTGGTGAATGGAGCATTTTATCTTATAAATGCTTTTGCAGGAAGCGAATAGGAGGAAGGGAATGTAAAAAAACTATGGTCCGCGTTTACTTCAGCTGCCGGGGGGTAATAAACCCATGTAGAATGCAAGGATTTCCGGCAAAATAGTACGCATATTCAAAAATCATGTTTTTGACCTTCGATTAAATGAATTTTTGCCGACATTTAGCATTCGTTTTTTAAAGATCAAATCATTATACCATACTGTAAGCATTATTAATTTGGCCCTTATGAAAAAATTAAGATTAACACTACTGACTGCTGCTATTTTCACTACACTATTGGTTTTCCAAAATTGCGGAGACAAAAAAAAGGATGAGGAACCCAGGCAATTGACCATCAATATCCTCAAATCTAAAACCTGGGAGGTGAGTTCCGTAGTAGTACCTGCCAATACGGCAACCGAAGCTGCGGATTGGGTCAATTTTAAGGTTGCATTTTCTGAAACCACCATGACTACCTCAGGGCATGCCACCGGATCTACAGCCGTATGGCCGTCAGGGTCTTATACCGTGAGTGAAGACGGCAAATCCATCACCAGAGAAGACGGTGTGGTGATGCAACTCAATCCATTGACAGAAACAAATTTTACCGCCAGGTTTACCGTACCAGACGGTACAGACATAGGGGGAGGAAGAATTGCTGCACTAGAAGGGGAGTACACATTCAATATGCAATAGCGTCCATCAGGATCATATTTTTAAAGGCCGGGCAGTGTTCGGCTTTTTTTATTGCTAATTTTTCTAAAATTCATACATGAATAGAATAGAAGTATAGAATGATGGCGATTACAAATAATTTGAACTCTATCTTTAGTCCCTCATTGGTCATTTTAAAACACTAAGGCAAATTGCATCGACAGATTAATGAAATAGTATCATTGGAGGAGCTTTTCGAGCTACACGGCAGCATACATACCATAGGATACCATGGTAAGCAGATGACTGTAGAATGGTGGCCGGAATATCATTCGGATCAAACGTTATATCAAAGTCGCAATGCTCTGGTCGATGGCAATATTCTTATAATCTCGTCTTACGGGTCTCCCAACCCATACGATATTCGCAAAGCCGCTGATCTGCTGGAGAAATTTCATGTGGAAAACCAAATCAACGATGTGCATGTCATATGGGACGTGCGTAATTTGGAAAACCCGGGCATACGGGTGAGAAAGGGCATAGTTGAATGTAACAACAGGCTCGAAAAATACTGGAAAAGCAGATATCTGGTCATATCGCCTAAATACAAGACCCTCATTCGCATCTACCAATTCATTTACCAGGGCAAGGTAGAAAATTTGTTTTTTTCGCAGTCAATAGAAGAAGCCACCAACAGGATATTGTCGCAGACTCCACCCGAAGCAGGTATAGACTATTCTCCCGATTGGACCGTCACCGACCGCATATCACTCAGCCTCAAAAGCAAGGAAGAGTTGATCGACATCATTGAGCACTATAAGAAAAATCATACTGATAGCACCAACAAGGTACTAGAAGCCATTGGCCAAATTTCGTGGGAGGGGAAATTCAAAAAGGTGGAAATTGAGGTGGACGATGACGATCCGCATTTTGAATTGATCAATGCCTTTTCGCTATTACAGCAAGATGTCGCAGAAATCATAAAAGAATACAAAGAGCTCAACCAAAATCTGGAGCTGAAAGTTGCCGAACGCATAGTTGACTTTATCGACAAAGAATCGAATCTGCGGGCCATACTCGACAATTCGGATCGTGTCACCTGGCTGATGAACAATCGATTGGAGATTATCGATTTTAATGCGGCCTTTTCTAATGAAGTAAGCCGCCGGTATGGCAAAATTCCCAGGATCCATCAGAACCTACTGGAATTGATCACCAATGAAAAAGTACAGGAGGAATGGAAAGCGCGATTTGAATCTGCACTCAAAGGCAAGCCAGGCATCTATCTGGAACAAGACAACTTTGATAACCAGGAGCGGGTGTGGGAAATTAAGACCTTTCCGATTCGCGAAATAGGCAAGATAAAAGGGGTGTCGGTTTTTATAGAAGACATCACCCAGCTCAAGAACAGCCAGTTTAAGCTGATTGAAAAAAACCGCGACCTGCAAAAAGTTAACAATGAACTTGATAGCTTTGTGTACCGGGTATCCCATGATTTGCGGGCACCACTGACCTCCATTTTAGGCTTGATCAGCCTCATGAAAATGGAGACCGATCACGATAAAATAGCCGATTATATCACCCTTCAGGAGAAAAGCATTCAGAAGCTGGATCTATTTATTAAAGAAATCATAAATCTATCGAGAAATTCGAGATTGGGCATAACAGTAAGCCGCATCGATTTTCGGGACTTGCTCGATGAAATATTCGAAGGCCAACACTATACTAAAGCTGCTGAACGGGTGGAGCGCATATGCGATATCGAAGAAGAATTGCAGTTTTATACCGATAGACAGCGCTTGTCAATCATACTAAACAATTTGATCTCCAATAGTTTAAAGTATTCAAATGGCAATCAGCCGGAGCCGTTTGTTAAAGTAAAGGTCTTTATGGAGAGCGACCAGTGCGTGATAGAGGTATCGGACAATGGCATTGGCATATCTGAAATGTACCTTCCCAAAATCTTCGAGATGTTCTTTAGAGCCACCCAGGAATTTAGTGGTTCGGGCCTCGGGCTATATATTGTGAAGGAGACAGTGGAAAAACTCAAAGGCAAAATAAAGGTAAAGTCAAAAATGCGTCAAGGTACCTGCTTCAGGGTATCTTTGCCCAACCTCAAAAACCGTTACGATGCCGCGCCCAAGTTGGAAGATTGACGGCTTAGGGTTTGCTAAATATCTCCAATTATCATGTTTCCGGGCAATTCACCCGGATTTTGCTTTATTTTATCGCCTTTTTTATTTGATAAAAAGCATATAAGCAAAGAAAAATCAAGATAAAAAAATGCTTACACGCACTGCCCATCGCACCCCGCTGTTTGACGGGTCTGCGCTCCTTTCCCTTTGTTTAATCATCCACAAAATTTTTCTAAGCAGACCCGATTTAGTCAGTCGAAAGCCACAACTATCTCATCCCCGGCAAAATGTATATATTTTTCAGAGACCTCAGCGATTACTCCTGAGGCAACAACCTCAGATACACATAACTTTTCTCGTTCAGGTATTTTAGGGCGGTTTTCTGCAGTATCTCAGGTGTGAGGGAATCGATTTTTTCCTGATAGTTGACAATCTCTATCGGGTCGTATCCATGCTCATAGCTGTATTTTAACGCACTGACCCAATAGCCATTTTCTTTTATTTTCACCTCCATTTCCCGGGTCTGGGTTTCTTTTACTTTGTTTACTGGTGCGGTGTCAACCCCATCGTGCTTTATGCTGTGAATCACTTCAAACACTGCATTGGTCAGTGTGTCTGAATTTTCAGGTTTGCAGGGGAAGTTGATGCTTATCATATAGTTTTCGAATGGATCTTTGCTTGTCGAAGGTCTGGCACTGATGCCATACACTCCGCCTTTTTCTTCCCGAATCTTCTCAATGAGCAAAATATCCATCAGGTCGGTAAGCGAGCTGATCTGATGGTTGGTCTTGCGGTCATACTGATATTCGCCATGAAAGCGAATGGAAACCGAACTTTTGGGGTCTGCGCCCTTTCTAAAATCTTTTTTCACTACACCACCGGGTGGTCTGATTCCCAGATCTCGCCAGCTTTCTTGCCTGTCGCTTGCCGGCAGACTGCCCAGATAGCGGGCAAGGTAGGGTTTGATGCTGTCGAGGCTGAAATTGCCCACGATCACGAACGTGAAGTCAGCGGCATTTTGAAAGCGCTCATTGTAAATTTCAAAAGTGCGATCGAAGTTGATTTTGTCCCAGTCTTCTTCGGTTGGAAACTGTCCTCCCCGCGGATGATTTTGCGACATCACTTTGGCACTTTCATTATAAAAATAATAGGTGGGATTGGAGAGCAGGTTTTTATAAAGTGCTTTGCTTTTGTCGATGTAGGCCTCGAAAAGGTCTTTGCTTTTGTTTGGCTTGGTGAAGTATAAATGTGTAAGCTGAAACATCGTTTCCATATCTTTAGGCGTACAGCTTCCATTGAGACCTTCGCCCAGGGTGCCGATATATGGCCTGGCGTTGGCGGTTTTGCCCGCCAATAATTTTTGCAAGTCGCTTGGTGAATATCCGGCAACACCGCATTCATTGACTACAGCATCGGCATTGGCAGCCGACTGGTAATCATCAAGGTCGTAAAGTGAACTTCCTCCCTCGCTCCAGGCGGTCATAACGATTTCATCGTTTTTGAAATCCGTCGGTTTCAAGATCACTTTTACCCCGTTGTTCAGGGTGATTTCGGTCACATCGATTTGTTCTATCTGCTCTTCGCTGACTATTGAGCCGGACTCTGGCAATTCCTCCATCAATTTTTGACCTGCCATATCATCTATATAAGGCGAAATGTGCTTTTGCTGCACCAGCGACAACACGTCAAGTAGCTCATCTTTTGTGGGCAATATTACATCTTCCTTTTTGGGGGCATTGACCACAATTACCCTGTTGCCTTCTTTGAAAAACTTTTGGCTCAGTGCATTGATTTCTTCCAGTGCGATAGTGGGTATGTGCTCGTTGGCGAAGTGATATTCAAATTCAATACCCGGAATAGGCTCGTTGTCCAGGAAGTTTCGGATGTATTCCTGAGCATAATTTCTGGATTGAGATTTATCTCTTTCATTATATGATTTTTCAAAATAGCTTAAAAAAATCTTTTTTGAATCGTTCAAGTTCCGGGGCGGTAAACCCAAATCTTCTAACCCGTTCCGTCTCGGTAAGCACGCCTTCGAGACCTTCGCTGATGCCGCCTTCCCTCACATTGGCCATGGCGGTAAAGGCATTTTTGTCGCCGAGGAAATTTCGGTAACTCGTACCCGCAGAGATAAATGGGGCATCGGGCTGCTGGGCAATCTCCTGCAATCGTTGATTGAGCATGCCCGTATAGAAGATGTGGAGCAGGCTGTTGTAGTAATCATGAAGAAAAATTTCCTGTTCCTTGTCCGTTTTGATGTACAGCCCTACCGTGCTAAAAGTGGCTTCTTCATCGGTGGCGATGGTTACCAGGGTTTCGTCATGGTCAGGCAGGCCAAATTGCTTTCTTTCCCTTTCGTTTTCAGGGTTTTGCAATGAAGCAAAATGCGTTTTTATCTTTTTCTCGATTTCCCGGGCATCAAAATCGCCCACCGCAATTACAGCCATCAGGCTGGGGCGGTACCAATCCTGGTAAAAGCGCTGCAAAGCGGCATGGTCAAAGCTTTCGAGGCTTTCCAGCGTGCCTATAGGCAAGCGCTGTGCATATTTCGAGCCTTTTAGCAATACCGGGAAGGTCTCGTCGCGCATCCGCTGGGCGGCTCCTCGACCATTTCGCCACTCTTCTATCACCACACCACGCTCACTATCTATGTCTGCCGGCGCCAGGGTGACTCGATGTGCCCAATCTTCCAGGATTTGAAAACTTTGGTTCAAAATCTTCTCATCGTCGGTGGGTACCGGCAATATGTAAACTGTCTCATCAAATGAGGTGTAGGCATTGAGGTCGGCGCCAAACTTGACCCCGATCGACTGCAGATAGCTCACCAGGTCGTTTTTGGCAAAATTTTCCGTACCATTAAATGCCATATGCTCCATAAAGTGAGCCAGACCCAATTGATCCTCGTCCTCTAAAATTGATCCTGCTTTAACCACCAATCGCAATTCTGCCCTGTTTTCCGGCTTTTTATTTTCTCTTATATAATATTTCAGCCCGTTTTCCAAGGTGCCTATTTTCACCTGTTCATCTGTAGGAATAGAAATCGAATCATTTTCTTTCACAGAAATATTTTGCCCCGGCAACGATTCGTGTATTAAAAGAAGAAAGCAGGCAACAATGAGAAAACTACGCATATTGTTTTTTTTAAGGGTGAAATTAAGGGTCTTGAAATGCATGATACTATCAGAATTTTATGGCCACATCTATGCCGTACAGGTCGTTTTTGATGACCGGATCCATTTGTGGCAAAGCCGGTTTGGACACTATGTTCACTAGCCCTCTGGTGTAATTGATGCCCAATAAGATGGCCGTCTGCGGTGCCACCTGAATCTGAATTCCGGTAGCAAACAGCAAGGATATGTCGAAAAATTGCGACTTGCTCATCACATCTATTTGACCGTCTTTTTCTTTGCTATGAATGTTGATCTCGAACAATGGCCCAAATTGGAAATACAACTTTTTGTCGAGCGCAATCTCATTGGTATATAGTTTTATAGTGGCGGGCAACTGTACATACTGTAGGTTGTAGCTTTTGTCCTGCACCTCCAGACCTTCTTCCTGCATTACTTCCAGGTTGACCCTTTTGGATATATAACCGATTCCTGTGGAGAAAAAGTAATTTTTTGACAGTGGAATATCTGCAAACAGCGTTGCCGAGAGTACCAAGGGCTTTGGCCCGGCACCGAGTTCATCCATACTGTTCGATTTTTGGTCTATCCGGTACGCGATCAGAGAGGTGTTAACTTTGAGGCCTAGTTTAGTTTGGGCAATTGAAGCATTTAGCGTCAAAATCACTAAACTTGCAGTAATTACATATTTCATATTATAATGTATTTAAATGAAGCAGGTTCAATTAAAGCGCTCAAAAAGTTTTTTTACTCTATTACTGTTTTCTGTTTTGTTTATTGCTTGCGACAATGACAAATGTATAGATGCTCCCAATGTTTCTGACATCGAAATATCCATAGAGATAGAACGCCTCGATAAAAAACTGCATAAAATAGAAAGTAAAGCCAGCCTGGAAAAACTATTGTTTAGCCATGCCACCTTTACTAACGAATTCTTAAAGTTACAAGAATATCCCCATCCTGGAATATTGGGGGATCGTTTTTACAATTTGATGAATGACCCCGGCATAGACTCGCTCTTCATAGAAGTGGATCGCACCTTTGGCGATTTGGAAGATATCCGGCACCAGTTCGAAGAGGCTTTTCGTTACCTAAAGTATTATTTTCCCAGTGCCAAAATTCCAAAAATTCAAACGGTGGTCACCGGAATAGCCAATGATCTGTATCTTTCGGACAGCCTCATTATCATTGGCCTCGACTATTACCTGGGCGCTCAGGGCAAATACCAGCCACTAGATATCCCCGGCTATATTTTGAAACGGTACCAAAAGGAGTATATGGTTCCGCAAATCATGCTGATGTATGCCAATTTTTTCAATGCGACCGACTACGAAGATAAATCTGCCCTGGCAGATATGATCTATTATGGCAAAGCCTACCATATGGCCAAAAATCTGATGCCCTGCACCCCCGACAGTCTTTTTACCGGATACACCGCTTTTGAAACCCGGGACATCACAGAGCATGAACAAGTAATATGGGCAAGCATGCTGGAAAACGAGGTGCTTTTCGAGAAAAGTCCATATATCAAAGACAAGTTCCTCAGCGAGCGGCCACAAACTATTGAAATCGGAGAAAATTGTCCCGGGCGTATTGGCCGATGGATTGGTTGGAGAATAGTAGAGAAATATGCAGCTCAAAATCCGGAGATAAGCCTGCCCATGCTTATGCAGGAGCAAGACGCTCAAAAAATATTCAATGAGTCAAAATACAAGCCTATTCCTTATTGAGCATCAGCTCTTCTATCAAAGTGCCAATCTGTCCGACCAAGTCATCTTTGGCAAACCTGGCCACAGCCAGCTTCCTGGCGTTTTGTTGATATGTGTGTAGTAAAGCCTCGTCTTCGACAAATGGCGCAATCATTTTTGGGAATTCGCGGGGATGGGCTGCGTCTACAAATATGCCGCATTTGTGCTCCTCCACCAGTTCTTTGAGCCATCCACGGGTATTTACGATGCACATTTTTGCCGCCGCCAAGCCTTCAAAAAATTTGTTGGGACTATTGGTTTGCAAGATAGGAATGTCAAGGAATGTGGTAAGACAGGCATCAACCTCTTTCATCCATTGTCTTATTTCCTTCCTGTTTTGATGAGGCAAAATGCTGATGTTATTCAAATTCATGTGGTGTGCCCGTGTGCTGATCATCCTTGCCTTTGCCCCGGCACCTATCATCAGAAACCTGACCTTTGCCCTTGCAAGTAGGCATGCCTGAGCCATTTCCAATACAAAATCCAGGTTGTTTGACAAGCCAAAAGCCCCAAAATACCCAATCGTAAATGCCCTGCTTCTTTGTTTTTTTGTGTTTTAAAATCAAAAAAGGCCACATCTGCCATATTGGGCACTACAGTGATTTTAGCAGTCGGAAATTTTTTGCGTACACCACTGGCCATTCCGGGTGACAGCGCCACTATATGTTTGGCATTTTTGTAGATGGCTATTTCCAATTTCGTGCTTATGTCTTTCAAAAAGGGAGATCGGATAAAGCCAAGCTGAATCGGTGCTTCGGGCCATAGGTCACGAACCTCGAAAACATATGGGATTTTTCTTTTCCATCTAAGCCATATGGCCACCAGACCGACTGTTAGAGGAGTGGAACTGGCATATACCATTTTTATATCTGGCACTTTGCTTGCCAGTTTGGTGGCTGCAAAAGCAAATTTTAGAAAGGAAAAATATCTTTTCCACGTGGAAAAATCATTGGCATAAGCAACAGGCAAATAGTACACCACCATGCCTTCCACCACCGCCTTGCGAAACTTCGAGCCGTTGTATGCGGTAATCATTTCTACCTGCATGCCACGTCGCACCATTTCACAGGCGATATGATACGATCTGAGGGCGCCACCCTCTTCAGGTGTTTTAAAGTACTGGTGGATGTACAGAATTTTTTTCATGATGCGTTTAGTTCCAGCCAATGAGCCAAAACCAAAACAGACCATAGGAGCGGTCCGTGGTCTTCTGCTTTTCGTTTGTGCTCGCCAACCAATCGATCTATTTTTTCTTTGTTTACATACTGATAAATCAGGCTATTTTCAGTATGAAACACATCCCACAAATGATTGGCTTTCTTATCCATGAGCCAATGGCCCAGGGGCAAGCCAAAGCCTTCTTTGGCGCGGTAAGCATATTTTTTTCCTCCATATTTTATCAATAAGTCCTTAAGTGGGCGTTTTCCTCCACCTTTCATTAACTTTTCGCCTGGTATTCTCGCAAGGTAGTCAGCCAATTTTCCTGAAAGGTAGGGCACGCGCAGTTCCACTCCATGGAGCATGGAAGCTTTGTCGCTCAGGGCCAGCACATCGCTTACCAGGTAGTTTTTTCGGTCGTGCTGTAATGCCCATCCCAATTTGTCATTTGTAGAAGTTTCCGTTTCCGGCAGTATTCCTTCACGAAATTCGTCGAAAGTGATAAAATGTCGAAAAGTATTTTCAGGATTGTGCGCTATGGATCTAAGCAGTTTGTCGATTAGTTTTATTTTTTTTCGAAATGGCATTGCCTTTCCAGTGGGCAACAGGTCGATGACAGGTCTTAAAATGGGCGCCGCCATGCTATAATATTTTCTGTTTTTCAAATAGTGGTCAAAGGCCCGGTGCCTGTTGTAGCCACCGAATAGCTCGTCTGCACCGGCGCCGGAGAGCAATACCTTCACAGAAGAGGACGCATATTTGCATATCTCCGAGCTCATCCAATAGGCCGAATCACCAATGGGCTGATCTACTGTGGATATAAAATCCTCAAAATTTCCCAGCATGGAACTATTCAACTCCACCTCGTGATGAATGGCACCGTATTGTGCCGCTGCTAGTTTTGCATAGGCATGGTCTTTTGTTCCAAAAGACTGTTCATCACGGGAATTTACGATAGAAAAAGTAGGCATTTGAAATCCTTCTTTTTGAGCCAGTGCAAGCAGTAACGTGCTGTCCACACCGCCACTGAGCAATAGACCCAAAGGCACTTGCGCCTCTATTTGTTGCAAAAGACTGTCACAAAGCAGGTTTTCAATTGTAGCATTTTCCAGTTCCTCTTTAGCACATATCGGTTCGGTGTATATCTCATGTATTATTTCATCTTTGCGGACAATTAGGGTTTGTCCGGGTAGAACCTCAAGGATTTGCTTGAAAAAAGTACCAGGGCTTTGGGCATATTTGTAGGCGAGGTAGTGACTTACCTGCTGAGGGTCTAATTCTTTCTCAACCAGTCCTGTTCCGATTATTGCCTTAATCTCCGAAGAGACGATCAGACAGCGGTTATCATGAAAATAATACAAGGGTTTGATTCCAAACTTGTCTCGTACCACAAATACTTCATCGTTTTCCAGGTTTACAAATATGATCGCAAACATTCCTTCAAGCCGTTTCACCCCTTCCCTGCCATACATGCGCAACCAATGGAACAAAACCTCGGTATCGGAATTGGAAAAAAAACGAATTCCTTTTTGCAGCAATTCATTTTTAAGCTCATGAAAATTATAGATTTCCCCGTTAAAAAGCATGGCTGTTTTGCCATCATCGGAGCACATTGGCTGGGAGGCGACAAATGACTGATCGGTGATTTTGAGTCTGTTGGCGGCCAGGTGGTAGGTGCAATTTGCTGATAGCATTTGTACCGTCTTCGTTTCGTCGGGCCCACGATGGCGGGTGCCTTCCGCCATTAGGCTGATGAGGCTGTTGGATAGCTTGTTTTTCTTATCTACTATACAGTTAATGCCGCACATGCTTTAAAAACTAAGGCTGGGTTATTAGTAGTACCGCGGTATAATAAGCATTGATGGCGGGCAAAAATATAGCTGTAACAATGTATAGCCAAGCACTAAATAACAAAAATCAACTAACTAGTAATGTTCAAAATCCAAAAACCAAATGCTCAAAAGCCACTTGGAATTTGATTTTGCACATTAACCGGCTTTCTACAAGCTTTAACTAATGGATTCGAATTTGAAAGAGCCCGAATAATCCAGGATTTTATCCTGACATTTCATTGAAGGCTCAAGCTGAAGTTCGGATATCCGGGAGATAATTTCCATAGATTCCACATAAAACTCCATCGCCAGATTGTTTAATGCCAATTGATTTTCGACATTATTGGTTTCTTCCGTAGAAGTTTCCTTGTAAATGTACTTCAGTACATCGTCATGGGTAATTTTTTTTGTCATAGGCTAAGTTGCTTTCCTGCATTTTCTTTTTGAGGTTGATGAGTGCATATCTCATCCGCCCCAAGGCTGTATTTATACTTACCCCTGTTTCATCAGCTATTTCTTTAAAGCTCATGTCCAGGTAGGATCTCATGATTAATACTTGCTTCTGGCTGTCTGGTAACTCTTGAATATGACGCTTAAGCTTATTTACCGAATCTTGCGTCACCTGTCTGTCTTCAATGGTTGGTTCGGCAAATTCCAAATTGTCAAATATATTAGAACCATCTTCCATCAAGACGGTAGGGTAGCGCTTTGACCTTCGAAAAGTATCGATAGCAAGGTTATGCCCTATCCTGAGTATCCAAGGCAAAAACTTGCCTTCATCATTGTATCTGCCGGATTTAATAGTGGTCACGGCTTTGATAAATGTTTCTTGCAATAAGTCTTCGGCAAGGTACCTGTCTTTCACGATCAGATGGATAGTGGTAAATACCCTGTTTTTATGTCTTAATACTAAATCTTTAAAGGCTTCTTCGTTCCCATTAATGTAAAGTGATACAAGCTCACTGTCACTAATTCTATACTTCTTCATTCTGGTTACATTTAGTTAACGTAGAGTTTTATGCCATAGTATGCCGTTAAGAGTAAGACAATTAATTATCAGGTTGACACCAAATGTATATAATAAGCAAAAAACATGCAAAACTATATCAGGGGATTTTTAACCTCATATATTTATCATTTATATAGTCCATTCCTCAAGTTTTCTTTAAATATCATAAGATATTTGCTTGCCTGACAGTTATAAGTTAAGATCGAAATAAGCTTAACTTTGCGTTAGGTTTTAAAGTTTTAAAATACAGTTTACCATACATATATTTGGTGTATATGACGACAAATCTCCAGATTAAACCAAAAGACATACTCGAAAATTTAGATCCAAAAAAATATATATTAATCAAAGGGGCACGGGTCAACAACCTTAAGAACCTCTCCGTGGCCATACCGAGAAATAAGCTGGTGGTGATTACCGGGCTTTCCGGATCGGGAAAGTCTTCCCTGGCTTTTGATACACTTTTTGCCGAAGGACAACGGATGTATGTCGAAAGCCTCAGCGCTTACGCAAGGCAATTTTTGGGTCGGATGGAAAAACCTGAAGTCGATTACATCAAAGGGATTTCGCCTGCTATAGCCATAGAGCAAAAAGTGAATACCCGAAATCCCCGCTCCACCGTAGGCACCTCTACCGAGATTTACGATTATCTGAAGCTGCTTTTTGCCCGCGTTGGCGATACATTCTCTCCTATTAGCGGTAATATAGTGTCGCGCGATACCGTCACCGATGTGGTCAATTACATTCAAGGTGTCGATGAAGGAACCCGGTTTATGATATTGTCTCCCCTGAAGCAGCAAAATGGCAGAGGACTGGACGAAGAATTAAAAATATTGCTGAGCAAGGGTTTTACCAGGGTTGCGGTTCGATCGGAGGTGGTCGAAATAGAAGAACTGCTTCAACAAAATTTTGCCAACCTCACTTTCGGCGATATACGCATAGTCATCGACCGGGCTTCTGTGGTCAAAGATGATGAAGACAACCTTTTCAGAATTTCGGATTCTGTGCAAACCGCCTTCTTTGAGGGTCACGACGAATGTATCGTGCATTTTATGGGTGGCGAAGAAAAACACTTTTCAGATAAGTTTGAAGCAGACGGCATCTTGTTTGAAGAGCCAAACGCCAACTTCTTTAGTTTCAACAATCCGTATGGAGCCTGCAAAAGATGCGAAGGGTTTGGTAAGATTCTGGGAATCGACCCGGATCTGGTCATACAAGACCCCAACCTTTCGGTGTACGAAGGAGCTATAGTGCCCTGGCGAAGTGAAGGAATGCGAAAATGGCTGAATGATTTCTTGCGCAATGCCTCGAAAATTGACTTTCCGATTCATAGGCCTTACAAAGACCTGAGTAAAAACCAGCAAGAACTGCTATGGACAGGAAATGAGTATTTTCAGGGCATAGATGATTTTTTTCAGTATTTAGAGACACAAACGCACAAAATACAATATCGCGTAATGCTATCGCGCTATCGTGGCCGAACGGTATGCCCCGACTGTCGTGGAACTAAATTGCGAAAGGATGCTGCTTATGTAAAAATTGATGGTAAATCGATTGTAGATCTGGTCTTGATGCAAATCAATGAATTGAATGGTTTTTTTGCTGACCTCTCACTAAATGAGTATAAAACCAAAGTTTCTAAACGCATCTTAAAAGAAATAAAAAACCGCATTTCGTATATCGAGCAGGTAGGGTTAGGATATTTGACCCTGAACAGATTGACCAGTTCACTCTCGGGTGGGGAATTTCAGCGCATCAAGTTGGCCACTTCTCTGGGCAGCTCGCTTGTCGGCTCTATGTATATATTAGATGAACCCAGCATTGGCTTGCATCCGCGCGATACCACGCAACTTATTAGAGTACTTAAATATCTTCGAGACCTGGGCAATACGGTAATAGTAGTAGAGCACGAAGAAGAAATCATGCAGGCAGCAGACCAAATCATCGATATTGGCCCTGAAGCTGGTACGCATGGAGGCGAACTTGTTTTCCAAGGTGATGCGCACTTTATCCCAGAGCCGGGTCTCTCGCACACAACCAGGTTTTTGTCAGGCCTTGATCAAATAGAAGTTCCGGCAATTAGAAGATCATGGAAGCATGCTATAGAGATATATGGAGCCCGCGAAAATAACCTGAAATCCATAGATGTTAAAATTCCCCTGGGGGTGCTGACGGCAATCACAGGGGTAAGCGGATCGGGAAAATCTACCTTGGTAAAACGGATCATCTATCCGGCCATTGGCAAAAGAATGGGCATAGCTTCAGAAATCAGTGGCAAATACGATCGTGTAGAAGGTGATCTAGACATGATTTCTTCATTGGAATACATTGACCAACACCCCATAGGCAAGTCTTCACGTTCCAATCCGGTGACTTACGTGAAAGCATATGACTTGATAAGACAGTTGTTTTCGGAACAGTCCCTGGCCAAAGCTCGCGGATATAAGCCTTCCTTTTTTTCATTTAATGTAGAAGGGGGTAGGTGTGAGGAATGCCAGGGCGAAGGAACCGTAAAGATAGAGATGCAGTTCATGGCCGATATTTATCTGACTTGTGAAAGTTGCCATGGTCAAAGGTTCAAATCTGAAATCCTCGAAGTCACCTATCAGGGCAAGACCATCTCTGATGTGCTCGACCTCACGGTAGATGATGCGATGGGTTTTTTCAAAGAAAAAAAAGGGATCATTTCAAAACTGAAGCCGCTGCAAGATGTAGGCTTGGGCTATATTGGACTAGGCCAATCATCAAACACGCTTAGTGGAGGCGAAGCACAAAGGGTAAAACTGGCCTCTTTTCTAGGAAAGGGAGGGTCTTCCGATAGCGACCGCACCTTATTTATTTTTGATGAACCCACTACAGGGTTGCATTTCCATGATATTGAAAAATTGCTATTGGCCATCAATGCGCTTATCCACAAGGGTCATTCGGTCATCATTATTGAACACAATGTCGAAGTTATAAAATCGGCCGATTGGATAATCGACCTGGGGCCTGAAGGAGGGGATCTCGGAGGGCAGTTGGTGTTTCAGGGCACTCCGGAGGATATGATCAAACTAGATAACAATCATACCGCACATTATCTCAAGCAAAAAATCAGAGGCAATTAACAGTTTATCCATTCATTGGCTATAAAACAAAGCACTCTAGTATATTTGATCCAACTACTGAATTATGTCAAAACAAAAAACACTTTTTGCACTGCTCGGGGCGCTGTTATTTTTCAAAGTTGCTACTCTCAGTGCCCAGACCATAAGTTCGGCAGAGCTTAAGCTGATGACGGTGCTCAATACCGATATGGGTGCCATTCCCAAAGAGTTACAAGCCAGCAAAACTATTGTGATTATTTCTCTTGCAGACAGCGGTGATCAAATCAGAGGTGACTGGGAAAAAGTGGCTAAAGAAGCGCATTATTATATCAAAAAGTTGAGCATTGATGCAGTATTGTATTTTTATATTGACGATCTCATTGCAGGCTATGACGTGCAGCTCGGTGTGGCTGCACAATTGAACGCGCGGGATGTAAAAAATATTTTGATGATTTCGAGGGACGTAGTAGATGGCCGTACACAATATATTGGGGTGTTAACTGCGTATAATCAACGGCCAAATTTTGTAAGCAATAATCAGGGAGCATGGAAATCGCAAACATCAGACCTGGAGATACTCTTTCGCAACCTGGCCAGATCGATAGACAATGCAGGACTTAACAGGGAGAATTTGCTGATTCTGGATGCTCCGGAATATTTCCATGGGGTAGATATCATAAAAGGAAAAAGATTTGAGGCCTTCAATACTGATCTGAGAATAGACCGGGTGGCTATTCCAAAATTCGAGGAACTTCCCGTGCCTCAGAATCCGGGCACACCTGAGTCGGAAAAGTTGATTGCTGCCATTATGCAAGAGAATGAGAAAAGTTTATTAAAAAACGCGCATATGGAGCAGTTTCTGGCAGATTATCCATACAAATATGAAATCATACCATATGAGTATGATGAAAAAAAAATGTTGCAAAAAGGCTTCCAATTTGTGCTTATGCGCCTCAATACTTCAGGCCGCAATGTGCGGCAGCTACTGGGATACAAAGTGGATGATGATGTCGATGCTCTTGTCACCATCAGCAAAGACAAGGAGGAAAATGTCAATATAAAATCCATTCCAATAGATGCTATGGTGTACAAGTATTATGTCAAGCATATTAACAGTGGCGACATATATCTTGGCGAGCAGTGGGACGGTGATGACAACTGGCAGGATGCTTTCAACAATCATCTGTCTGGCATCATCAAAAAACTCGAAAAGAAGTAATCTATAGGCCACTACGCTGTGGCAGCTTAGTGCCACTGGCCTTTTTTACAGGATAGCCTGGCACCCCAGCTATAGATAAGTTTGATCTTGTTGCAAGCAGGCATATAAGCTCTTGTAGGCCTGAGCCAAATCTTACATAAAGTTTTAGCTCCCAATGTTCAGCATTTGTTAAGCAGATTTTATCAAAACGAAACTTTATTTGTCTTCGATAGTTTAAGACACATAATTACTTCATAATTTTTTGGCTAGAAATTTGTTTTTGATAGTGGCCAGGGATTATATTTGTATAATCTTATTTATATATAATTGTACTTAATTAATAAATAAGGAATTATGTTAGTTACATCATCAACAAACAGCGAAAATTGGATCGAAGCATTGGGTATCAAAAGGAGTAAGATACCTGTCCTGATTATTGGGAACAATCCATTGGAAATGACCTCCATTTACAACATTTTAAGCGGAATAAGGTCAAAAAATTACCTGGCCGATTTTTGCTTTAGTGTAAAAGACAGCATCGAAAGGATTACAAAAACCAAACCTGAAGTGATCTTTGTCGATGACAACCTGAGGCGCGACGATATTCAGAAACTGATAAGGGTGCTGAAGCAAAATGTAAAAACCAGGGCAATAAAAATTTTGGCACTCAAGAGCTCAAACTGGAGCCTGCCATTTATCGAATATGTAGATGATTACATTCTTAAAGATACACTCCGAGCCGATGTGCTCGATAAGATCATCACTAAAAACCTCCAGCCCGTCGAACCACAATTGGTTTAGCTGGTTCTTGACTTAAAATATCAAACCCCGTCTCCTTGGTCGGGGTTTTTTTTTCAATTTCCATCCTCTAAAAAAAGCTGATGAACAATGGAAAGAAACCATTTGACAGCTACTAATGTTTGACCATGAGCGAGGTGTGAACCGGAGCTCAAACTGCATGTAATAAAGTGGCACAAAAATATTGGTCAATTCAAATACTTTATATTTTTAGCTTATTTTGCGAATTGGTTAAAAACAAGAAAACAACATTTAGAATTTAATTTTAAAACCATGGCACTAAAAAAAGAATTTCAGCATCCATATTCCTTTGATCCGAAATATCAAAAAAGAGTGGCGTACCTGAGTATGGAATTTGCAATAGACCAACCGCTAAAAACATATTCGGGCGGCCTGGGATTTCTGGCAGGATCGCATATGAGAAGCGCATTTGAGCTTAAGCAAAATATGATTGGTATCGGTATCTTGTGGAAATACGGATATTATGATCAGATTCGTCGGGGCGACCAGTCTATGGACGCTTTGTTTCAGGAAAAATTGTATTCCTTTATTGAAGATGCAAATATCAATTTCCAAATCGAGATCAACAATCATCCCGTACATGTAAAGACATTTTATCTACCTCCGGGTGTTTTTGGAACGGTTCCCATGTTTTTTCTGTCTACAGACGTACCAGAAAACGACTATTTGGCGCAAACTACCTCGCACAAATTGTATGATTCTGACCCGGCAGGCAAGGTTGCACAGAGTATATTGCTAGGTGTAGGTGGAGCCAAGCTCCTCGAATTGCTAGAGCATGATACAGAAATTTATCACCTCAACGAGGCCCATGCGCTTTCCCTGGCATTTTCAATTTACGCAAAAAATAAAGATCTGGCCGGACTCAAAGAAAAACTTGTTTTTACCACCCACACTCCCGAAGAGGCAGGTAACGAAAAGCATGATATCCGTCTATTGGAAAAAATGGGATTCTTCTGCGGTGTACCGCTGGATGAAGTTCGAAAGATCACCGATATCAAGGACAACGTTTTTAACCATTCCCTGGTCGCATTGAGGTTTTCAAAAATCGCCAATGGCGTCTCTCAATTGCATGGAGAAGTTTCGAATAAAATGTGGAACAAATATGAAGGTATTTGCCCAATAATATCGGTGACCAATGCGCAAAACAAAAAATATTGGGCAGATTATATGCTCAACAAGGCTTTGGAAAAAGACGACGACGAATTGTTGGTAAAGCGAAAGAAGGAATTGAAAAAATTGCTTTTTGACGAAGTAGCAGACCAGACAGGACAGCTATTTGATAAAGATGTACTTACCATTGTGTGGGCCAGACGATTTGCCGAATACAAAAGACCAGCGATGATCACACATGATATTGAGCGCTTTGACAAGATCATGTCCAATGTAGACAAGCCTGTTCAGATAATATGGGCAGGAAAGCCTTACCCAATGGATTACAACGCCATCAGTATTTTCAACAGTCTGGTGCATTTGAGCAAAAAACACAGGAACATTGCGGTGATGGTGGGTTATGAACTAAGATTGTCGCGTCGTCTGAAATGTGGCTCTGATGTATGGCTCAACAACCCCAGGGTACCGCGCGAAGCTTCCGGGACAAGTGGTATGACAGCTTCCATGAATGGATCAATCAATTTCTCCACCTACGATGGCTGGATACCAGAATATTCCAAGCATGGAGTCAACAGCTTTGTCGTTCCTCCGGTCGATCTTACCCTGCCAATTCATCAACAAGATCATCTTGATCTTCAAAACATGCTCGATATTTTGGAAGACGAAATCATTCCGACCTACTATGATAATGCTAAGCAGTGGGTGTCGATCATGAAAAGTAGTATGCAAGATGTGGTGCCTTATTTCGATTCGGACAGGATGGCCTATCAATACTACGAAAAGCTATACAATTACACCAAAATTGGCTAAAAAACAGAAGCCCGGTCATCGGGCTTTTTTTTTGCAAAATGGCCACGATTTATTTTAAAAGGCTTTTCTTTCCCCGGCATTACTATTTATTTGTAAATTATAATCATTAACTTTCAAAATAGATAAAAGGGCGTATTGCCCGTATATTTCGACAAAAACCAAACAAGTTCAACAGTTAAATTAAATTACAATGAAAGTACTTTCACTTGCATGGAAATATCATCCTTCTATCACAAGTGGCGTGGGTGTTGCCTGCGAAGGAATCAACAAAGCACTCTCCAACCTGGTTGATCTCAAAGTAATTTATCCCAAAGTGAATAAAGTCCAACTCAGGGAAGAGGTACTGCTGGGCAGTGAAGACCTTAGCATAGAGCAAAAAAAATTATTGAAGAAGAATATATTCATATACAAAAAAACGGAAGTTTCGAATTGGCGGTATCCCTTGATCCTTATCATACCACAAGTCAAAGCAATAATGAAGACAGCTCAATATACTATCCGGGCACGCGCACCGTGGAGATAATGGAGAAAAGAATAGAGTCAATTCAAAAAAAGACCGTAAAAACATACGAAAAGCTCTTTTACGACGAAGTAGATGTATTTGGAGAGCATGTTCAGGATAAAATTTACGTCTATAACAGATTGGTGGAGATGCTCGCCGAAAACCTTGACTTTGATATAATCCATGCCCATGACTGGATGACCTTTATGGCCGGGATAGCACTAAAAAACCGGTACCAAAAGCCATTGGTTATTCATGTGCATTCCCTTGAATACGACCGGGTCGGACACAAAGATGCCAGTTGGGTATATCATATTGAGCGGTATGCCATGTCCAAAGCCGATAAAGTAATATCAGCCAGCGATTATACCAAAGGTCTGATAGAAAGCAACTACGGACTGAGCAGCAATCAGATAACCACGGTGTACAACGCCGTTTCGATGCCCGAGAAAATTGAAGATTTTGGGATAAAAAAAGGTGGCAAATACAAAATATTATTTGCCGGGCGAATAGACGGCAATAAGGGCATAGAATATTTCATGAAAATAGCCCGGAATGTGTTGCAGCGTACCGACAATGCCGAATTTATAGTAGTTGGCAGAGGAAAGGGCAAAGTGAGCTTTGATAAAATTGATGGATTTAACGAAATAGCCCCTCATTTTAAATATCTCGGATACGTAGAGCGGGAATTGCTTTTTTCGCTTTATCAGAATTGTGATCTACTGTGTATGCCTTCTATTTCTGAGCCCTTCGGGCTTACGGCAATAGAAGCAGCTTCGATGTCGCTGCCGGTAGTGCTTTCTACTAAAACAGGTGCCTCAGAAGTTTTACATCGAACGCCAAAAGCTAACTTTTGGGACACCGAGATATTTGCAAACCATATTATTTCAATAAAAAACAATCGCAAATTGCGCGAGACCATCATCCAACACAATTTGGAAGATGTGGCGTCCCTTTCCTGGACATCTTCGGCGCAGCAAATTCATACACTATTCAACAGCATCCTGGGGTATGCCTAGTCCTGTTTATCTTCCCGGCTTTTACCTTGCTTCCCAGGTGCTGAACTGAGACCACTATCAACAGCTCAGCTAGAAAGGCGTTGCTGCCCTACGCGCTCGCGTATTTGTTCAATTGCCGCAAAAGTATTTCGTAATCTTTGGGATATGGTGCCTCGATATATTGACTTTGCCCATCCACCAGTTCGAAAGCTATAGAATAAGCATGCAGCGGCATTCTATTGATCATAGGTTTTTCGTCCCTTTGGCTGGCTTTATAATTCCGCTTGATTTGCGACAAGAAAAGCAGCGACCCTTCGTACATAGTGTCGGCCAGGATAGGATGAGTTATAAATTTGAGATGAACCCTTATCTGGTGCCTTCTGCCGGTTAGCGGCTTGCATTCGATCAATGAGCATAACTTGAAATTTTGAAGGGTAGTAAAATATGTCGTCGACTCTTTACCCCCTTGTACGTCCCACTTCACGATACCATGCCCCTTAACGGTAAGTGGCAAGTCCACCAGTTCATGGTCAAAGCTGGTGTTGCCATGGACTACGGCATGATAGGTTTTATCCACTTCCCGCCGTTGAAATTGCATGGCCAGGTGCTTGTATGCTTCTGGGTTTTTGGCAAGCATCAGTATGCCCGACGTATCTTTGTCGAGTCGGTGACACACCTGAATATCCGGAAAAGTCTCTTTGGCCATGGCCAGGATGTTGGTATTTTCCATTCTGTCTTCCAATGTTGATATGCCATAGGGTTTGTTAATTGCCAAATAGTCTGTATTTTCAAATAGGATTAAATCCCTGATTTGCAGCTTTTTCATATATAAACCATTACTTTAGATATTGTTTTTATTTAACTGTATATCAGTATTTTACAATTTTAATATTTACTATAAAATATTACATATATCAGTTCTCTTTTGTTAATACCAGAAGGCAAAACATTTTTTCACACATATTTACAACAAAAAAACAAAGCCATGCTATTTTTAATTACTTCATTTGTTTTGATCGCGCTCACCATGTCTGTTGGGATAGGATACACCATTTCATTATACATCGAAAAGACGTTCAAGGAGGAATAAGCGTTGGTTCATCTTCCTATCTGCCAGCGCAAATATCCGATACTTTTTATAAAAGGGTGATTTTGCGGTATAGACAGGTGATGCCCAACAGAAACATTTCATAGTAAAACCCCAAATCTTCCATACAGGACGAAGGCTTATCTTTGTGTTCTGCTACACTACCATTTCATACCTGGCCGGGGCAATCTCATTCCTAAGGTTAGTTCGGCAGACTAGCCGTACATTATTGTTCTTCTCAAAGTAGCCTATTTTGAAGGAAATACTATTGCGCTAAATTGATAAACCAGGCAGCAGGTAACCTGAGCACCGCATTTGTACCTGCAAAAAAAGCCCTCCGGATATTCCGGAAGGCTTTCAGATCATATTTAGGCCCTATGTCTATAAAGTCGGCTCCTGAGAAAGTTCAAAAATTTCTAACCTCAAATCACAAATCTCAAAGAAATCACTTTCTATTTAGACACCACAAAACGCTTTTGAAAATGGCCACCTTGATCGTCCTGTACCTTTAGTATATACATACCGTTGGGAATGTCCAGCTCTATACCCTTGTCCAGCTCGTTTTCCAGATTTTTTCTATAGACGAGGTTGCCCGCAAGGCTAAATATATTGATGCTATAGCGACTACCGGGGCTGAACTCCCCTTTCATAAATAATCTGTCCTTTGCCGGGTTTGGATATACGGTGAAACTGGCTTGTGACAGCTCAAGTTCCAGGCTTTCAGTTATTTCAGCGTTTGCAGAAGCACTCCTGGCCGAAGAAAGATCAAACTCCCTGATGGTCAGGCCATTCAAATATGACCAGGTATCGTTATCGATGCCAAAGCTGAAAGTGATCTTGCCATTGCTTGGTTTCACACTTTCGAATAGTAATGTGTTGCTCTTGTTATTGATGGATTCTATGGTCTGGCTTTGGCCATTTACGGTGATTTTTGTTTTTCGGCTACCCGAACCGCTACGTCCAATGTAGAACTCCATTGTGTAATGGTTAGCCGGGTTGAGGCCATTCACTTCCATCACGCAATTGCCGGTAGTGTAGGCTGTATAACGCATCACATTGTCGGGGCAGATAGTCGATTTAAAGGTTGATCCATTGTCGGCCACACCAATCACGGTAGAGCCATTCATGCCATTCCACAGGGTAAGTGACACGTCAGTAAGTTGCCCGGTTGAATCTTTCAATGTGTAACTCTTGCTAGTTTTCACAGGTATTGGAAAAATAATATCATTCCAGCCTGATAGTCCACAGCTCACACTCGAATTTGCCGCGTTTAGTTTAAAAGATCTCAATGCGGAGTTTTCTCCGGCAGGTGGAAGTGCAGGCAGATCGGCAGGATTCACGATCACTTTTGCCTCATCGAAATGGCTGGCACCTTCATTGTCTACTACAGTAAGTCTGAAAATGTAAGAACCAACCAGCAGTCCGCTAACAGATAGGTTGGCGGTGTTTTGGTGTTGCAAGTTGGCCGCACCGCCACTTACTTTGCTCCAACTATAAGTAGCTATGGTGCCATCGCTATCTGAAGCTGAGCCCTGGAGTGCAGCCGAGTTTACTGGTAGTTTAATAGTAATATCGCTGCCGGCATTAGCCGCTGGGGCTTTATTTGCACCTTCCACCGTTACTTTCATTTCGTCAGAAGCAGTGGCACCTGCATTGTCTGTGACGGTGAGCTTAAATACGTACGATCCCGCGATCATGTTGGTCACATTCAAGGTGGCTTTGTCTGTATTTTGTAAGGTGGCGGATGGGCCGCTGGACTTACTCCACAGATAGGTAGAAATACTTCCATCGGTATCACTCGCAGCGCCGCTGATGGCAATGCTATTGACAGGCAATGCGATGATCTTGTCGCTACCGGCATTGGCCAATGGTGCGGCGTTGGGCTTTGGGTTTACTGTTACCTTTATTTCATCATATGCTGTTGCATTGGTGTTGTCGGTAATGGTAAGCCTGAAAACGTAGGAACCGGCAATCATGGCAGAAACCGACACTGTAGCTGTATTGGCATTTGTTAATGTGGCCGAAGGGCCAGACTGTTTTGTCCAGCTATAGCTTTTGATGCCATTGGAGCTGTTAGCAGTGCTGTTTAAACTTATGGAGTTAGTGGGCAAAGTGATGGATTTATCACCCCCCAGGTTGACACTGATATTTTTCTTGGAATATTGCAAAAACCAGTCAAATATGCTCATGTCGAAAGGGTCGTACTGAGCGCTTTCTTTGCCCATGCCCGAGTTATCGTAGGTACGATCCCATGAGTTGTGACCCACACCGGGGTACATAGTGAGCTTGGGCGTTGTACCCGGCTTAGGGGTACAATTTTTCAGATCTTTGATAGGTGTAATAGATCCATAAGGAGAAACGGTGCCATCGGCATCGCCATGAAAGGCCCACACGGGCACATCCTTCATATTACAAATGGTGAGCCCCTGCCCATTGCCTGCTATCGGCACCACTGCAGCTACTCGTTGGGGATACTTGGTGGCAAAACTCCAGGTACCTATCCCTCCGGCGCTAAGTCCGGTGAAATATACCCTGTCACGATCAACCCGGTACGTTTTTCCAATTCATCGAGAAAATAGATCAGAATGTCTGCATCCCACCATCCGTTCCAGCTTTGTGGCGACATGATCAAAAAAGGAAAATCTTTTCCGTTCTTGATCAGTTTTGGCGGACCATTAGACAAAAGCCTGCTCAATTCGGTAGTGCCATTTCCTTTTTCACCCAATCCCGGTAAAAAGACAATCAATGGCCAATCTTTTGAAGATGAATTATATCCATCCGGAAGGTATTCCCAATAGCCAAAAGGAGAATTTTGGCCAGGCTTGAACGTTGCTGGTTTGTTTACAGCCTTAAAAGATGATTGAGCGTGTACACCACCCACAAAAATCAACAGCAGAAGGTTAATAATTATTAACCTAATCAAATGTGACGACCTCTTCATAACTTAATTTTAAAATTTGATGCTGCGAATATATCAGATCAATTTCGAACGAATTTTTTGAGGCGCCAGGCGGGATGTAATGCTTTAGCATAAATGAAACCTATCACGACGTCGGATGGACAAAAAAACTGTATTGCCTCATTTGCTCTTAGGATATATCCTTGAATAGGACAACAAATTATTGACAGCCTACCAAAAGCCATGCGATCGCACAGCATCAGGCTTTTTTTTGGAGAAACTCTATCATTGCAAGATTTTTCCCGTGATAAAAAACAAAAAAATGTGGCCACAGCGCATTTGGGGACTAATTTCCACAACAATTCGGTGGTTTGACGGAGCATCACTCACCGCTCGTAATCAGTTCGTTTTTATAGGAAATATCCGGGCTTAAGGGCAGATACATTTGAATATCAAAATGTTGCTTTTCATATGCCATTCGGTTAGATTTACCAGACATCCTATGCAGATACGGGATTTTTTACATTTATTTTTTAACCAAAAACATTGACAATTATGAAGACTTATGATGAGAAGCATATCAAAAATGTGGTGTTGATTGGAGGGGCGAAGAGCGGCAAGACCACCCTTGCCGAAACAATGCTTTTTGAAGCTGGGATATTAAACAGAAGAGGATCAGTGGAAGACAAAAACACGGTATCCGACTATCACGACATTGAACACGACAGGCAAAATTCTGTCTATGCCACCTCGATGCACACCGAGTGGCGAGGATATAAAATAAATATAATAGATACTCCCGGTCTTGACGACTTTATGGGCGAGATCGTATCGTCGATGAAGGTAGCCGATACCTGCGTGCTGTTGATCAACGCCCAACAGGGTGTGGAGGTAAGTACCGAGTTGATCTGGAACTATGCAGACCAGTTTCGTAAACCGGTGATCCTGGCCATCAACCAGTTAGATCACCCAAAGGCGAATTTTGAAATGGCTTTGGACTCCATTAAGAAAAGCTTTGGCGCCCCGGCCATTCTTATGCAATATCCGGTCAATCAGGGCGAGGGCTTTGACAGCATCATAGATTTGCTGAAAATGACCATGTACAAATTTCCGAAGGAGGGAGGCAAGCCGGAGAAGTTGCCCATACCAAAGGAAGAAATGGAAAACGCTACTGCGCTGCACAATGAACTGGTGGAAAAAGCAGCAGAAAATGATGAAGAACTCATGGAGCTCTATTTTGAGAAAGGCAGTCTCGACGAGGATGAGTTGCGTAAAGGGCTCAAAATAGGCATGGTGAAGCATGAGGTGTTCCCGGTGTTTTGCCTGTCGGCAAAAACAATATGGGCAGTGGCCGGCTCATGGGCTTTATCGACAATGTGGCTCCTGCAGCCATAGAGATGAATCCTGAGGTAACCACCGAAGGCGAGGAAATAGCCTGCGACCCCAGCCATCCTACTTCTATATTTGTATTTAAAACCATAATAGAGCCCTTCCTCGGAAAAATCACCTATTTCAAGGTAATATCTGGTGTGCTCAAGGTTGGACAGGATCTCATCAACAATCAAAATGACACCACTGAGCGCTTCAACCAGTTGTTTATCATGGATGGCAAAAATAAAAACAGCGTTGATCAACTGGTGGCCGGGGATATTGGTGCTACCGTAAAACTAAAAAATACCCACACGAACCAAACCCTGCACGAAAAGAGTGTAAGCTATGCCATAGAGCCTATGGAATTTCCTGCTCCAAGGATTACTTCGGCGATACGGGCCAAAGACAAAAATGATGACGAAAAGCTGGCCGAAGCACTCCGTGAAATACATGAAGAAGATCCGACCATATTGTATGGTTATTCCAAAGAACTCAAGCAACTCATTTTGAATGGTCAGGGCGAATTGCACTTTGCTGTTACCGAATGGAAGCTATCGCACCTCCATAAAATAGAAATTGAATACCTCAAACCAAGAATTGCGTATCGTGAAACCATACAAAAGGCAGCCGATGCCGACTACAGACACAAAAAGCAATCGGGCGGGGCAGGTCAATTTGGCGAGGTTTTTATCAGGATTGAGCCGTACTATGATGGTATGCCCGATCCTACTGATTTCAACATCAGGGGCAAAGAAGTGATCGAGCTGGATTGGGGTGGCAAATTGGTGTTTTACAATTGTATAGTGGGCGGTGTGATCGATGCCCGGTATATCCCCTCCATATTGAAGGGGATTATGGAAAAATGGAGGTTGGCCCCATTACTGGATCTTATGTGCGCGATATCAGGGTAATGGTGTACGACGGCAAAATGCACCCCGTCGATTCAAATGATATTTCCTTTAAGATTGCCGGGGCGCAGGCTTTTAAAGAAGCATTCAAAAAAGCAGATCCCAAAATCCTGGAACCCATCAACGACCTGGAAGTAATGGTTCCCGATGACCTGATGGGCGAAGTGATGACCGACTTGCAGTCTCGCAGGGCGATCATTCAGGGTATGGATAGCAAGGGGATTTACAAAATAATAAAAGCCAAAACCCCGCTGGCCGAACTATACAAATACACCACTTCACTTAGGTCTATCACTCAGGGCAGGGCGAGCTTTTCAACCAAATTTGCCGAATATACTCCGGTACCCATGGATATTCAGCACAGACTGATGAAAGAAATGCAAGAACTGGAAGAGGTATAAAATGAAATAGCAAACACGTTTAATCGTTTACTTAGGGCAAACCTGTCAAAACCCATCAGAAACATAAAGCTGATGGGTTTTGCATATTTATGCCCTTATTGCCCACAGGAATTTTATACATTTGCAGAAAAAATTGAATTATGAAAACACAGACAAATATTCTCTTTGGAATCGTCTTCACCACCATGTTTTTTATCTTCCTCTCGCCTGCGACAGCGCAAAACAAAGTAGTGCGCGAGATTGATACTTTTGATGAGGTTAGCGTTTCTGACAACATGCATGTGACTTTTACTCAGTCAGACAAGGAAAGGATTACGATAGTGGCTCACGGTATTGGCTACGATAAAGTGGTGACTGAGACTGCGGGTAGAGCATTGAAAATCAAATTGAAAACGGGCATATATAAAGACACCGACATCAAAATAGAAGTGGAATATGTCAAACTCAGGAGTATAGAAGCCACCAACAAGGCAGAGCTCAAATTTGCTGATGTACTCAAAGGAGATCAACTGGCCATACGAGCCAGTACAAATGGGGTGATCAACTTAAGGGTAGATGTGGCGGCGCTTAAAGTCAACGTCACCAATGGCGGCAGGATAGAAATTGCAGGTAAGACAGACATGCAGGAAGTGGATGCCAGCATAGGAGCCAATTACAACGCCTACGAGCTTAAAAGTGAGCATGCTTACGTCAAGTCCAACGCCAACTCAGATGTGGTAGTGTGGGTAATCGACAAGCTGGAAGCCACTGCCGGCTCCAAAGCAGAAGTGAAATATCGAGGCAAACCTGCCGACGTGCAGTCTTCTACCAACCTGGGAGGCAAAATAAGCGGCGACCTTTGATTCAATGCCGCATTAGCCAGCTCAAATCTTCCCCCGGGGCGTACAGCACCGGGGATTTTTTATGTTTAAAGACCTTGCATTCACCACCACCACCAAAGGTCAATACTTGTCCTTCCAGCCTCAAAAACGACCCTTCGGGCAGGCATGCCACATGTGTATCCTGGTTTACCATGGTAAATTCCTTGAGGCGCATTTCCCGGCTTTCCCCGCCATGGTTGGGTATGGTGGCTTCGGTATAGTGCGGATTGATCTGGAAAGGAATCAAATTTAAGCCATTAAACGAACGGGGCTCTACAATAGGCATATCGTTGGTAGTCTTAATGGTGGGGCAGGCTATGTTGCTCCCTGCACTCCAGCCAAAATAGGGCATGCCGTTTTCTACCGCTTCACGCAAGGTTTCTATCAAGTGGTGACCTTGCAATAGATCGGCAAGCCTAAAGGTATTGCCTCCGCCAATGGCTATAGCATCAAATTTATTCAGGAATCCCACATCGGTTTCGATCTGGTGAATACCAGTCACCTCATGACCCAAGGTGGTCATTTGTCCGGCGACCGCAGTAAAATAATCTTCGTAAGAGATGCTGACCCCGGCATATGGAATGAAAAGGATTTTTTTTGGCTTTCCCAAAAAATCTTTGATGTATGGCATAGGCCAGCTCAAATAAGCTTCACCCGGATTAGTAGAATTGCTGAGCAGTAAAAGTCTTTTATTCATATTCAAAAATTATAAAATTAAACTATAAACGAGAGCATAGTATTGGAAAAATCCCTCATTTTTCTATAAAATCCACCATCGTGTAGTTTACTCACCATAAAGCGTCAGCACCAGCTTTCTCGAGCCTCCATGGTTTCGGTGCTCGCACAGGTATAAGCCTTGCCAGGTGCCCACATTGAGGTGTCCCTTGCTCACAGGTATGGTCACAGAACTGCCCAATACAGAAGCTTTTAGATGCGCGGGCATATCGTCGGAGCCTTCATAGTCGTGCTGGTAGTAAGGCATGTTTTCGGGGATCATTTCGTTGAAATGACGCTCAAAGTCCATCCGAACAGTCGGGTCGGCATTTTCATTGATGGTGAGCGAGGCCGAGGTATGCTTGATAAAGACATTTAATATACCAGCCTGTATTTTTTGGAGTTCCGGAAGTTGCTTTAGTATCTCGTCATCGATAAGATGAAAACCGCGCGAAAAAGGTTTTAAGACTGATTTCTTTTTGAAATACCATGTTTTTGTACAAACTGTTTATAAAATTATTAATTTTAAAAATCTCAAAAAATTATTCGCAAACTACTAATCTCAATTTACAATGCTCGGGTCGAATAGCCAATTTTTTGATTTTATATGACGTTGGCTTTTGTGGTGTCAGATTTTTTTGTGCAAAAATGCTAAGTTTATACATGGTCTAACTATCAATTCCAGCGATGAAAACAGTTTTTATTTTATGTATTGCCTTTAACTGCGGTATGCAGCCGCTCCTGGCTCAAAGTGGTTATATGAACAGGTCTATCAATGAACTGTCGCTAGATGTGTACAGGATTAAAAATGGAGAAGGGAATGACTCGAATATAGACGGCTCGCCATATTTGGCCGATGACTTCGCGAATGGCAATATCTATTACGAAGGAAAATATGAGGTTAGCGATGTGCCGCTTCGGTACAATATTTTCAATGATGAGATGGAATTTAAGATCAAAGAAATCATCATGGCCATTGCCAACCCAAAAAAGCTCGACAAGGTATTGATCGGAGAAGAGGTATTTGTTTTTTTGAACATGCAAAACGGCTCTGATCCCAGCGGATATGCGAAAAAATGGAACAGCGGCTATCCGGCATTGCTCACCAAGATGAAAGTGATTTTTCAAGATCAGGAGGCGCCAAAGGCCTATGTTGATGCCAAACCGGCAAGGTTTGTGCGCAGTAACGATGAGCATTTTGTAATGGTGGCTCCGGAAAAAATCGAAGACGTGAAGTCGGTAAAGAAACTGATCGAAGCATTGGGCGGCAATCAACAAGAGCTGACTGCATTTGCCAAAAAAGAAAAAATATCCGCCAACAAACCGGAGGAATTGTCCAGGCTACTGGATTTTTATCAGAAGTTGAAATGAATCGGGCATAACCACACCATCTTACACCTTGTATCAAACGGAAATAACGCCAAATTGTATGTTTCAGGGAAATTCCCCGGGATGTTGCTTTGTTTTTAGGCCGTTTTTTGAATGGATATACGGGCATTAGGCTAATAATGCTTGCACTTGAAGCAGTGATCAGAAACAAATAATATTAAATAAGCGGTGGATTAAGGAGCTTCGCGCATAACTAAATTGCGCTCGGGTCAGCGCTCATTTTCCTTATCTTAGTCATATACAAATTTTTGCGTTTTTGAGCTGACCCTATTTATTCCTGACTTCTGACAAAAAAACCTCTGGCATAGTTCCTGATTGGCAGGCAAAAGTTAAAACTCCACCAGCATCAAAGTCCTTTTCGAAGCATTGACAGGTGAAATGCCACAGACCACTACAGCCTGGCTTTGGAGCCAACAACTATACTTTTTTACCAGCTCCACACTATGATCGGGCAGCAGGTTGGTTTTGGAGCTCACCGTACCATCGATGGTATTAATATCGAAAATATAAATATTTCCTCCTTTACTGTTTTCTGATACCAATAGTCGAAGTTGGTTTTTTTCCATGCTGGGAATATAGGATAAGCCCAGACTGTTGCCCAGGCTATATTGCGACTTTTGTACGGCTTTTTTCCATTTCAATAAACCACTCTCGGTAAAACAATATAAAAGCAAATCGCCACCATAGTGGTATTTCTCGTTCTTCGATTTAAATTTCCATGGCATGAGCGAATGGGTCTCATTTTGGTGAAAGTCCGTCATGACATCAAGTTCTTCAAATATTAAGATCACGTCTTTTTCATCATTTTCCATGCTTTGCATCAGCCTGAAATTATCGAGGCTTTCCGGGATTTCCAGCAGCTTTTTCTTTTGCTTTTCACTTGTCACCACACCTCCTTCATAAGCCGCGGTGATTTCTTCTTTTTTGAAGTTTTGATTGTAGGTGAACATAATGCTCTTCAATACCACATTGATGCCGGTGATGTTGAAACCGATGAGCTCTTCATCTATTGCGGCGGCCAAAGTGACAAAATAGGAACTTGCCCCTTGCTGCACGATGTCTATGGCTTGGATGCGTCCGGCTGGCCTTTCGAAGAAAAATGTATTGTCAATCTGGGTGATGCCTTCAGTTTTTGCTCCCCAAAAATAGGTCTGAGTATTAAAGTTGGTGGCATCAGCTGCCACCACCAGCAAGTCGCCGGCAGGACTGAGATGTACTGCATATTCCAGTGGCGGAGCCAGTTTGTCGGCTTCTATTTGGTATTGGTGCAACGGGGTTTCTTTGCCAAGTTCGAAGACTTCAAAATCCAACAGGGAGGAGCTTTCTTTTTTTGCTTTGTAATTGTACACCACAAATTTTGAATGATCTTGGCTAAAGGCCAATCGGGGCATTTTTTTATCTTCTGTGGCAAGGGCAATCACATAGTTGGTCGGAGCGAGCTCTTCACCACTTTGCAGGTCGAAATATCTGAACGAAAGACTGAGTTCCTGCTTTGCTATGCGAGGTGTAAACACAAAACTTATCAGCGAATCTCCCCGCAGAAAAAGCTGTGGAACGCTTTCATTTTTTTCGAACTCAATTTCTTTTTCCCATTTTTCAAAAAAATACTGGTCGTAGCGTCCCAGCTTCATGGTATTTTTCTTCAATTCCTGCAGCATTACAAATTGCTTATCGGGCAGGCCAATGGTATAGGGCATGTCATATGGCAACATGGCTTTTTTGTAATCAAGGGCTTTTTCTGAAAAAACGGTTTGCGCAAAGAGTGGTGCCAGGCCGGGCCATAACATGACCATGCAAAAAAAACAAAAAGTATGGTGTCTCATATTGCTGCTATTTGATGCAATGTAAAAATATAAAAAAAGGCCGGATGGCCTTTAAATAATTTGCCGGGCTAAAGTACACTTTTACCTCAAACCTGACATATTTGTGAGATGTTCCCCGGGGTATGGCCAGATTTTATACCTCTTCGGCCACTACGGACTTCACTTCCGGAATCATGGATTTTAGCAGGTTTTCGATGCCCGATTTCAACGTCACCGTCGCAGAAGGACAGCCGCTGCATGAACCCTGAAGCCATACTTTTACCACGCCGTCTTCAAACGATTTGTATTCAATAGCTCCTCCATCTTGCTCTACCGAGGGTTTTACGTATTCATCCAGCAAAGTACGGATTTTTAAGTCCATGTCGCTTTCCTCAGTTTTTTCCTCGGCTTGTTCTATCAATACCGGCTTGCCAGATTGCAAATACCTGAGGATATGTGATTTTAGCTCATCCTGGATTTCGAGCCATTCTTTATCTTCTGTTTTTGTCACCGTGATAAAGTTGCTCATATAAAAAACCCTCCGCACATAGTCATATTCGAATAGTTCTGCTGCCAGCGGGGCATTTTTGGCACTTTCCACATCCGGAAAATCATAATTGCGACCAGGCTCCACCAGCATGAAATCTGCCACAAATTTCAATGAATTGGGGTTGGGGTTGCTTTCTAAATAGATATTAACCGTTTTATTTTCCATCACTTTATCTTAATCAGTTTATAATAATTGCTTCGAAACCAGGGCAGGACTCTACAGCCTTTCCAGGTTTAGTTTTCAGTAATAACTCTTTTGCCTCCTACTTGTTCTCCTTCAGCGCTTGCCACCACCATAGCTACCGTAGCATCGCCGGTGACGTTGACCACCGTTCGGCACATATCGAGTGGACGGTCAGGGGCGATGATCAGTGCCAATCCTGCAGCCGGAATTCCCGCAGCTTCCAGTACAATAACGAGCATCACCATGCCGGCGCCCGGTACACCGGCAGAACCTATCGACGCCAATACCGCAGTGATGATAATGGCCAACTGGCTTGTGAGGCTCAGTTCCAGCCCCATGGCATGGGCAATAAATACTGCCGCTACACTCTGGTACAGGCTGGTGCCGTCCATATTGATGGTGGCGCCAAGGGGCAACACAAAGCTGCTCACCTCTTCGGAGACATTCAGATTGTTTTCCACGCTTTCCATGGTCACCGGCAAGGTGGCCGAACTGCTACTGGTACTAAATGCCAATAATTGCGCCTCACGGATGCCTTTAAAAAAAGTCCGGTATTTCACTTTCGTGAAAATCTTGAAAATCGTGGGATACACGACCAAAATCATGATGAGCAGACCGATGAGCACAGTGGCCGAATACAGCAATAAGGCACTCAATATCTCCAGTGCCTTTGAGGCGTTGTTGCCGGCGATTTCTACGATAAGGGTGGCGATAAGTGCAAATACGCCATAAGGAGCCAGCATCATGATGTAGTGGATGATGCGGATGATCACATCATTGAGTCCATCGAAAAAACCGATGACGATATGCTTTTTGTCTGATTTGATCTGCAATAAGGCTACGCCAAATATGATGGCAAAAAACACGATTTGCAGCATGTTGGCATTTTCAGCAGCCGATTCAAAGAGGTTTTCTGGAATAATGTTGACTAATGGCTGAAGCGGCCCTTCTTCCCGAAGTTTTTGCGCCTCGCCGGTTTTCTGAAAGACGTCTTTTTCGAACATGCCCATCAGCTCTGTGCGGGTTTCCGGGGTTATGATTTTACCAGGTTTGATAATGTTGACTATAAGAAGTCCGATGGTAGTGGCAATAACGGTGGTGATCATATAAACACCGATAGTGCGACCGCCCATGCGAGAAAGCTTGCTGATGTCGCCCAGATTGGCTACACCTACAATGAGACTCGCCAAGATCAGTGGCATAGCTACCATCTTGAGCGCATTGACGAAGATGGTACCAAAGGGCTTGATGTAATAGATGACAAAAGTATTGGGAATACCGGTGAAAATGCACAACAGTCCGAAGAGCAGACCGAAGAGCAAACCTAGTAATATCTTGGTATGTAGTGGAATGCGCTTTCGAGCCATGGTTTTGCGTGGTTTGTGGAAGTTTAAATTTTTGAAGCTTTGTTCAATAGATAAAAATCTGCTATAACCAACGCGGCCATGGCCTCAACTATCGGCACGGCTCTGGGCACCACGCATGGGTCGTGTCTTCCTTTGCCAGAAACAGTCACCGCATTGCCATGTACATCTACACTTTCCTGATCTTGCATAATGGTGGCCACCGGTTTAAAGGCAACATTAAAATAAATATCTTCGCCATTGGAGATGCCCCCCTGTATGCCCCCTGAGTGGTTGGTGCGGGTAGTGGTCTTCCCCTCATTGTGTTCGAAAAGGTCGTTGTGTTGCGATCCGGTCATATTTACGCCGGCAAATCCGCTTCCATATTCAAAACCCTTCACAGCATTAATGCTCAACATCGCCTTGCCCAGCTCAGCGTGCAGTTTGTCAAAAACCGGCTCGCCCAATCCTACAGGCGTACCTGTGATCACACAACTCACAACTCCGCCAATAGTATCCTGATCTTTGCGCACCTTATCAATCAAGCTTATCATTCGATCAGCGGTTTCGGTATCGGGGCACCTCACGATATTGTTTTCTGTGTTGGAGAGGTCAAGTTCCCAATACTGTTTGTCGAGTCTGATGTGGCCGGTCTGCGAAACATAGGCATTTATTTCCACACCGATTTGTTTCAGGAACAATTTGGCTATCGCTCCGGCAGCTACGCGAGCAGCCGTCTCGCGGGCAGAGCTGCGCCCGCCACCTCTGTAGTCGCGGTGTCCATACTTTTGCTGATAAGTGTAGTCGGCATGCGAAGGGCGAAATTTTTCAGCAATATGTGCGTAGTCTTTGCTTTTCTGGTCTTCATTGTAAATGACAATGGCCATCGGTGTACCGGTAGATTTGCCCTCAAATATTCCGGAAAGTATTTCGGCTTTGTCGCCTTCTTTGCGCTGCGTTGTGATTTTTGATTGGCCAGGTTTTCGGCGGTCGAGCTCACTTTGGATAAATGCTTCATCTATAGCCAGACCTGCCGGGCAGCCATCTATGGTCACGCCTATGGCTTTGCCATGTGATTCGCCAAAGGTAGTGATCCTGAATGTGTTACCGTAGGTATTTCCCATTTACTTTTTTATGATAAAAAATGCAGTGAGGCCAAGTATGAGTAGGATCGCAATATTTGCAATCATCTTCACAATGCCTTCTTGATTTATGCTTTCCAACTTGTTGTTTTCAATTTCGATCACATCGTAAAACGCCCCCAGGTCATTGGACGAAATGGAAATATTTTTTTTGCTTTCGCCCGTTACAGTTACGGTAAAATGCGATTTTAATGTATCGTATTTTTGCACTGTCGGATCGAAGTACACCATAGAAATATAATCGCCGAGCGCATATTGTCCCGGCTCTTTGGGAATGGCGTAATAGTTGAAATTTTTTGTGCCCCGCACCTTGTTGTTGCTGCGGGTAATGTCCTGTCTGATGTTTGGTGGATAAAATTCAAAATCGACAGATTCTGCAATGGAGGGCACGTCTATTGCAGATATGTTGCCTTCACCTTGCACCGAAAACTGATAGGTAAAGCTCTGGCCGGTGCTTAGCTTTTCGTTGGAAATCTCCTCGCTCAAATAATATTTTCCTACCGGTACCTTGTCTTTAAGCGGGTGCGGTGGCAACTCCTTTACTTTTACCGTCTTGGGTTTGGTCGTAAAGATTTTGTTGTCGGCCTGGCGCGAACGGCCAAAAAACGAGGGGTCTTTGGCCACTTTGTACTTTACCATATTGAGCGAAACCGATGGAAAACTGATGGTTTGGTCATTGAGCGGGTAGAACGTGGCCTGAAACAGTTTGTATTGGCCATATCTTTTATTATTCACCTCTACATTTTCCCTGTTGAGGGTGGTTATCTTAAAGTTCTCCTCCCAGCAATTGGCCGGCGTGATCTTATTTTTTATTTCGGCAAGTTGTTCCGACAAGTCTGCTGGCCAGTCCATAGTCGATTGTTGCGAGGCATTTACATAAAGTCCGAGGGTCACCGTGACGCCTTCGCCTATATAAGCTTCATCTTTGTCTACGGTGAGCGCCAGGAAGGCATCTTCTTTCACTTCTATAAATTCCTGAGGCTTTCTTCGCCCCAAAAATTCTTCGAACGGATCGTATGAAAAGGGATCGTATTTTTGCTGTTGTATCGGTGGGCCTACTGTTACACGCTTACCAGGCGATTTGATCGGCTGGTCGTTGATGGTGATGGTAAATGGCTTGATGGTTACGGTGCCTTCTTGTAGTGGCACATAGTTTTGTGTGATGCTTTGTGTAGTAGAATACTGCCCGTTGATGATGTTGGTGGAAGACGAGTTGGATTGACCTACTCTGTTGAAACCCGGCAGCTCGGGGAAGTTGTCGTAGCTTTTGATGCGGTCGTTTTGTACTTCTATGGTAATGGTAAAGGCCTGGTTGAGGGCAATGGCATCCGGACCTAAAATTATCCGAATATTTTGTGCCTGCAAATTGGCACAAAATCCAAACAATATCGTAATAGGTATAATAATGCGATTTCCTATCATATTATTTTTTAGGATGATAACGGATCAGTCTTTAATTATATTTTAGGCCGTAAAGTTATCAGAAAGGTATGATAACAGGAAATTAAAATGAAATTTGAATGAATAGCGCTAAGCCGTTAATTCAAATTAATCATCAAATTTTTTATGGTTCACCTAAAACAATGAAGTCCTATGTTAAAGTACGCAAAAGAGATTTTGACAAAAGTAAGTTTCGATGCTCAATTATTTGAGAAGGAATTGAAAAAGGCCATTAAGATGTTGGTGCCCGAAGAAATTAAAGAATTGAGGGCATGGTGTCTCGAAAAGTTTGGTAAACTGTACAGCACGCTGATCCACAGATCGTTTAATCGAGTGCTGTTAACCTAATTAACCTTCCAATAACTCATTTTCAAAAAGCCTGGTTTGCGCCTTCGCAAATCAGGCTTTTTACTTTTAGAAGTGGCGTATGCCTGGTGTCATGCAATTTTCCGGATGCTGGTTATTTTACTTACTGGCATTTGCTTCAATGGTGGTTTTAAAGGCCTCAGTCATCGCTTGCTGTCTTTTTTTCAGGTTATTTTCAATCTGCCTGAATGTTCCGGTATTGCGGATATTGGCAAGCATAGGGTCACGATCGAGATA
Source organism: Cyclobacteriaceae bacterium (assembly GCA_012033595.1). Lineage (GTDB taxonomy): Bacteria > Bacteroidota > Bacteroidia > Cytophagales > Cyclobacteriaceae > JAAUQL01. The sequence continues at coordinate 28,277 of JAAUQL010000013.1, read as the reverse complement.
CCACAAATTGATAAAACCCATTTGATAGGCACTATCGAGCCATAGGAGTGCTTCATCACCACTCCCCAAAAACGATTTGCTAGCTGCCAGGTCGTAATAAAAGCCACCCTCCGTCCAGGCGCCATACCCACGAAGATCTGCATGGCGCTCAAGGTCCAGCTTAAGTTGTTCCTTTATCAGTTTTGTGGCCATAGCCGTATCTCCCTGCAAATATTTCACATAGCCCAGACGATGTCTAAATGGAATGTACTGCGTTTTGTCTGTGAACTGTTTTTCGAGTTCTGAATACATAGACCAATAATGTGCAGCCTTTTCCAAATCCCCACTCAGGAGATTTGTCCAGCCAAGCACATCGATCATTTCCTGATCCATTGGCGCAATTTCCAATCCTTTGGCCAATGTTTCCCGAGCTTTGTCCCATTCTCCCCGATATCTATAGAGTTGTCCGAGGCTATAGTAAGGATTGATCCAATCCGGATCCAGGCTGATGGCTTTTAAATAATATTTTTCTGCTTTATCAAATTCATCTATCATTGATATATGCTTCCCCATCTGAAAAAATATGCTGGCTCATTTTGGGAATATTGCCTTTCTATCGATTTTACGATCAGAGAAGATGCTTTTTCGTACTGCCCATCTCTTATTAAAAATCCTCCCAGTGTTTGCAGCACTTCCGGATCGCCGGGCTGCAGGCTGTATGCTTTCTTGAGATTAATTTTTGCTTCTTCTTTTTGCCCCTGCTCATTGCTCAGGATGCTGCCCCGGAGCAGATAAGCCTCAGCCAATGTCGAATCAATCTTAATGGCCTTGTCAGCCAGATCTAAGGCCTCGTTTATCCAAACTCTGGTTGGCACCCCGTAGTGCCGCAGGCCATAGTGCAAAATAGTTCCTTTGAGTACAAATGCCCTGGCAAAGGATGAGTCTATCGCAATAGCCTGATCGGTAAGATGCAATGCGCGTCGCAAATCCTCCTCATCGTTCCAACTGCGCCAGATGCCACGCGCTCTTAGCACAAAATCATAGGCTGTTATATTGGCAGGTCTGCCCCTTTTGTCTGGCCCGCCTCTGATGTGCCTCCTTTCATCGGCGGTAAGCCTTGCTTCCAGCACCTTGGCTATTTCAATGGCCACATCACTCTGGATTTCAAATATTTCCGTGATTTCCCGGTCAAAAGTTTCGGACCAAATATGGATATCATTTTTGACGTCAATAAGTTGGGCGACAATCCTGACTTTATTACCGGCTTTTCTGATGCTTCCTTCCAGTATATAGGACACGTCCAACTCTCGGCCGATTTCGGGTACGGTTTTATTGTGATTTTTATACTGTTCTGTCGTTGTTCTGGATTTTACTTTCAGATCCGCTATTTTTACCAGGTGATTGATCACATCTTCTATAATGCCATTGCTAAAATAGTCTTGCTGAGGATCATTGCTCAGATTGTTAAAGGGCAGCACCGCAATAGACTTGTCCTCCGGATCTTTCAGGCTGTTGCTGGCCAAAAAGTTTTTGTTTATAAAATATGCGGCTAGCATCAGGACAACAATTGCGATGAACAAGGCATACCATGTATATTTTCGTTGATCAGATTTAATCCTTCCTTGCAATTCACGGGTCTTTGGTACTACTAAAAAATCTGATTTCAGGGCATAAACAGGCACCGGATAATCAACATTTTTGAGCTTGAAATCGCCCAATGGCACAGTTTTGATGCCAACATGGTTTCTGACCAGGTGGTAGATCATGTCTGTGATTAATACAGATCCGGCAGTGCCTATAGACTCTATTCTGGCGGCCATATTTACCCCATCGCCAAATACGGCTCCATCTTTAATTTTCACATCACCCAGGTGGATGCCGATGCGCAAAGGCACCTTTGGTTCATTAACCAATTCCTTTTGGATATCGAGGGCGCACTCGACTGCCTCAAATGCAGAAGGAAAAATAGCCAGGCTTCCATCGCCGTAGTAATGCAATATCTTTCCATTGAAAATTTGTGTGTATTTTTCAATAACAAACCGATGCCGCTCTATGATTGCCAGTGCATTGCCTTCATCTCTTTGCATCATGGCTGTGTAGCCTACAATGTCGGTAAACATGATCGCCGCTAATTTTCTATCAGAATACTCTGGCTTTGCTACATCCGACATAAAGGTGTTCTTTTTATTGAAGAGATAAATTTATAAAAGATAGTGAACAAGCAATCAAAAAGACAGCAACATAATCGTGTGGTGTAGCACAGACTTATTAATTTACGATGGCAAAAAGGAACCCGATGATGAAATAGTTGCCTGAAGTTGCGTGGTTTTCTTGATTTAAAGCATGTCTATACTGGAGGGGCAAGCGAAAATTCAAAAAGCCTAAGTCTCAAGTGACAATGCTCAAGTAAATTTTACTATCATAAAACTCAAAATCCAATGCTTTTGAGCAGGTGGGTTTTGAGTTTGATCGTCATCTGTTGTATGGTGATTGGAAATTATCGACAGATTCTATTCAGAAAGGTGATGGGCAATCAGGATAGCTCCATAGGAAATTGTGTGTCCTTTTTCGGATATAAAAAAGCACTTACAAGTATTAACTCGCAAGTGCTTAATTTTCGCTCCCCCTCTTGGACTCGAACCAAGGACCTACTGATTAACAGTCAGTTGCTCTAACCGGCTGAGCTAAGGAGGATTATCTGCCGTTTCCAAAACGGAATGCAATATTAGTAGGTTGAAATTAATTATGCAATAGACTGTGGAAAATATTTGCTGCGATGACGCCAGAGCTACCAATAATTTTTTTGAATTCATAATATTTGGTATTTCAAAACTAATCCGATATTTTTGCAATCCGTTTTTCAGTGGGGAATCCACTATTAAATAATTAAGAGATGTACGCAATCGTTGAAATAGCCGGAACGCAGGTAAAAGTAGAGAAAGACAAATACTATTATACGCCTTTATTAGAAGGCAATGATGGTGACAAGGTCGAATTTGACAATGTACTGCTTATGGAGTCAGGTGACAAAATCACCGTGGGCTCACCAAGCATCAAAGGATCAAAAGTGACCGGCAAAATTCTTGAACACCTCAAAGGTGACAAAGTAATCGTTTTCAAAAAGAAAAGAAGAAAAGGTTACAGAAAGAAAAATGGTCACAGACAGCAGTTTACTAAGGTATTAATCGAAGAAATAAACTAATCTAAAAATGGCACATAAAAAAGGAGCCGGTAGTTCCAGAAACGGTAGAGAGTCGGAAAGTAAACGACTTGGAGTAAAAATATATGGTGGCCAGTTGGCAATTTCAGGAAATATTATCGTGAGACAGAGAGGCACCAAGCATCATCCGGGCGAAAACGTGGGCATTGGCAAAGACCATACCTTATTTGCGTTGACTGATGGCACTGTTTTGTTCAAAAAAGGACGTAAAGACAGATCGTATGTATCTGTAGAGCCATTGGCTGAATAGCCATATTAATCAAAAAGATTTAAAAAGGTTGAATGAGAATTCAGCCTTTTTTTTTGCCCATGCACACAGAAGTGGCTTTTGGTTGCCATATGGTCAGGCAAGCAAATTGAATTCAGCTCTTAATTATTATTTGCCAGATGCTCAGCAGCACGGTATCGGTATAGGACATACATGCCGCCGGGCAAAAAGTTAAAAATTCAGTGAATTTACATGTGCATAGACTGCATGTGAATTTTGAATAGGAATACGCAAAGCACATATTCGACAAATATGTGTGCTTTTCAAGACCCGATATATCAATGGGTATGGTATAAATCGGTTTTTCTTAAATTCGAATAAGTTAAATATCCTTAAAACTTGCTTTGATAAGTTTTTTCAAGAGGGGCTTTTCCGATCTTTTTATAATGTTTTTAACACGTAATGAGGCCTTTCTGTTAAGGCTCTTACAGTAATACTTTAATTTTCAATTTAAACCTTACCTATCCTGTTATGGGGCAAATTTGAAAAAATGCCATAATCTCCTAGATTTGGAAACCATATTCAATTTTATCTTAAGCTAAATAGTAATAGTGCCTTTAAAAACTATATTTTTATAAGAAAATATTGTTGTGTATATTCATTAATCAATGACATTTTGTAAATAATTAATCGTATGTCGAACACAGATGCAAATAATTTTTATGCCGTTATGCTTATCGATGATAATGAAATCGATAACCTGATCAATCAGAAAATGATAGAAGCTGCGAGCATTACACAGCATATATATACACATACCGGTGCACGTAGTGCGATAGAGTTTTTGAGGAATATAGAAAAGCTGGAAAAATCGATTGCGGATCAAATTTTGCCCAATGTTATTTTTTTAGATATTGATATGCCACTGATGGACGGATTTCAGTTTCTCGATGAGTTTGAAAGACTGAATGACAATACTAAAAACAGATGCAAAATAGTGATGCTCACCTCGTCCATCAACCCTCAGGACGTTAACAAATCTAAGGAATACGCTTACGTAAAGAAATACATCAACAAGCCTTTGAGTCAGGAAAATCTGGAAAAGTTAAAGCTCTAAGGCCTCAACTTTCCCAGCCTTTTTATGATGCTATTCCCTGCTTAGATTGTCGATAAACTCGTCGTTGATTTTGACTAGTAAAGTAGGAGTAAAGTGATCCAGTTCAATATTCTTAATTTTATCGGCCAAACTCTCGATTTTAGAGCGTTTGTTCTTTTTAGAGTCACTTATGGATATTTTAAGCATTTTGGTGAATATGATCACGTGCTCGCAGGCATCTTTGCCCAATAGTCTGATCTGTCGTTGAATGCTGTTGATCAACTGATTAAACAAATCGTAATCACGCACCATACAATATTGCAGCGCAAGCACAGTTTTAATTTCCAGCTGAGCTGCAGGGTATTTTTTCATGCTCACTTCATTGAGCAGGTTGTTTACCCAACGGGCAGCTTCATCGTATTTTTTCTTGTAATAGCACGATAGCGCCCTGTATATGACGTAAGTGATATAGTTGGGGATGTCATTTTTATCTGCTTCGTAGTCCATAAATAACCCCTCATTTTCATCATACATTTCTTCGACCGTACCCATGCGCACGTGGCGTTTAATTTTTGTCATAAGAAATTGCGCCGGATAGGTGTACAAGGTATAGTTGGACAATAAATCGGCGCACGAATCATTTACTTCCTCAAAATAATTTTCGGCTTTACGATATACTTTATAATGGTCATAATACTCCAGTTTTAAGTATTCGAATACTATGCGCAAATGGTAATAAATGGAATCGAGGCTATAATCTTCAAATATTTTCTGAACGTTTTGAATGATATCTTCTATCGGTTCAAGTTCTTCTTCTATCGTTTCTTCCTTTTCGATGTACAAGCGATGAAAAATGTTGATGCAGCTCTGATATACATATAGCCTGTGCGACTTGTATAGTTTGCAAACGTTGTTCATCTCTTTGCTCATCAGGGTAAGCTCCAATTTGGCTCTCTCTTCGCCAGACAAGGCATAGTTTCCGTATTTCTTGAAATAATCGGCCAGGAGGTCTTCAGCCTTATCGACAGCCAGGGTATAGGCGACGTGCTTATTGTAGAGTTGCGAATAGTTGAAATAATCGGCAGAATTGATATGAAGCTTTTTCAGGAACTTATAAACGATAGAAAGTTCGTTTGATAAATCGTAGTCAAGCAGTTCTTTTTCCAGTTTCTTCAACGTGGCTATGGCTATAGCGCGCTTTTTGGTAAATATGATTTCATTGATGTTAGCTACCTTCTTCAGAATGTCTGTCCTGGGGTTTTCCATCTGCTGTAGCAGGTATTCTTCAATTTTTTGGTTCAACCTGGATCGCAGCGTATAGTAAGCATTGGTATTTACATCCAATTCTTCCATAATTTTGTTGTCAGATTGCTGCTTTTCCCGCATCGCCCTAAGCAAAAATGCTGATTTGTCGGCGCTACTCTCAATGAGTGAATCATAAATTGCCACAAAGTCATCTTCCGAGAGTTGCTTTATAATGTTTTTCAGTTTCGCCATGTTTAATCAATAAAAGTGTGAGGGGTAAAAATTAAATAGTTGTCTGTGTTAATGAATGTAATATTCACCGCAAAAGTTAATAAATAAATTGAATTAATAGCGATTAATGCTAAAATTTTTAGTGGCTAAAATTTTTTTGAAGCGGAATTACTATTTGCGGAACGCCTCAAGTCCGGCATCCAGGAAGGAAACAAAGTTTGTGACACTGAGATCATACGATTGGGGTTCGGCAAGCACCTGCTCGTTGGGATCGACAATGACATAAAAAGGCTGAGCATTGTTGTTATATTGCCTGATTTGAAGATCAGCATTTTGCTTGCCTATGGTCTTCTTTACCTTTTGGTCGTATCCTGAGGTGTACCATTCGGCTTCGGGCAATTCGGTTTTGTCATCGACATACAACGCCAGTACGACGAAGTCGTTTTTGAGTCTTTTCAGAACTTCGTCATCAGACCAGACACGCGCTTCCATTTCGCGGCAATTCACGCATCCATGACCCGTAAAATCTATAAAAAGAGGCTTATTTTGTTCTTTGGCGCATGCCAATGCCTGTTCATAATCGAAATAACCACGGATACCATGTGGGAAATGTAAGAAATCGCTATATTTTGGCTGATCGCACAACTTTTCTTCATCAGTATCTGAGTTGCGATTTGCTTGCATCAGGTTGAAATCGTGCGTGGATAGTGGTGGCAGATAACCTGCAAGTGCCTTGAGTGGAGCGCCAAACATGCCAGGAATGAGGTACACTACAAAAGAAAACACTGCCATGGCCAATATAAGTTTGGGTACGCTCACCACCTCTGTAGCGCTATCATGTGGCAAGCGGATTTTTCCTAAAAGATAGAGCCCCAGCATGGCGAATATTACAATCCAAATGGCCAGGTACACCTCACGATCGAGTATGCCCCAATGATAGGCCTGATCTGCGATACTGATGAATTTAAACGCAAATGCTAGCTCAATAAAGCCAAGCACCACCTTGACGGAATTGAGCCATCCTCCTGATTTGGGCAGGGTACTGAGCCACTCGGGAAATATGGCAAAAAGAGTGAAAGGGATCGCAAAAGCCATTGCAAATGCAAACATCCCCAGAATGGGTTTGAGTATTTGTCCGCCTGCTGCCTCCACCAAAATACTGCCTACAATAGGCCCCGTGCAGGAGAAGGAAACCAAGACCAGGGTAAAAGCCATGAAGAAAATGCCCGAAAAACCTCCTTTGTCTGCTTGCTGGTCTGCTTTATTCACCCACGAACTTGGAAGGGTAATTTCGAACAATCCGAAAAATGATAAGGCAAACACCACAAATATGATGAAGAAAATCAGGTTGGGGAGCCAGTTAGTGGCCAGCTCGTTGGCCACCTCGGGCCCCATAAATGGAGCAACGACAGAGCCGATCAAAGTATAAATAATGACAATGGAAAAACCATAGATCAATGCGTTGCGAATGCCCCGGGCTCTGTTTTTTGATTTTCCGGTAAAGAAAGTTACCGTCATCGGGATCATGGGAAACACACACGGGGTAAAAAGCGCCGCCAAACCAGCCAGGAAAGCGATGATCATAAAGCTGAGCAGGGAATATGGGGAATTTACATCTCTGGTTTTCAGCAGGCTTTTTTTCGATTCTTCTTTGCCCTGCTGCAGGAGGCTGTCCGTTTTTTCCTGATCGCTAAGGTCCGCACTTGCCATTGGCAGTTTCAAATCCCGGGTCTCGATGGCAGGCGTATCCGATGCATCGGCATCGCCTTCGGAGGCAACATTTATTTGATCAAACACAAAGGTATCTTCAAACGGAATACACTTGCCATCTACGTCTGAGCATACCTGATACGAATAGCTGCCTTTGATGGAAGGATGCGTTCCTGTAATTTTTACCTTTTGTCTGAATTGCCCATGCAACTTAAAATAGGTGACCCGGCCTTCCCAAATCTCATCATATTTCTCTTTGGGATTAATGGGCTCGATGTCGCCTACCAGGGTATAAGATTTGTCCGGTTCGAAGGTGAATTCGGTGAGCATTGGCCCCAGGTCTGGATCAAAATCTGAAGAATACAAATACCAGTCGGGATCTATTGCTGCGTTGAATATAAGTTCTATTTCATCACCGATATTCACTTCTTTTTCAGAAACCTGGTAACTCCACTTTGCAGGCTCAAGGATTTGAGCCTCACTGCTCAAAAACACAAAAACCAGCATCATCCCCATCAATATCCTCATATATCTATTTATCATAACTGTGCACAAAAATGTTTTTTGAATCGATTCATTATGTAACCAATATGACAAACGTCGATCGTCAGCTATTTATTCAACAATGCAAAATGCTTATGGAATAAAATGATAGTTTCGATGCCTTTAAGATAATTGTTGACGCCAAAACTTTCGTTGGGTGAGTGAATGGCATCAGAATCGAGACCCAAGCCCAGAAGAATGGAATTTAAGCCAAGTTCTTTTTCGAATAGTGCCACGATCGGAATACTGCCACCATCACGGGTGGGGATTGGCTTTTTCCCCCAACCTTCTTCATAGGCATTTTCGGCCGCTTTGTACGCGAGCGAATCAATGGGGGTAACGGCCGGCTCGCCACCATGGTGCGGTGTTACCACCACTTTTACTTGCGGTTGCGCTATACTTTTAAATGATCACTAAAAAGTTTGGCTATCTCCTTACTGTTTTGATCGGGCACCAAACGCATCGATATTTTGGCATGTGCCTTTGATGGCAACACGGTTTTTGCTCCCTCTCCGGTGTAGCCACCCCATATGCCGTTCACATCCAGCGTTGGTCGTATGCCCAGTTGCTCCAGGGCGGTGTAACCTGCTTCTCCCGCCAATTCCTCTACCTCCAGTTCATTTTTGTACGCTACTTCACTAAAAGGTGCAGTGGCTATTTTTGCTCTTTCTTCTTTGGTCAATTCCACCACTTTGTCATAAAAACCCGGAATGGCAATGCGGTTGTTTTCATCTGTAAGGGAGGCGATCATCTTGCACAATATATTGATCGGATTGCCCACTGCCCCGCCATAGGTGCCAGAATGCAAATCTCTGTTTGGCCCTGTTACCTCCACTTCCATATAGCTGAGGCCCTTAAGCCCTGTGGTGATAGAAGGATGCTCCAGGGACAACATGCTGGTATCTGATATCAGGATCACATCGGCGGCAAGCTTTGCTTTATTTGATGCCACAAAAATTCCAAGGTTTTCGGAACCGACTTCTTCTTCCCCTTCTATCATAAATTTCACATTGCAAAACAGGCAGTCAAGTTTGGCCATGGTATCAAATGCTTTCACGTGGGCATAAAACTGGCCTTTGTCGTCAGCAGAACCACGTGCGTATATTTTTTCATTTCTGATTTCAGGTTCAAAGGGCGGGGATTTCCAAAGCTCAATCGGATCGACGGGTTGCACATCGTAATGTCCATAGACTAATATAGTGGGCAAATCCGGGGAAATTATTTTCTCGGCATACACAATCGGATTGCCCGCTGTTTCGCAAATTTCAGCCTTGTCGACACCCGATTCCTCCAGTTTGGCTTTCACAAATTTGGCTGCGTGTACGATGTCCTTCTTTTTGCTGCTGTCCGAACTGATCGAAGGTATGCTCAGCAGCTCAAATAATTCGGAAAGGAACCTGTCTTTGTGCTGATCTATAAACTTTTTGAATGTCTCTTTTTCCATGTTTGATATTGTTTAAAAAAAATATTAATTCATCATTTTCAAAGCATTAGGCGCAAAATCAGCCCCTAACAGATGCTTGCAAGATATTAAATAGGGAACTGAATAGCTATGGGAAATTAGAAATATCTGAACAATTTGTAAAAAACTTGTTGGTAATTAAAAGCCGTTATTTATCTTTGCAGTCCCTTAGCAAAAGCAGAGGGAAAACGCGAAAGTAGCTCAGCTGGTAGAGCACGACCTTGCCAAGGTCGGGGTCGCGGGTTCGAATCCCGTCTTTCGCTCCATTTTTGTTTTGACGTAATGATTTCTTGATTGTTTGATATTGATATTTCGAATAGATACGGATGAAATCTCAGCTTTTGAGTAATTACGCACCCTCCTAATCGTCATCAACATCGCTTTCAATGCAATTCAGGAATATATGTTTCAATCTTTAGCTTATGCTAAAGTAACGAAGAGGCTTTGCCAATCGGCAGGCCCGGATGGTGGAACTGGTAGACACGCAGGACTTAAAATCCTGTGGCCGTATAGGCCGTGCGGGTTCAATTCCCGCTCCGGGTACAAAGCAAAAGACCTAATCGGCTATTTTTAAGCCAGTTAGGTCTTTTTTTTGACTATGGCAATATGGGCTGTTTTCAGGGTTAAAGATCATTTGTTACAATGGATCCCAAAAAAATCAGATAAGATTATTAAGAAGATATATTATGTTTTAAAAAGAATATGATTCCGAATTAGGGCTTTAATGTGACAAGGAATGTAGAACGGTGTGAGGTTTTGAATTTTTAAAAGTTGAAGTTAGCCCCAGAGATTTTCAAACTCCTTGAAGAAGTGTAAAATAAACCCATAAGTAAAAATGCAAGACCTGCACCCTCCCTTTCTCCCTGGCGGAACCTATCATGTGTATAACCATGCCAATGGAGATGATGACATCTTTCGCGAATACAAAAACTATCCGTTTTCCTGGAAAAGTATCAAAAGTATATCTGCCCGGTAGCTGATACCCTGGCCTGGTGCCTGATGAAGAACCATTTTCATTTGATGGTGCGGATGAAGGGGGAGCCTGAATTGATTGATTTATTTGCTTCGATGGGCAAAGACCTGACAGGTTTTCAAAACCTGTCAGGTCTGGTCAGCCACCAGTACTCACGGCTATTTAATGCATATGCAAAATCATTTAACCTCAAATATGACAGAATTGGTGGTCTGTTTAACCGTCCTGTCAAGCGTAAACAAATCACCAGCGATGCATACTTTACCCAATGCATCGTGTATATCCATCGCAACCCCGTGCACCATGGCTTTGTCGATAGCCTTGAAGATTGGGATCAGTCCTCCTACTTGGGAATAGTGAACGACAATGACCCGATAGTACCGGTGGCCGAAGTTCTAAGCTGGTTTGGGGGGAAGGACAAATTTATCGAGTCGCACAAAAGTCCTGGCAGGTTTAAATCTGTCTTTGATTGATTTATTTGCTTCGATGGGCAAAGACCTGAAAGGTTTTCAAAACCTGTCAGACCTGGTTAGCTGGGTTTAAAATCCTGTGATAGTGCTATTGAGCTGCCGATGAGCTAGTAAAATTGGCTCCATGCCCGGGAAAGGCCTAAAAATAAAAGGGACGATAACGTCCCTTTGGTAAGTGGAGCATAACGGATTCGAACCGTTGACCCCCACGCTGCCAGCGTGGTGCTCTAGCCAGCTGAGCTAATGCCCCTGTTTTTTAAATTGGAGCGCAAATATATTTTATTTTTTTACCATGTCAAAATTTTATGCGTTTGGCTTTCACAAAAGATTTTCGGTAATATTCCGTCATCAGGTTTACCTCCATCACACCCCGACTCGATGAGGCATGGATTACCATTATTCGATCTCTTTTGCGCGCATCAGTCACTAATCCGGCGTGGGTAATGCGACCTTGTTTCTTCAACGTCTTAAAAAAAACCAAGTCTCCTTCTTCCAGTTGGTTTATGGATACACGCTTTCCGAGTTTGCTTTGTTCTTTGGCTGTGCGCGGTATGTAGATATCGATCACTTCAAAACTCCGCATGAGTAGGCCCGAGCAGTCCATCCCCAGGGTGGTGGTACCTCCATACCTGTATGGCGTGCCCGTATAAGATCGCGCCCTGGATATCACTTCCTCTACCTTTTGATCTCGCGCCATCCTGGAGCCGGCACATGAACTGGATAAAAATAGGATAAGAAGTAAAAGCTTAAAATTCGTATTGCTAACCAGCGTCTTCCATTGCACAGTTTTATCCATCACTTCCCTTTTGTTCATCATACATAACTAACACACAAAAATAAATGATATTTTCTTAAAGAGAGGAAATCCATGTGAGTTCGCCCTGGCCACGCGCAATAGTCATTTATTAAGCATAACTCCAACTCCCAGCCGTGAAAACTAAACGCTTATTTTTCGTAAGATAAAATGATTAAAAAATCATTTGACCTGACACATCAATGGAATACATAGATTATTACAAAGCGCTGGGCATTGACAAAAATGCGACCCAGGAGCAGATAAAAAAGGCGTATCGCAAGATGGCGCGCAAATACCATCCGGACGTAAATCCCGGTGATAAAGAAGCCGAGCGAAAGTTCAAAGAGATAAACGAGGCCAATGAAGTGCTGAGCAATGCGCAAAACCGCAAAAAATACGACGAGCATGGCAAAGACTGGAAACATGCCGATCAGTTTCGACAGACCGGCAGTCAACAACATACGCATCGCAATGCCAGTGCTGGCGCTTACACAAGTTTTGCGGAAGATGATTTTTCAGACTTTTTCAGCCAGATGTTTGGCGGCGGTGGTGCCAGAGGTGGAGGACAAAGTGTGCAATTCAAAGGGCAGGACTATCATGCAGAGCTACACCTTAATTTGATGGACGTGTCAAAGACGCACAAGCGCACCGTGACCGTGAATGGCAAAAACATACGATTTACCATTCCCGCAGGGGTAAGCAACGAACAAGAAATCAAGATAAGAGGGTATGGGGGGGAAGGCATAAATGGCGGACCCAAAGGCGACCTGATCATCAAATTTCTCATCGCCAACGATTCCAAATTCAAGCGAGATCAGGACAACCTCTACACCACTATTGATTTGGACTTTTACACTGCGTTGCTGGGGGGTGACACTATTATAGACACCCTGGAAGGTAAAGTGAAATTGAAAATAAAACCCGAAACGCAAAATGGCACACAGGTCAAACTAAAAGGTAAGGGATTTCCGGTGTACAAAAAGGAAGGTCAGTACGGCGATCTTTATGTAACCTACAATGTAAAAATGCCCACTAATCTGAGCAAAAAGGAAAAGGAGCTTTTTGAGGAACTTTCAAAACTAAGATCATGATGAAAAGGAATTTTATACAAATAGATGAGCTATGCAGACATTATAAAGTCGAGCTTGCATTCTTTGACCGGCTCCGGGAAGAAGGGCTGATAGAAACATATGTTTATGAAGAAACGATATGCCTTGATCAGGAGCAGATCAGTAATCTGGAAAAAATGATACATCTGCACCAGGATTTGCACCTGAACATAGAAGGTATAGATGTGGCACTTAACCTCTTGAACAAGGTCGAGAAACTACATCAGGAACTGCGAAGTGTAAAAAACCGCTTGCGCCTATATGAAACTGAAGAATAAGGGCTTTCTATCATTTGGAAACGATCATTCTATACCACGACAGGGAAATGGGGAAATGGTTGGCGTTAAGCAAGATTTACATTTGGTTGCATAGGCTTAAGGAAAAATAAGCAGATCAACATTCAAAATCATGGCTTTCTGCAAAAGCAATACCTGGTCGTTTTACCTATTTTGAAAACTACAATCCAAAAATCAAATTTGCTTTAAAATCTAAGGCTACATTGGCTGCGCTTAGGCAACATAGATTATGAAAAATGACAGGCAATCAATTGTTGAAAAAAAATTCCAGGCAAAAGGATCATTTCAATAAAAGAACTGGCAAGGCGGGTTTTTCATCTATCCATATCGCCTTAATCTATGGTTTTTATCCGTTTAAATAATAAAATTTGATTTTCAGTGCTAATTACTTTTTCTTGTGACCATACTGCAACGTAGTACCGTAAACTGTCGGATACATGAATACAATAATTGAAACTTCTGAAATAGCTAAAATCTACCAAATGGGCACGCAGGTGGTCAATGCCTTGCAATCGGTATCCATTAATATTAATAAAGGAGAGTATGTGGCCTTTATGGGACCCTCGGGCTCAGGCAAATCCACGCTGATGAACATCGTCGGCTGTCTCGATACACCTACCTCGGGCACCTACATACTGAACAGTAAAAATGTGAGCCAGATGACTGAAAACGAACTGGCAGACATCAGAAACAAAGAAATAGGTTTTGTATTTCAGACTTTCAACCTGCTGCCCCGAGCCACAGCACTGGAAAATGTAGCCCTTCCGCTCATCTATGCAGGCTATGGCAAGGCCGACCGGCAGGAAAGGGCCATGGCCACCCTCGAAAGTGTAGGACTGGCAGACAGGGCACACCACAACCCAACGAGCTATCGGGCGGGCAGCGACAGCGTGTGGCCATCGCCAGGGCGCTGGTCAACGATCCGAGCATCATTTTGGCCGATGAGCCCACAGGAAACCTGGATTCCAAAACCTCCTATGATATCATGGACCTTTTTCACGAACTTCACGCAAGTGGAAATACCATAATCATGGTGACACACGAAGACGATATTGCCCACTATGCACATCGTATTGTCAGGTTACGAGACGGATTGGTAGAAACAGACATCGTCAACCAGGATATTTTTACTTCTGAAAAAGTTAAGCAAGCGCTTGCCAAATGAAAATATATACTAAAACCGGCGACAAAGGCAAAACCTCTTTGCTAGGCGGCACTCGCGTCTCCAAAAGCAATGAGCGCATCAACACCTATGGAACAGTAGATGAACTCAACTCTTTTTTGGGTCTGGTAAGCGACCTGGAATTTGACAAAAAGCGAAAATCCCTGATCCGCGACATCCAGTCGCGGCTTTTTACCATTGGCTCATCTCTGGCCGCAGAAACCCAAAAGGCCAAAGATTTCAAACCTGACCTGGTAGAAAACGATATTCTGATCCTGGAGCAATCCATAGACTTGATGAACGAAACCTTGCCCGAAATGAAAAATTTCGTGTTGCCGGGAGGTCACCAATTGGTTTCTACCACCCACATTGCCAGGACGGTGTGCCGCAGAGCCGAGCGACTGGTGATTGGTCTGGCAGAGGGTGAAGAAGTGGAAGAAATTATTGTTCGCTACCTCAACAGGCTCTCCGACTATCTTTTTGTACTGGCGAGGATGCAGGCCCACGAGCTCAAGGTGGAAGAAATCCCATGGAAACCCAGGGCCTAGACCAGAAACCTTTCCGGTCATTGAAATTGCATTGATTTTTCTTACTTTTACCACCCTTTTCTATTTCAGTTGCAAAAATGACAGATACACTCAATATCAGTATCGAGCCTATTGATACCTCCAGGCTCAGCCAGGTAGATTTTAACCATATCGATTTTGGTAAGGTATATTCGGACCATATGTTCATTGCCGATTACTATCACAATGCCTGGCAAAACCTAAGGATTGAGCCTTATGATATGCTCAGTTTCACGCCAGGATCAGCCATTTTGCACTACGGCCAGTCGGTTTTTGAAGGCATGAAAGCTTATAAAAATGCCGAAGGTGAAGTGTTGGTGTTTCGACCTGAAAAGAACTTTATGCGGCTCAACCTTTCCGCAGAACGTATGTGCATTCCGCAGTTGCCCGAAGATATTTTTATGCAAGGTCTCACGCAGCTGCTTCATCTCGATAAGAATTGGGTGCCCGACTTGCCAAATACTTCTTTGTACATCAGGCCTTATATTTTCGCCCTCGATGAGTTCATTGGCATCAGGCCTTCCGACAACTACAAATTCATCATTTTTACCTGCCCGGTGGGCCCTTATTATTCCAGGCCGCTTAAGGTGAAAATAGAACGACAATTTAGCCGGGCAGTACATGGCGGCACCGGCTATGCCAAAGCTGCCGGCAACTATGCCGGGTCACTCTACCCTGCCAAACTTGCCCAACAAAAAGGATATGACCAGCTGATCTGGACAGACGGGGCTACGCACCAGTATGTGGAAGAGGCGGGTACCATGAATGTGATGTTTATAAAAGGAAACAAATTGATTACTGCCGAAACTGGCGATACCGTATTGAAGGGAATTACCCGCGATAGCGTGCTCACCATCGCCAAAGAATGGGGATATGAGGTGGAGGAAAGGCGCGTATCGGTGGATGAACTTGTGAAAAGCCTGGAACAAGGAGAAATTGACGAAGCCTTTGGCACAGGTACGGCTGCTACCATTGCCTCCATAGAGGTGATTGGCGATGGGCACAAAGATTACCAATTGCCTATAACCAATGCGCAAAGCTTTTCCAAAAGAGTATTTGCAGAGCTCGACCAGATAAAGACAGGTAAAAAGGAGGATAAATACGGATGGATTTATAAAGTATAATCAGGCATAAAGGACAAAACATATTATTTTTACTTTATGGAAGGCAAATTACCTGCATTTTTAATCCTGGTATTCTATGTTATCATTGCCTCAGGGTCTCATACCTTCGCACAACGCGAAATGCTGGTTTTGGAAAAGACCTTTACCAATAAGAAGCTTGAGTACGGCTCTGGAGATGAGATCAGTTTTAAGCTTAAAAATGAAGATTTCTTCAGGACTGACCACATTGTCGCCCTCAACGATACTGCCATCGAATTTCATTATAACCAAATTGCTTATCATGAAATCGCCGCGATAGACTTGAAAGGCAGGCGTTTTTCAGGCGCCAATCTTAGGGCCATCGGGGGCAAGCTTCAATTCGTGGGTCTTGCTTACATTGCCATAGATCAATTCAATCAGGTGGTGGTTGCTGGTGATGATGCAAGTTTCAACAGCAATGTCTGGATCGTGGGCGGATTGATATATGCAGCTGGAACGATCATGAAATTCTCGCAACCGAAAAAGTGAAACTACAGGGCAAATATAGATTGAGGTACATGCCGGGTTAGCGGTAAGTGAAATAAATTTTAATACAATTAAATAAATTGAATATATGACTACAGATCAATTGAAAGATCTAAAGGCTCGTGTTAGCGCCTTGAGGAGGTATCTTTGACTACGATAGCAAAATAGTAGAAATAGAAGAAGAAGAAGGGCTCACCACCCAGCCGGGTTTTTGGGACGACCCCAAAAAGGCCGAGCTGACAATGAAGGAAATCAAATCGAAGCGGATTTGGACTGATAGTTTTGCCAGCTTGCACACCGCCCAGGAAGACCTGGAAACCTTGTATGAGTTTTACCAGGAAGGGGAAGCAGAGGAAAAAGAGGTAGAAGCAGATTTTAAAAAAGCTACAAAAATCCTGGAAGAGCTTGAATTCAAAAAGATGCTGCGTGGCGAGGAAGATCAACTCAATGCCGTGATGGAAATAAATCCCGGGGCAGGAGGAACCGAAAGTCAGGACTGGGCCGAAATGCTGATGCGCATGTACATTATGTGGGGCGAAAGCAACAAAATGGGCGTAAAGCAGCTCAACTACCAGCCGGGCGAGGCTGCGGGAATCAAATCGGTGACCCTGGAGTTTACGGGTCAGTTTGCTTACGGCTATTTGAAATCAGAAATTGGAGTGCATCGACTTGTGCGGATTTCACCTTTCGATTCCGGTGGCCGTCGGCATACTTCATTTGCCTCGGTGTATGTATATCCGCAGATCGACGATACCATCGAAATAGAAGTGAACCCGGCTGACATTACCTGGGATACCTTTAGGTCTGGTGGCGCTGGCGGGCAAAATGTGAACAAGGTAGAAACTGCCGTGAGGCTCAGGCATGCACCTTCGGGACTCATCGTGGAATGCCAGCAAGAGCGGTCTCAACTCCAAAACAAAGAGAAAGCGCTCAACTTGTTGAAATCGCGCCTCTACCAGATCGAAATCGAAAAGAAAAATGCTGCGCGCGATCTGGTCGAAAGTTCAAAAATGAGGATTGACTTTGGATCGCAAATCCGCAATTATGTCTTGCATCCCTACAAACTCGTGAAGGACAACCGCACCGGAGTGGAGCGCTCCGATGTGTACAACGTGCTCGATGGCGACCTCGATGATTTTATCAAAGCATTTTTAATGCAAAATTAAATCCGTTAAAAGGTGGGTAAATAGCCATATTTATCCACCTTTTAGTTTGTAATGTCCTGTATTTAAGGTGCATTATTTGGCTAATTTTGAAATATCATAAATAAAAAATTCTGTGTTATGTCTTTAGAAAACAGATATGCTTGCAGTCCAGGCGAAGCAAAAACATTCGACACTTCCCAACTAAGGGACAATTTCCTGATTTCCGATCTTATGGTTGCCGACCAGATCAAGGGCGTTTATTCGCACTACGACAGGGCGGTTACCCTGGGAGCTTGGCCGGTGGACAAAACCATCACTTTGCCCAACTTCCATGACTTCACCAAGCAAGACCATTTTTTGAACCGACGTGAAATCGGCATCA
The DNA here is from genome assembly GCA_012033595.1 of Cyclobacteriaceae bacterium. Classification (GTDB taxonomy): domain Bacteria; phylum Bacteroidota; class Bacteroidia; order Cytophagales; family Cyclobacteriaceae; genus JAAUQL01. The sequence continues at coordinate 10,056 of JAAUQL010000013.1, read as the reverse complement.
TCAATGTGGGTGGCACTGGCACGGTAACAGTAGATGGTACCGCATATTTATTGGAAAACAAAGATTGCCTGTATGTAGGTATGGGGCACAAAATAGTGGAATTTGCCAGCAATGAAGCCGCAAAGTCCGCCATGTTTTATATGGTGTCGACACCGGCGCACAGCACCTACCCAACTCAGAAAGCGGCAAAGAAAGATGCCAATCCTGTTGAACTTGGAGCGCCGGAAACCTGCAACGAACGGACAATTTTCCAATACATCCACCTCAAGGGCATTAAAAGTTGCCAGTTGGTAATGGGCTTTACAGAATTAAAAACAGGAAGTATTTGGAATACCTTTCCACCTCATGTGCATGACCGCCGGATGGAAGTTTATTTTTATTTCGATTTGCCCGAAAACCAAAAGGTCTGCCATCTGATGGGGCAACCGGAGGAAACCAGACATATATTTGTGAAAAACCACGAGGCAGTCATCTCCCCAAACTGGTCTATCCACGCCGGAGCCGGCACCAGCAATTATAGCTTTGTATGGGCCATGGGAGGCGAAAACATGGAGTTTACCGATATGGATCCAGTAATAGATATTCTAAAATAAACTAAAAATAATATGTCTTTGGAATTATTTGATTTGAAAGGAAAAGTAGCCCTGGTGACCGGGGGAACACACGGTCTGGGAATGGCCATTGCTACAGGTCTTGGCAATGCCGGGGCAAAAATTGTCATCAACGATATTTTTCAGGATAAGCTTGAAGCCGCCAAAACCGAATATAAAAAAGCAGGCCTCGATGTAGCCGTTTACAATTTTGATGTCACCAACGAATCAGCTGTGATGGAGGGAATCAGGCAAATAGAATCTGAGGTAGGACCTGTCGATATTTTGGTCAATAATGCCGGCATCATTAAGCGAATCCCCCTTGAAGAAATGAGCGTAGAAGATTTTTCGGCCGTGATCAACATCGACCTTATTGCCCCTTTTATCATGGCTAAGCATGTGGTAAAAGGTATGATAAGCCGTGGACATGGCAAAATAATCAATATGTGCTCTATGATGAGCGAATTGGGCAGATACACCGTCGGTGCCTATGCGGCAGCCAAAGGCGGACTGAAAATGCTCACGCGCAATATGGCCACTGAGTGGGGCAGGCACAACATTCAGATCAATGGCATCGGACCCGGATATTTTGCCACTTCTCAAACAGAACCAATACGAGTAGATGGACATCCGTTCAATGATTTCATTCTGAACAGGACTCCGGCTGCCAAATGGGGCGATCCGGACGACTTGCAGGGAGCGGCTATCTTTTTGGCTTCAAATGCCTCTAATTTTGTCAATGGTCATATACTATATGTAGATGGAGGTATATTGGCTACCATTGGCAAGCCAATAAATGAGAAATAGGGAAGCGGATTTTTTTTCATAAAAAACCTTCTTGATCTCAAAATTCAGAAGGTTTTTTATTTTAAAAGCCAGTTTATTGGCGGGATGCAAAGTCCATGATAAGCTCCAATGACATACGATCATTCAATCCATTGGAATAATGAACTTTGCGGATGATAAGGTTTTCGTCCAGCAGAAACTCAGCCGGCATGGTGCTGATCGATTCCTTTCCAGCCATCATATGCATAGGTAAATGTTTCATTTTGGCCTTAATCGCCGTTTGGATGAAGGAAGTCAAATGGCTGAATGCCGACTTGGCCGCAGAATGTTCGACACCATAGGTTTGGTACCAGATTTTTCCGGATCAGCAATCAGCGGAATGGGAGATACCTCACTGTGAAACGTGCTTGACAAAAGCACTTTTTCAGTAGATTCAAAAAAGAAAATCATTTCCATGTTTTTGGCCTTTAGCACATCATATTTCTTTTGAAGCACATGCACCCGCAGGTTGCAAAACGGGCAACCGGCATGTCTGAAAAAAGCAATGAAAACCCGCTTACCTTTATATTCGGCCAAATTTACCCGGCTGCCAAATATATCAATCAGGTTAAAAACAGGTGCTGTTACATTGATGTCCAATACTATTCTTGATTCCATAATTTTCCATCATTTCATGATCAGCTTCTACTGATACCATTCCCTAAATTTCTTTGTTCAGTTGTGCAAATACCTCAGCGACAGGTATCTGTAGTTTTTTGGCAATTTGACTACACGAATCATATTCCAGTGTCAGGCGCTTTTTGCCCGAGGGCAATATCACTTCTTTTACATCCACCTCGCCGAGGGAAGTTTTGACGGACTTTAAGGAGCGGCTCAAAATCTGTCGGTGCACCGGGTAGTAGCGAACACCTATGGTGCTGGTGTTTTCCAGTAAAAAACTGCTGATGGTATCTACCATATGCCTGTGGGCAAATATAGAAATGAGCGTCCCCGGTCGGCCTTTTTTCATTAAAATGTGTGTAAAGTAGAAATCCACGGCTCCGGCCTTCAATAGCCCGGCTTGAAAATCAGTGCCCAGCAATTCAGATGACATATCATCGATATTGGTTTCCAGCATAAATAGCTCGTCCTTCCTGGCAGTGTCCGTTTCACACAGACTAAGTCTGAGTACATTGGGGTGAGCAAAATTTTTCTCCCCCGGCCCGTGGCCGGTTTTTTTCTCTACAAGTGCTGGTATGTCAAATGTTGGCTGTAGAAACCGTAGAATAGCCGCACCGGTCGGCGTAGTCATTTCCCCCCGCTCAGTCCCTGCATAGGTGGGCATATCGAGCAATAATTCTTTGGTGGCCGGGGCAGGTATGGGCATGCGCCCGTGGTCGGCCATTACAAATCCATGACCCGTGCAAATGGCAGTAGACACAGCCGAACGAATGTTCAATTTATCTAGCAGCAGGGCCGTGCCGACAATATCCAGTATAGAATCTATGGCGCCCACTTCATGAAAATGAATGGTATTGATATCTACTCCATGCACTTTAGCTTCGGCTTTACCCAGAATGTGGAAGATCTCTTTGGCTATCTGCCTGGCACCATCACTAAGCTCTCCGCTATCTATGATCTTTTCTATGTCTTGCAGATGCCTGTGATGATGGTGCGGTTTTTTCGGTGCCAGGGCAAATTGCGATTTTCCTGGTTCGAAGACGGCTTGCTGCGCCTGTATGGGTTTTTGATCATAATATTCATTATTGTCCAGGATTTTGATATGCCGACATGCTATTCCTGCCTTTTCTACATGGGTAATTTTCACTTCTACCTTATCCAGATGCAACAGCTTCGGCAATTGCGCGATTTCATCATAAGCATCAGCCAATTCGGTAAGGGCTCCGAGAAACATATCTCCGCTTAAGCCCGAAAAGGCTTCGATCTTGAGAATATTCATATCGATATTTAATTATTCAAAGGGCTAATATCTGAAAATGAATGGTAATAATCGGAGATTGTGGAGGCCAAAAAGCAGAAAGTGATCCTTGGTTTATTTTTCCGGGGAATTTTAATGGTCAGTTAGGATAAATTTTTGAAAATTCCAACATCACGCCTCCAGGCGGGCGCGCGTCTGACATTAAATATGGCTTGGTTTAAAAGGGGAACTTCAACTCTCGGATTTCTGTGGTAAATGGTTTTTTTTAAACCCGGTATTTTTGTCATTACTTCCGCCAGCACCATCATAACCCTTATATTTGCCTTCCGTTTGCCAGATCATTTATTTTAATAAAAATCCCCAACAAAAATGTGTGGAATTACCGGAATTTATGCCAAAAACCTAGTTGGCAAAATGCACATGATCAATCTTCCCAATGCTACCGACAAAATCGCCAGGCGCGGTCCGGATGCACGGGGGGTATGGATGAATGACCACATTGGCCTGGGCCACCGGCGGCTTTCGATCATTGACGTGAGCTACCTCGCCGCACAGCCTATGAAAGATGCCTCCGGCCGATACACCATCGTTTTCAATGGCGAAATATATAATTACAAATTGCTAAAGGAAGATTTGCTCAACGATGGCATTGCATTTAGTTCTACTTCCGACACGGAGGTCTTACTATATGAATACATCAAATACAAAACACAATGCCTGGAGAAGCTCAATGGATTTTTTGCGTTTGCAATCTATGACGAGCTCGAAAATTCGCTCTTTTTGGCGCGCGATCGCTTTGGCATTAAGCCACTGTACATCTACCATGACGATGATAAATTGCTTTTTGCCTCCGATATGCATTCCATTCTTGCATATGGCATAGAAAAACAGCTGGATTTCCAATCACTTTATAGCTATTTGCAGCTCAATTATACACCTGCCCCAGATACTATGATTGCCGGGGTAAAAATGTTGGCGCCAGGATTTTTTGCTCATATTTCGGCTCAGGGATATACGAGCAGCGCATATTACAGCATCGGATACGAGGCACAAAATGTGTCGCAAAATCAGGAAAGCTATGCCCGGCAACAAACTCACTTGCGCACACTGGTAGAGGAGTCTGTGCAGCGCAGGCTGGTGGCCGATGTGCCCCTGGGTACATTTTTGAGTGGGGGAATAGATTCGTCGATTATCTCGGGCATCGCCAGGCAGCACAAAGCCGACCTGTGCACCTTTAGTATCGGCTATCGCGACGAGCCTTTTTTTGACGAAACACACTACGCCAATCTGGTGGCCAAAAGGTTCCAGACCAACCATACCGTTTTCTCCCTTACCAACGACGATCTGTATGAGCATTTGTTCGAAATCCTCGATACCATAGACCAGCCCTTTGCCGATTCCTCAGCCATTCCTACCTATATTTTAAGTAAAAGAACAAAATCACATGTCACGGTGGCTTTGTCTGGTGATGGAGCCGATGAGCTTTTTTCAGGATACAACAAGCATTCGGCACACCTCAAAGCCATGACGCCCGGGGGGTTCAACGCGTTGATAAAAACATTTGGGCCATGGCTGCGGCATATCCCCAAATCGAGAAATGGCTCCATCTCCAATAAAATCAGGCAAGCGGAAAAATATGGCCTTGGACTAAAGCTCAGGCAAAAAGACCGCTATTGGGCATGGGCCACTTTGGCTACCGAAGATCAGGCCTTGCGATTGCTACATCCAAACTCCAAGGCAGCACTGAACCAAAGCGCATATTTTGCCGCGAAGCGCGGTTTATTGAGCTCCATTTCTTCAGAAAAGGACTTCAATGAATTGCTGCTTACCGATATGCAATTGGTATTGCCCAACGACATGCTGCGCAAGGTTGATCTCATGTCGATGGCTCATGGCTTAGAAGTGCGGGTACCTTTTCTCGATCACCAGGTGGTCGATTACGTATTTTCTTTGCCGGTTTCTTCCAAAATCAACCCCCATATCCGCAAAAGAATATTGCAGGATGCGTTTAGAGATATGCTACCGGCAGAATTGTACAACAGACCAAAAAAGGGCTTTGAGGTACCTTTGCTCAAGTGGTTCAGAGGAGGGTTGAAATCGCTGATAGCGGACGATTTGCTCGGCGACCGCTTTATTGAGCAGCAGCAAATATTTGATCCCAAGGCCATTGGGGCACTTAAAAAGCAACTGTTTTCCATGAATCCCCGCGATGCTCATGCGACCATTTGGGCTTTGATCGTATTTCAATGGTGGTGGAAAAAGTATTTTGAATGAGGGGATACTTTGCCCTTAGCCTACCGGGATATTCATTTCCTGTTGAAGCCAATATGATTAACTTTACCTTCGCCGCCCTATCCATAATTTGCGATTTGGAGGATTACCAGGTACAGATGGCATAAATGCGATTTCAGTAGTGCGAAGGTGAGTCTTTGCTAAGCTGTCTTGAATTCAAATCTGCAAAGAAAGCGCTCACATTTCTGCGGGGGAATAATAATTCTCGCAAAAAAAAAGCTGTCTCAGAATATGATTATGGTCATGTAAATCGACCATTTATGGCGTTCTGCTGACCATATCTTTCAAAGTAAATTATTGTATAAGTACAAACATGAAAATTGATAATGTTGATTGGGACTTCAAAAAGTTAATATATTAAAATATAAATATTCAAAAAGTGCAAAATATGATTTTGTAGAGCAGCAAATTTCCTGTGTGACGAAAGTCATATAAGTCGTTTTTGGCGGATTTAACTTTGACGTAAAGTAAAACTAAAAGACGATTTTAGTATGGATAAGATGTCGATAAGAATGGCAAGGAATATCATCCTTGTCTTTGTTGTAGCTTTCGTCGCGTTGTTGGCCATCAACTACTTTCACCAGCAGCCAGAGCCAAACCTGAAGCTGGAGGTGCTCAAAAATAAGTACGCCATCAAGGATACTGCTTCGGTCGATCATAGCCTCTTCACTTCGTTGCAACAAAAATTTACCTCGCCACAGGAAGTTACCATGGCATGTCTCGAATGCCACAATGGTACGCATAAAGAAATTATGGCCTCGGCACATTGGAACTGGGAGCGGGTTTCCTATATCGAAGGGCGGGGCATTAAGAACATTGGCAAAAAAAATATCCTCAACAACTTCTGCATTGGTGCTGAAAGCAACGAACAGGCTTGCGCCAAATGCCATATAGGCTTTGGGATGAGCGATGATCAATTCGATTTTGAAAATAAAAAAAATGTCGATTGCATGGTATGCCACGACAATAGCGAGTTGTATATCAAAGGAACTTCACTGGCCGGCTACCCCGACCGGGAGGTAAACCTTACCGAAGTCGCTCAACACGTCGGGAATCCCCAGAAGGCAAATTGCGGTGCTTGCCACTTCTACAGCGGTGGAGGTAACAATGTGAAGCACGGAGACCTGGAAGAGGGCATTATCGGCTGCGACCGCGAAGTAGATGTACACATGACTGCCGGCGGCATGGACATGGAATGCACCGCTTGCCACACCACCCAAAACCACGATATCAGTGGCAAATTGTACTCGGTGTCTTCCAACAATGTAAACCGCGCTACGTGCGAATCGTGCCATAGCAATACGCCTCATCACGAACAGTTGCTTAATACCCATACCGCCAAAGTTTCGTGCCAGGCATGCCATATTCCTACATATGCCAAAGTGAACTCTACCAAAATGAACTGGAAATGGTCTGAGGCCGGTCGACTGGAAAATGGACTGGCTTTTACAGAAGAAGACAGCCTGGGCAACCACACCTATATGTCGATAAAAGGCAGTTTTGAATGGGACAAAAACATACAGCCTGACTATGTGTGGTTCAATGGCAATGCCGACCACTATCTGCTCGGTGACACCATCGACGACAGCAAAATAGTGACCATGAATCAGCTGATTGGCTCCCACAGCGACCCGGAGTCGAAGATCGTTCCCGTTAAAATCCATCGCGGAGACCAGATTTACGACAAAAAGTATAAGATGCTCATTCAGCCAAAGCTTTATTCCTTCGACTCGGGCGACAGTGCCTATTGGGTGGACTTCAATTGGAATGATGCCGCCGCAGCCGGTATGAAGCGCATCGGACTGCCCTACAGTGGCGAGTATGGTTTTGTGCAGACAGAAATGTATTGGCCCATCAACCATATGGTGGCTCCTAAGGAGCAGGCAGTTTCATGTGCCGAATGCCACAATAGTACCAATAGTCGACTGGCCGGACTCGACGATTTTTATATGCCTGGCAGAGACAAACACGCCATACTGGACAAAATTGGCAGGTATGCCATTATACTGGCCCTGGCAGGCATCTTTATCCATGGATTTGCCAGGTTTTTTCAAACATCAAATTGGAAAAAGCAGCAAAATTGGAAACCGGAGAATAAAATATTGAAACGACAGCATGGGGAATAGACAGGGAGGTAGAAAAAAATACAGCTATGAAAAAGGAATATATTTATAAGCGTTTCGAGCGATTCTGGCACTGGTCGCAGGCCAGTCTGATTATGTTCTTGAGTTTAACGGGTTTTGAGGTACACGATTCCATTCATGTGTTTGGTTTTGAAAAGGCCGTTATGTACCACCGAATAGCGGCATATCTGCTGCTGGCACTTATCGTATTTGCCATATTCTGGCATTTCACCACCGGGGAGTGGAAGCAATACATCCCTTCTTTTAAAAACCTGAAAGCCCAAATACGATACTATACCGTGGGGATATTTAACAAAGAAGGACACCCAACCCGCAAAACAGCCCTGCAAAAGCTCAATCCACTGCAGGTTCTCACCTACCTGAGCTTCAAAATAGTGCTTATCCCTCTGGTGGTCATTACCGGGGTACTGTATATGCTTCACAAACAAGTGGATGCAAACAGCATGGTAATCATCGGAAAAATTCCATTGGATGTAATTGCCATCGGGCATACGTTTGGTGCCTTCATGCTCATTACCTTTCTGATAGTGCATGTGTACATGACCACTACAGGGCGGACGCTTACTTCCAACATCAAGGCGATGATTACCGGCTATGAAGAACTGGAAGATGTCGATGAGCCGGAAACGGACAAAAAAGTAAAGAAAGAAAAAGATTCGATAGCAGCCTGAACAGTAAAATTTTAAAAGATGAAAAAGCAAGAAGAAGTTATGCGTCCATACATGAATCCGTATATAGCCGGATTTCTGTTGGGAATATTGCTCTTGGTCACCATCTATATCACAGGCAGGGGACTTGGAGCGAGTGGAGGTGTCAAGTCGATGGTGCTGCTTTTGGTTAAAACCTTTCAGCCCGATCAGTGGGCGGGTGGCGAATACTACCGGCAGTATGCAGCCAGTCCGGACAGCCCGCTCAAAAGCTGGTTGTTTTTTGAGATTGTTGGCGTGGTGATCGGGGCATTCTTTTCAGGCATCATTTCCAACAGGTTGGGCTTCAAAATCGACAAAGGCTATAAGATCACCAACAAGACCAGGCTGCTTCTGGCCGGTTTGGGCGGAATCTTGTTTGGCTTAGGGTCACAACTTGGCCGTGGATGCACAAGTGGCTCAGCGCTCAGTGGCATGGCGGTAATGTCGTTTGGAGGCATTCTCACCATGATGGCCATTTTTGGCGCTGCGTATGCTCTGGCATATTTTTTTAGAAAAATTTGGATATAACTTATTAAACTACAGATACTATGGGTCCTTTGGTGCCAATAATTATCAGCAACGAATTCGACTTAATCATCGCCCTGATCCTCGGTGTTGGCTTCGGGTTTATATTGGAGCAGGCGGGTTTCTCCAATTCCAAAAAGCTGGTAGGCTTGTTTTATGGGTACAATTTTGTGGTGCTCAAGGTGTTCTTTACCGCTGGCATCACCGCCATGATCGGCGTGCTTGCTTTTGCTCATTTTGGTTTGCTGGACATGAGCCTGGTTTATATCAACCCCACCTTCTTAAATTCGGCGATCATTGGCGGCTTGATCATGGGGGCAGGATTTATAATTGGAGGATTTTGCCCGGGCACCAGCCTTTGTGCTTCGGCTATTGGCAAACTAGATGGTATTTTCTTCGTGCTTGGGTCGTTCGTTGGGGTTTATTTTTTTATGGAATTTTACCCATTGTTGTCAGACATGTATGTAGCTGGTGATTGGGGCGATATTACCGTGCCGGAGCTCATGGGCATTTCGCAGATTGGCTTTGCGTTCATGCTTTCGGCTACGGCTATTGGCATTTTTGTATTTGTCACCTGGGTAGAGTCCAGGGTCAATCAAACCACTTTCAGCTTACCGAGGAAAAGGGTCTTAAGGATGTCGCTTATCGCAATGATTCCCCTGGTGGTCATCGCTGTTACGGGTTTTATGCCCAATAGGTCAGAACGCATCGAAGCACAAATCAACGATCCTTCCAATCTGCAAGCGGCCTTGGCCAAATCAATTGATGGAGACAAACTGGCTTTTGAGATTGTCAACAACTATTACAAGTGGAATGTGATAGATGTACGTTCGCCCGAAGCCTACAAGGGTTGGCACTTGCCCCTCGCCATCAACATACCGCTAGACAGCATGATGAATAGAGAATGGGAGCCTTTATTAAAGCAAAATCACAAGAAAATATTTTTATGCCGACGATATCATGGAGGCTCAAAGGGCTTTTACCACGTCACAGGTGCTTGGCCAGGCCGATGCCTATATCTTAGTCAATACAGCCACTGAGTTCCGTGCCATGTTTTTGATGCTCAAAGCCACCGCTCGATGCAGGCAAGAACCTGATGAACTTGTATAATT
>JAAUQL010000111.1 GCA_012033595.1 Cyclobacteriaceae bacterium | reverse complement strand
TAACTTTATTACTAATTTGATCTCAGGACTTATTGCTTATTCCTTCATGCCAAAAAAGCCGACAATCAAATATGAGAGTGTCACAACGGATCAAATCGCACTGTTTTAAAATCGAACTCAGGTTATTAGCATGATATTACAATTGGAGAATATGCAACCACATAGACACATAGTTCAAATAGATCACAACTTTGTCCGTAAAAGAAAGTATGTGTAAAATAGTACTTTTGCACTGCTGAAATCTTAATATTTGGTACCATAAATTTTGAATATGCCTGATTTGATCCAAAGATATGTTGATGCCCTATGGGGACTAACCCTGGAAATGTCGCCCTATTTGCTGCTTGGCTTTTTCATTGCCGGTCTACTTTATGTCTATTTCCCTAAAGGCAAAGTAGCTAAATACCTGGGCAAGGACAATTTCAGCTCCACGCTGAATGCCGCCCTCATCGGTATACCCTTGCCACTGTGTTCGTGCGGAGTCATCCCAACAGGCATATCGTTTTACAAAAATGGAGCGTCCCGGGGTTCTTCAGTTTCCTTTCTGATCTCCACTCCCCAAACTGGTGTAGATTCGATATTTGCAACCTATGCCCTGTTGGGGTTGCCATTGGCTATTATCAGACCGCTCATTGCCCTGGTCACCGGAGTAATCGGCGGACTGGTAACCAACTCCATTTCGTCACCTGATACAAAGGAAAACGCAAATGAAATCATTTCTGCTACAGAAGTTGCCCTGGAAAAAGGCAACAAAATTGGCATCATGCTGCGCTATGCATTTGTGGAATTTTTGCAGGATATTTCCAAGTGGCTGGTGATCGGCCTATTGCTGGCAGCACTGATGGCCGTGCTCATACCTGACGATTTCTTCATCAATTACCTGGACAATGAATACCTAAGCATGCTCATTGTACTGGTGGCCTCTATCCCCCTCTATGTTTGCGCTACGGGTTCGGTGCCCATTGCCGCGGTGCTTTTGATGAAGGGCCTTTCGCCCGGAGCTGCCATCGTTTTTTTAATGGCCGGACCGGCTACCAATGCCGCTACCATCACGGTAATCGGTAAGGTACTAGGTCGCAAAACCCTGGTCAGTTACATGGCATCCATTATAGGTGGAGCAATACTGTTTGGTATCATCGTAAATGAGTTTTTGCCAAGAGAATGGTTTACCTCCTACATGGATCACGGCGCACATGGGCATGGTTCGCACCTTTTACCACATTGGCTCAATGTAACATCGGCTGTTTTATTGATATTATTACTGATAAATGGCTACTTACAAAAATATTGGAAGAGAAATAAAACATCATTACAAAAAACAGAACAAAACATGGCAGAGAAAACCATAAAAGTAAACGGAATGACTTGCAATCATTGCAAGGCCAATGTACAAAGCAACCTGGCGCAAATTCAGGGAATCGAAAACATAGATATCGATCTTGAAAGCGGAAAAGTGAAGATGAGTGGCGATCGTATCGACCTAGCTGAAGTGAAAAACAAAGTAGAGGGTATAGGGTACGAATATGCTGGCGAAATATAAGCGGCTGCACACCTAAAATCAGCCGGTTGGATAAGGCTCAGGTCTGTTTTTGCCTATAATTTTAAAACAAAATCACATCCGTGGCATCCCCGCTGTTTTGTCGGGTCAGCAAACACAAAATTTCCGTCATTCCGAGAGAATCATTTAACTTCATAACTCCGGCAGCAACTAAGATAAAACCACCAAAGCTATGATCTCCCACCTGGATTCGGTTAAAAATTAAAAAAGACCGGAGGCAAATTGATATTTCATTTTGTGTATAATTATAATCACGAGTTACTCCAGCAATCTTCCATTAAGCTTGAAGAAAATGTATCAACGAATAGCACATATTGCGCTTTTGGTCAACGATTATGATGATGCAATCGAATTTTATACTAAAAAATTGGATTTTGAACTCCTTGAAGACACGAGAATAGACGAAATGAAAAGATGGGTGTTGCTTGCACCTCCAGGTGCTAAAGAATGTTGCTTGTTACTAGCCAAGGCTGCGAATACTAAACAAAAAGAATGCATTGGAAATCAAACAGGTGGCAGGGTCGGATTTTTTCTCTTTACAGATGATATTTGGAGAGATTATAACAAATGGTAAAAAGAAAAATAAGATTTGTTCGAACCCCGACCCAGTATGAATATGGAACGGTTTCGGTATTTGAAGACTTATATGGCAATTTGTGGGATTTATTAGAACCGAATAATAAAAATAAAGGACTACAATAAAAAACTGATACCATATGCTCCTGATCCAAATGAGCGATACTCCACCCCAAACCGCCAGCAGTACAAGTGATGGATAAAACTGTATCCCACATCGGCACAAGCGAAACTCATGATTGCACTTAAGCCTGCTGAATAGCGCTGATTATCATTTCTTGAAATAATACACCAGTATCTTGCTTTATTCTTACAGATTTTTTCTCGTATCAATAAAATTTAAAGTGATTCATCCAGTTATTAGCATTTGAGACAAAAATGTTTTGTACTACTTTTGAATAGCGCTATCCGGCCCGGTCAGGAATAAGTTGACTTCCCCCGGCACGACCCATCGGGTTTGCGGAAGTTTTGAGCGTTTTTTAGGAAGAGTAAAAATGTAGTGCAATGTGTTCAAAAAAATGCTTAATATCCCGGACAACACCACCACACGCAATAGGCTGGCCAAGTGACCTTAAATAGGAAAAAGATGATATAATGTTGTTTAGTTAAGCTTATTCGACTCCTTCGGAGTCAAACTCAGATCACACTAAACGACTATGAATGATGATATTAAAAAAAATCAAATGAAAAGAATCTTATTTTTTTTAGTGAGTATTGGATTATTGGTTAGCTGTGAAAACAGGGATGAATTAAATACAAGAGTGAGTTCCAGCTTTAATGATGGTTGGAAATTTTTGTTATTAAACGAAAACCAGAAACCGACTTACGACAATCAAGGATGGCAAAATACAGATATCCCCCACGATTGGAGCATAGAATCCGGTTTCTCAGAAACATCAAAAACAGGTGGTAGAGGAGGCTATTTTTCGGGGGGAATTGGATGGTACCTAAAAACCTTTCAAGTACCCACAGAGCATATTGACAAACATGCGATAATTGAATTTGACGGGGTTTATAAGGATGCTGACATTTGGGTAAACGATATCCACGTAGGGCATCATCAGCACGGTTATCTGAGTTTCTTTTTCGATATAACTTCATTTATTTCGAAAGACAGCACCAACACCATTTTGGTTAAAGTTGACAATTCAGACCTCCCCCATGACAGATGGTATTCCGGTGCAGGCATATATAGAAATGTTCGTTTGACGTACGTACCCGATGTTCATATTCCGGTATGGGGAACCTACATTACCACTTCCCAAAAATCACTTGACACGGCCGCTGTGCATATAGATATAGCGGTTAAAAATTTGGCAAAAAACGAAGTACCTGTTTATATCATCACCGAGATCATTGATGCCAACCGCAAGCTGGTTGCAACCCATCAATCAAAAACACAAACCATAAAAGACTCTTTAAACCTAAGGCAAAATATTGATTTAACAAATGTTACACAATGGTCTTTAAGCAATCCATACATGTATCAAGCCAGGCATAGAGTGTTTGTGAGTGATGAAGAAATCGACCATTATGTTACTTCTTTTGGGATTAGAAACATAACTTATACGAAAGACGGTTTTTTCCTCAATAATGAAAAGGTTTTCTTAAAGGGTGTAAATATTCATCATGATGCCGGGTGCGAAGGCAGTGCCGTGTCTAACTGGACAATGTACACCCGACTTAAAACTTTAAAAGAGATGGGCTGTAATACCATCCGTCTCTCACACAACCCTCACGCGCCCGAACTTCTGAACATGTGCGATACGATGGGAATTTTAGTTATTGCAGAAGCTTTTGACAAATGGGAGGTAAATTCATTTACAACTCCTGATGGAAGGTGGACAGTGCCTTTGCCCGCATTTGGATTTAAAGAGCATTGGAAAAAATACACCACAGATTTTATTAAACGAGACAGAAACCACCCATCAGTAATCATGTGGAGCTTGGGTAACGAAGTTGTTGAAGCTGCAGAACCCTTGGGCGTAGAAGTGATGAGCAGACTAAAAAGACTCGTGTCTGATTTAGAACCTGGCCGACCTGTTACAGCCGCCATACAGCCACCAGGCCATCACCCTGATTTAAGGCCATGGGAAATTGCATTTAATATGGATATAGTGAGTTATAACTATCAAAGTCAATTTTTTAAAGCAGATAAAGAAAAGTATGACTTTATTATTCTGGGTAGTGAAACATTGCCGTACTACACCAGGGACAACATGAAGGAAATAGTACATGGAGGAGAACATTACTTACCTGTAAATTCATTTTTTGAAGCCCAAAAACATGCGATAGGGCACCTTATCTGGGCCGGAATTGATTATTTTGGCGAGGCAGTAAAGCCCTGGCCTCAGAAAGGTTGGGAAAATGCCCCAATCAATACCGCTGGATTTAAAAAGCCATTTTTCTATTTCTTACAATCTCTTTATAGCGATAAACCAATGGCGCACATTGTTGTGCGGGATATGACTGCAAGTGGCGTAGTTGGCAAGTATGGTTGGGATTGGCCGGTGGTCAAATCCCACTGGAACTGGGAACATATTGAAGATTCGTTGCAGATTCAGGTGTATTCTAATTGCGAAGAAATAGCATTGTATCTTAATGATACCTTGGTAGCAACAAATGGAAAGAAAGATGAAAAACAAGGTTATTTTGCATTCACGGCTCCTTATACCAAAGGAGCATTAAAAGCTGTTGGGAAAACTCAATGGTGCACCAGTCTCAGAACACATATTGAAAACAGCAGGTACGCCACATGCGATAAAGCTTAGCACGAATAGGAAGGAATTGATCGCAGCAGAGAGCCAGGTAACTCATATTGTTGCAGAAGTAATTGATTCCGTAGGGGTTATTGTTCCAGATCAGCATATAGAAATTCAATTTGACGTGCAAGGGCCAGCGAAAACAATCGGAGTGGATAATGGCGATTTATGGAGTATAGAATCCTACACAGCCAATTACAGAGAAACGCGTGACGGAAGATGCTTGCTGGTGTTGAAAACCAATGGAGAAGGCAAAATTACCGTAACAGCCACAGGTGGCGGATTAAAAAGCTCAGCGCTGATTCTCAATTCCTACTAATACGAATCAATGTCGTTTAGTTATTATTGTTCAACCCCGGATGGGGTCAAACTCATTTAATAACTATATATCATGTGGTAATACGATTGTATAAAATCGGACTATAAAGGGTAAAGATTGTTGCCAGTTTATGGTGTTTAAGGCACCCGGAGAATGCCCGCTCCACAACGGCAAAATTTTTTTTCCATATTAAGGAAATTTAATGTGGCTCGAACAATTAGAAGCATTTGAGACAAAAATGTTTTGTATTACATTTGACTAGCGCTATCCGCCCGGCCAGGAATAAGATGGCTTCCCCCGGTACAGCCCATCGGGGTTGCGGAAGTTTTGAGCGTTTTTTAGGTTGAGCAAAAAAGTGGTATCATGTGAAAGGAAAACGCTTCAACATTTTAGGTGTGTGGTAAATAAAGGAACCGCTTGTAACCAATGAAAAGTCGAAGATTAACTTTATTTTTTAAACATATGATAAACAGGGTTTTGATTACGCTTGCTATTCTGCTGATTCCAGATTTTATTTTTGGCCAGGTTGATTTTTATATGGATTTGTCCGGGTCTTATTCCTTTATTCCGAAAAAGGAGTTCGTCGATGACTTCAATATCACGGATACCTATGGAAATCCCTATACTTTAAAATATACAGAGGAATATAAAGTTAAACCCGGATTAAGTGTTGAAGCAGGTTTTAATAAAACTTTAAACCATAGATTTTCCATTAATTCGGGAATTGGGATTTCGCTTTTTCAATTCAAACGAGAATCGACAGTTAGATTCATTGAGCAAGAAGAATCCGGAGCTAATGGCTCTATCGGCCAATCCGGATCTATTGGAGATGATTATGTATTTCAACCAGGTGAAATCAAATATCAGTACATTGATGATTTACCTAATGAAACCCCGGTGATGGTTAACTCGAAAGTTGGCAAAACAAAAATTTTATATTTGGCTATTCCGATAAGATTCCAGTATGCTATAGTTCCAGAAAGATTAAAGATTGGACTTGGTCTGATAAATTATTTCGTTGCCTACTCAAGCCAGATTAAAACTACAATGGATTTTGACACCGTGCCAATTTCTGAAATAGAATACGACGATAAGACGAGCAATGGATTTAATAATTATCTACTGGCCGGAGATATAACAGTGGAAGGAAAGATATTAAAGGGCCTTTGGATTAAGACCGGATTCACTAATAGTTTCTCATCGATTTTCGACAAGCCCCAGACATTTGATTATCCATCTACCATAAACCATGACGCAAAGTACAGAACAGTTTCAATAGGCCTTAAATACATAATTCAAAAAACACCAAGCACCATTGAATAGGCTTGCAATTGGTTTTTGCATTAGAAAAGCGTGAAAGCAATAAAAACTGTGGTGTAAATTGAATGGCAGCAGTTTAAGGTGTCTCCACCACTTTGCGACTGGTATAATAACCACAATTTGAAAGCATTTATATCAGATTGAGATGCACGAAGCATTGGTACAAAATATTTGCGAGATTGTTCCTTTAGCAGATGTTGAGGTCGAAATGATTAAGGATTATTTTAAACCTGTTCATTTAAAGAAAAAACAGTTTTTGCTTCAAAAGGGAGAATCATGCAATCACATGCGCTTTATTGCAGCAGGATGTATAAAGCTATTTAGTATTGATGATTCCGGCAAGGAACACATACTTCAATTTGGCATTGAGGGTTGGTGGGTAAATGATCTTTATGCCTATCTGACGCAAAAGCCAGCCACATTTTTTATGCAGGCAATTACCAACAGCACTGTATTACAAGTTCATAGATATCAACTAAACGATCTCTATGACAAAATCCATATGATGGATCGGTTTTTCAGAATTAAAACTCAGAACGGATATGTTGCCCTTCAAGAGCGCACCATAAACGCCATGAGCCAGTCTGCCGAAGAGCGCTATTTTGATTTTACAAGAAAATACAGAGTAATGGAGCAGCAGATCCCGCAATATATGATTGCCTCTTACTTAGGGATAACTCCAGAGCACCTAAGTGCTCTCAGGAAAAATTTAACCGGAAAGCTTTCTTAAGATACCTTAATTGAATTGGTCTGTATGGTTTGAAAATTTGTACAAACAAATCATTCAAATCATGAAAAAGTCAAGTTTAATCGTTGCAGCACTGCTGGCATGTCAGTTGACTACCTATGGTCAACAAAGTGAAAACGTGGGTAAAAGCCCTTGGGGAAAAGATGATGAAACAGGTTCTCTGAATCTGATGTCCAACTCTTCTCGTCTTGCGATACTATCGCAAATCAAGTCAGGCAAAACCTATGATTTAAGTGTCGAGTATTTTGTAGGAATGCCCAGTTTCCATGCATTGGGGGATCCGGGTTATCAATACTGGCTGACTCATACTCCACACGGTACCATTGTGGACAATCCAAATGGACTGGGAGAAGCGATGAATCGCAGGGTGAGCTATACGGGCGATGCCATATCTATGTATACCCATATGGGTACACACATAGATGCGCTAAATCATTTTGGCCTAAACGGCATGATCTGGAACGGTTTTACCCCGGAAGAGCATCTTGGAGACAAGGGTTGGAAAAAGACGGGGGCGGAGACCATTCCTCCCATCATTGCGCGCGGGGTAATGATAGATGTGAAAACATATATTGGCTCGCTTCCAAAAAACTATCGGATTACTGCCCATGACCTTCAAAATACGCTTGGAAGACAGCAAACAAAGCTGAATCGGGGCGATGTGGTCGTTATTCGTACCGGGCAGGCGGAGTACTATCAG
This sequence comes from Cyclobacteriaceae bacterium, assembly GCA_012033595.1. Taxonomy (GTDB): domain Bacteria; phylum Bacteroidota; class Bacteroidia; order Cytophagales; family Cyclobacteriaceae; genus JAAUQL01. Next base: position 9,124 of record JAAUQL010000111.1, on the reverse strand, counting down.
CATGCCGATCACTATCTCGACAACTATCCGGGCGTCAGTCTGGATGCCGTAAAGTGGCTAATCGAAGATCAGGGCATCATGCTCCTGGGGGCTGATAATTTGAGTTTCGAAGCCTTCCCGCCCGAACGAGAAGATAACTGGGTACCCGTGCACACCTACCTGCTTGCAGAAAAAGGTGTGATGTTCATAGAGCAAATGTATCTTGAAGAGCTTGCCGAAGATGAAGTGTATGAATTTGCTTTTATCGCAGCTTCACTAAAGCTAAAGGGAGCAAGTGGCGCCCCCATGCGACCATTGGCCATACCAATAAAAACCAAATAGATGCGCAATGAATAATCTGACATTACTTCTACTTTCCTTTTTGGTGGGAATCATGGTGGTGATCCAGGGCGGCATCAATGCCCGGCTGGGTATGCTGCTAAACAATTCGCTGTTGGCAACCTCTACGGCGCTTACCATGAGTGCAAGCTTCACACTCCTTGCAGTATTGATCACTGTCCGACAGCTTCCACCCATGAGTGAGATCAAAGAAATACCCGTGTATATGTGGGTTTCCGGCGGATTCATAAGTTTCCTCGCCGTTACACTCTTCTATTATATCATTCCAAGAGTGGGCATTTCTACGGCTGTGACATTCGGCCTGGCCGGGCAGCTCATTTTTGCAGCAATAGCAGGTCACTTTGGATGGTTTAACATGCCTCAAGATACAATCACTATGAAAAAGATCGTGGGTTTGAGCATAATGATTGCCGGTGTAATTTTAATCAAAGCATGAAATGGATTTAATCGAAACAAATGTGAATAATATGACTGCCCTTTGGAAGACCGCAGGTCAGTTGGCTGGAAAATATATAGAAGAACGGGGATATCGTATGAGCATTGCAGGAAGTGGTGCATGGCCCGACAAACTCTGGTTTACCAAGCCCTTGAGCTTACAAATGCTACCTGATATCCTGCTTAAATGGAACCACAAAGAAGTTTCTGTTCCCATTTGGGGAGAAAGTATAGATGGACAAGCGCATATTTTGAAAGCCAATGGCTATGAGGAGAAGATGACGCAGGTAGCTATGTCGATAGCGCTGGAGAAATCATTTGATCATGCGAATCGATTGACCATTGAAAAGGTTTTTAATGGACGGACGGCACACCTCTGGTCACGGCTGTTTCACAAAGCATTTGGTTATGAAATAAGTGCAGAGACGGTAATGAAAACGATGGCGAATGTGGATTATTTCCTTGGCAAGCACAATGGGGCTCCCATAGGGACTGCCGTGCTCTTCATCGATGAAAGTGGCACAGCTGGTATCCATTCCATGGGTATCATTCCTACTCAGCGTAGAAATGGGTATGCTGAAGAATTGCTTATCCATATGCTCAATAAAGCACGACTGAAGGGCTCCACCCTTGTCACCCTGCAGGCCTCTGATATGGGTAAGGGACTTTATCTCAAAAAAGGCATGCAGGAAGACTTCATCATTAAAACATTTATTAAACATAAAAGATAAGAAACAATGAACCTGTTAGACAAACTCAATTGGCGCTATGCCACCAAAGTTTTTGACCCTTCCAGAAAGGTGTCAGAAAATGATTTATACTTTATTAAAGAAGCGATCCGGCTATCAGTTTCTTCGTATGGCTTACAGATGTACAAAGTTTTGATCATCGAAAACCAGGAAATTCGAAAGGAATTGCGCAAAGCCTCATGGGATCAACCACAAATTACAGACGCATCGCACCTGTTTATATTTTGTAATTATACCAAAGATCACGATCAGCTAGTCGATAAGTACATTCAACTCGTCACTGAGACACAAATGACTGCCAATATCCAGGGACTGAAAAAATACGGTGAGTCAATTAAAAACAGTATTGCGAATATGAACTCCACTGAGCAAAAAAGCTGGACAGAAAAACAGACCTATCTGGCACTGAATAACCTGATTGTTGCATGTGCAGATCGGCAGATAGATGCCTGTCCCATGGAGGGATTTAATAAAAATGAGTATAACCGGATTCTCGGCCTGGATGAAATGGGCCTCAATGCTTCGGTGATTGCAACGGTGGGGTTTAGGTCGATAAGCGATAAGTCTCAAGACAGAAAAAAAGTCCGAAAACCGATTAATGAATTGTTTCTAAGTGCTTAAAGAAAAAGAAAAATGAATACTAATATCAAAAACAAGGCAAGGCTCACAGGTTTACTCTATCTGCTGGTAATCATACTGGCTGGTTTTAGCCAGGGATATGTTCGGGGATCGATATTTATACCAGATGACCCTCAGGCAACCCTGATAAATATTATTTCGTCCGAAGCACTTTTTCGAATTGGCCTGATAAGCGATTTATTGGCTTTCATGTTAGATGCAGTTATCTCCGTATTGCTGTATCAGATACTGAAATCGGTGAATAAAACAATGGCTGCAATTGCTGCTATTTTCCGCCTTCTGGCACATCCAGCTATTGCAAGTCTGAATCTTCTCAACCATTTCCTGGCATTACAGACTGCCAGTAGCAGCGGTATGATGTCGGGTTTGGGCCTTGAGCTGCAAGAGGCATGGACAATGCTATTCATGAATGCACATCATGCAGGTTATCTTTTGGCTGGAGCATTTTTTGGCATTCACTGTATGTTGCTGGGAATATTGCTCTATCGCTCCCCACTTTTTCCGAAAGTGTTTGGCGTTTTAATGCTTGCAGCGGCAGGAGGCTATTTACTTGAGACTTTTGGGAATTTCATATTTCCCGGCAATCAGCTTGTTTTAGGATATATTGTTGGTATTTCAGCTGGTATCGGTGAAGTTTCGCTAACGTTCTATTTGTTGATAAAAGGAATTAGACAAGAAACGGTTCCTCAAAAAATGAGCGAATAAAGCCAAGAAGGTAAATAAATACAAAGGAAAAATCTGTGGAGATTGCCGGATACCTTACCATTTACACATCAAGTAGGTGTCTGCTTCCTACAACAGCCCTGCCAAAAAAGCCATTGGATTTTTAACTTATGTCCAATGGCTTTTTAGTAAAATGGAAAATCAGGTTTTTTGATGATATCTCCTATTAGACCCTACTTAGAACCTGCTTCGTCCGGTAAAAATGCTTGATTCTTCCAATGGCACAAGATTTCCGCTATAGGTAATGCGCCATCCCCAAGGGCCGCTTACCGTGGCCCGGGCATTGCCATCGGCACTGGTGCTGAGCATCACGGAAGCATTGCCGATATTCACCCCATGCACATCCATTGACAGGTTTATACCCGAATTTTCTTTTTTGCCAGGTTTGATTTGGTAATTACCCAGTTGGTCATCGAAGGTGATTCCGCCAAGGCCATTATAGCCTATGAAATGAGGAAAAGCCAATTGAATGACCGCTTGTTCGCCATCGACTAAAATAAAATTAGTGCTTGGAGAAGTTTGTACTGTATTGCCGTATCGATCAGATACAGTATGAGCCTCCAATACCCAAGTGCGATTGGCTAAGGATTTTTCAAGTACTTTTTTATTTTCGATAGATTGTTGTTTCCTCAGCTCCTTTCTTTCTTTTCGGGTGAGGGTATCCATGCTATTGTTTTGGCCAAAGCCAGGCACCAAGATGCCCAGCATGGCTATACTCAATATTAACTTTTTCATTTTATTTCCTTTTTTTGGTTTGTGTTCTTTTTTCCAAAATTTATGCCATTGCTGTCCGTTTAGGTTGATCCAAAATATGATAACGGGAGGCTCAAACTTTAAAAACATCATTAAATACCCCCTGATGGCCTATAGGCTTTGCAATAGAACATATAGAACCAAGACTTATTTTAACATTTTTTAACAAAAAAATGTAGCGCTCTGCTATGGGAAAACCCTATCCAAAAAGGGATTAAAGGCAAAAAAAGCCAAATGTGGTCGCTCGGCAGGTTTGTATGTAGCTTGATACGGTTGAATTTTTATTTCCTCATTATTATACTTGCAGCGCTAAAAAACATAGTCAAGTTATGGCAATACTCATCGAAAATCTGACGAAGGTCTATGGGGAACAAAAGGCCGTCAACAACATCTCATTTGAGATTAAGACCGGCGAGGTGGTGGGTTTCCTCGGACCAAACGGCGCCGGCAAAAGCACCACCATGAAGATGCTCACCTGCTATATGGCACCCACGTCGGGCAAGATATTTTTGGAAGGCCTGGATGTGGACAAAGACCCGGAGGAAATAAAAAAGAAAATAGGGTACCTGCCCGAAAACAACCCGCTATATACGGATATGGCGATTATCGATTACCTGAAATTTTGCGCAGAAATCCAGGGCGTGGAAAAGTCGCTGGTAAACCAGCGGATACACAAAATGGTGGACATGTGCGGGCTAAACCAGGAACGCCACAAGCGAATAGGTGAACTATCGAAAGGCTACCGCCAAAGGGTGGGTCTGGCACAGGCCATGATTCACGACCCGGAGGTGCTGGTGCTCGATGAGCCCACCACCGGACTCGATCCCAATCAGATCATAGAGATCAGAAAGCTAATCAAGGAGCTTGGCAAAGAAAAGACGGTGATACTCAGCTCGCACATCCTGTCTGAAGTGGAGGCCACCTGCGACCGCATATTGATTATCAACAAAGGAAAAATCGTGGCTGACGGCACCTCGGAAACCCTGCGGGGGCAGGCTCAGGGCAAAGCCTTGATCAAAGTACAGATAGAGGCCGGTAATGGGGCAGCCATCCAAAAATCCCTGCTCGGTCTGGCGACGGTAGAGTCGGTGAAGGCGCTGGAGGAAAAACCGGATTATTTCCTCGTGCAAAGCAAACCGGATCTTAATTCCCGAAAGGAAGTATTTGACCTTTGCGTGAAAAACGGCTGGTACCTGATGGAACTCACCGGTATCGAAACCAAGTTGGAGGATGTCTTTAGGGAAGTGACGAATTAGGATATTGGTCTATTCCACAGGCATCTATCAAACGACGACCATCCACTAAACTTTTAAAATAAATAGATAATGAAAAGTATTTGGGTTATTACAAAACGGGAGCTGGCCTCTTATTTTGACTCGCTCATCGCCTACCTGATGATCATCATTTTTTTGATACTGAGTGGCATCTTTACCTGGCTCTACGGAAGCACCATTTTTCTGATCGGCCAGGCAGACCTGCAGGTCTTTTTTGGCATCAGCTATTGGACTTTGTTTTTCTTTATACCGGCCATTACCATGCGTTCGCTGGCCGAAGAAAACCGCTCGGGCACCATCGAACTGCTGAGCACCAAGGCGGTCTCTGACTGGCAAATAGTAGTCGGTAAATTTTTGGCCTGTACCCTACTGCTTGTCATAGCTTTGGCTTGCACCCTGCCATATTATATCTCTGTGGCTCAGCTTGGCGATGTAGATCATGGTGCAGTGATGGGCGGATATTTTGGCCTATTGTTGATGAGCGGCATGTACATCAGCATAGGCATTTTTTCCAGCAGTCTTACCAGCAATCAAATTGTGGCTTTTTTGCTCGCGCTGTTCATTGGGGCATTTTTCCATATCCTGTTCCAATTTATGTCTTCCGGCTCCACAGGTATTGTTGGCCATGCAATGGACTACCTGAGTGTTCGCACGCATTACGAATCGCTAAGTCGGGGGGTCATAGATACCCGCGACCTCGTCTATTTTGGCAGTTTTATCCTGGCAGGCCTGGTGCTTTCTCAGACCATGCTGTCGAAGCGCAATTGGCACAATTAACATAGGAACAAAAGACATTGAACGATGAAACGAAGTAAAGTTATTTCCAAACTATTAATATTTTTGGCCATTCTGGTAGTGGTGAACATGATTTCGAACAAGGTCTTTTTGAGACTAGACTTCACTGCCGACAAAAGCTATACCCTCAGCAAAGCAACAAAAGATATACTGAAGGACCTGGATGAGGTGGTCACCGTAACGGCCTATTTTACCCAAGACCTGCCCCCGCAATTGCAAAAGTCGCGTCAAGACTTTGAAGACTTGCTGATCGAATATGAAAACCGCTCCGGCGGAAATGTGGTATATGAATTTGTAAATCCCAACGAAAGCGAAGAAGAGGAGCAAAAAGCCCAGCAAAAGGGGATAAACCCGGTGATGGTAAACGTCACTGAAAAAGACCAGGTAAAACAGCAACGTGCATACCTGGGCGCTGTACTGCAATTGGGCGAAAAAACGGAAATCATTCCAATGGTACAGCCCGGTGCAGGAATGGAATATGCACTGACCACCTCCATCAAAAAAATATCGCTCACGGACAAACCAAAAGTAGCTTTCCTCCAGGGTCATGGCGAGCCTTCGCCCAATGCCTCGATTCAGGTGCTACAACAACTCGCGGTGCTTTATGATGTGACACCTTACACCATTCCGGACACGGCAGACATACCTGCTTATTTCAAAACCATAGCCATCATCAATCCTACAGATAGTTTTCCTCAAATACATTTTGATAAGCTCGACAAATACCTACGTACCGGCGGAAGCATCTATCTGGCTTATAGCAACCTGCAAACAGACCTTCAATCGCAGTATCTGAGCGCAGTGCCAGATATAGGCATAGTAGGCTGGCTGGCGGGCAAGGGCATCAACATGAACAATCAATATGTGATCGATGCCAATTGCGGTACGGTAAACGCCGTAGAGCAACGTGGCATGTTCAGAATCAACAGGCAGATACAATTCCCTTATTTCCCTATTGTTTCTAAGTTTACTGACCATCCGGTGGCCAAAGGACTGGAAGGGGTGATACTGCCCTTTGTCAGTGCCTTTACTTATTCTCCCGGAGATTCTGCAATTCACATCAGCCCTTTGGCCTTCACTTCAGAAAAATCGGGTGTAGTCAGTGCTCCGGTATTGATAGATATCAATAAGGAATGGTCCGACAGCGACTTCAATGCTCCAAACCAGGTGGTGGCCCTTGCTGCCGATGGACCCCTGGCAGGGTCGGGCAATTCCAAATTGGTGGTGATCGCCAATGGCTCCTTCGCAATCAACGGGGAAGGACAGCAGCAACAGCAGGTAAACCCGGACAACATCAACCTGGCCAGCAACGCCATCGATTGGCTTTCTGACGATACGGGTCTCATCGATCTAAGGACAAAGGGCATTACTTCCCGACCTTTGAAGAAACTCGAGGATACAGAACGCAACTTATACAAGTATGGTAATTTCGCCCTTCCGATTTTACTGATGATCGGCATAGCCATTTATCGCAGGCAGCGCTTTGCCCGCAAGCGCCAATCGTGGATACAAGGGAATTATTAAGTTATTTGGATGAAGGGGGAATGACCTGCCTTGCAATCTGCGGATTTACGCTTTTCGCTAAATGTTAATTCTTGATAAAAACTTTTTATTATGCTTAAAAATATTTCAAACATTAAACTAATCGGCATACTGGTGGCTTTGGTGCTGGTATATTTTGGTTTTGAATTTTTTGGTGGAAAATCCAGAAGCAAATCTTTCAGAACCCAATTGGTGGACATTGACACTGCCAAAGTTTCCAAAGTGCTCATATCAGCCAATGGCCAAAGTCTGGAACTAATAAGAGAAAATAATACCTGGAAAGTGGCTATCGGTCAGGGAAAATACGCCGAAGCTCAAAGAGGAAGTGTGAATAGCACCATAAACACTCTGCTATCGGTAAAGCCATCGCGCATTGCAGCCAAAGACCAGTCGAAGTGGAAGGAATACCAGGTAGATAGCGCCGGCACCAGGGTGCAGGTCTTTGAAGGGGGCAACAACACCCTGGATCTTATTGTTGGTCGCTTTGGCTTTGACCAACAGGCCATGCAACAGCAACAGATGATGGGTGGTCGAGGGCAGCAGCAATTTTACAGCTACGTGAGGCTGCACGACGAAGACGAAGTGTATGTTGCCGACAACTTTATGGGCATGTCGCTCCATACAGATGCAAGCAGCTATCGCAACAGAATGCTTATTGCTGCCAACAAAGATTCAATTTCCGCTATTCAGTTTCACTATCCGGCCGACAGCGGCTTTGTGTTGAGCAAAGAAAATGGTCAATGGCTTGTTGCAGGAGAAAAGGCCGACTCGGCCGGGGTGGCTCAATACCTCAATAGCCTCAGGATGCTTAGCCACAGCAACTTTGTGGATGACGTTCCGGCGGCAGCATTGGTATCGCCTGCCATGGAGCTGAGGCTGCAACATTCCGGCAAGGCAGATGTAGAAATTAAAGCCTTTCAGCATCCGACTTACAGGTGGATCATACATTCCTCTGCTAATCCTTCTGCCTATTTTTCAGGTCAGGAATTGCTTGAAAAATTGTTTGTTGACAAAACAAAATTGATGGGGAACTAAAGGTTTTGCCAAGGTTATCGTGTAAGTGCTAATCGAAGACCAATGGCTTAATCAATCTTAAAAAGGTTTTTGGGACGATCGAAGTCGATTTCTTCGAAGGTAAAGGGTACTTCGTAGATTTCCTCGTATTCTTTGCCCAGGTCCAGCATGTCTTCATCTTCCTGGTAATAATGCCACTCCACCAAGACCTTGTGGCCTTCCAGGTGCATATTGTCCAACACGTTGAGAATGTCATGTACTATCTTCGAAGAGGCGGTATTGACATATTCCAGTTCAAATTTGAATTGGTGGTAGGGTTAGGGTTATCGGCATATTTTTCCAACCAGGCGATCACCCTGGTATAGTGTGCCGTGGCATCTTCCATATATGATTTCCCGGTAACACGGAATTCGGACTGCTCTTTGTCAAAAACGATCTCTGGAGTTTCTTCGCCGCCTTTTAAGAATAAATTTTCCATCACACTATTACTTTGTAATTTCAGAAAAGCAATTTACAAAAAAGGCAAAATAATAAATCCAATTCCAATACTATATCACTGATTCCCTTACATAACGCCCGGCAGGCTACTGGTGTAATATCGATAAAGTGAGCAACTGGTTTTTACTCAACGTTTTTACCGCTATTTTGCGAACATTTATTTTTTTAAAAATCTCCTATTGGAATATTTAGAACAACTTACCGCATCCTTTAGCAATCTGATGTGGGGCTATCCACTGCTTTTACTATTGCTTGGGGGTGGTACTTTTTTTTTCTGAAAGTCTCTTGTACCAATCCAGAGTACATCCATTATAACAGATTCGACTTAGGGTTTCTATTAGAGAAAAATTTTTTCTACGTGCT
>JAAUQL010000210.1 GCA_012033595.1 Cyclobacteriaceae bacterium | reverse complement strand
ATAAACGGCCATACCGCCATCTGTCATTACTCCCTCAATACAATTAACTGTCACCTGACCACCAGCCGGAACAGTAATCTGAAACCAAACATCTCCGCCGGAATAACTCGCGCACCCAGGTGCTGGTACACCGGTTGACGCAGTTGCAGCAGCATTGGTGTACGTGGTATAAGTACAGGAGGTATTTACGGTGAGGGTGGCAGCATTGCACGGATTATCATTTGCTGGCTGCGCCTGGGCATAAAATGACATTGCAAGCACTGCCAATGAAGTAAAAAACCTGAAAGACCACACTTTATATTTTTTTAACAAGAGCTTATAAATATTGTACAATTACGCACAATGTATGAATTTATTAAATATCTGCATAAAACTCCGTTAAAATTAAATTAACATTGAAAACAGGAAATAGCCTCCTGAAACGATTGAATGTTTACCTTCCGCAGATAAAAATGGAGCGTGTAAATTTTTATGCGTCCAGCCAGTTCATCAATGCAAAGTGGATCATCATTAAAACAACGCCAATTGATAAACAGCAATCACCTGCAAACTATCCTTTTTAGGTGCAAATTGTTCAATGTCTTTCGGATTTTTCGGATCAACGTAGCAGGTAATGCGATCCATGACCTGTGCTTTGGTTTTCAAAACCATCTCTTCATTGTCAAATGAATGCTCATTGAACTGATATTTGACTACTGGCAAAAGCTTTTTCCCTCTTCTTAAAAGGTGGAAAACCGGTTTTCATTTCAATTTTCTGAATTTCAGCTTCCACACGTGGACGCTTGTACATTTGATAATAAAATATTGAACCCCGGCCAATTCCGGCAACCAGAAATATGAGTGATGCGATTATAAACATGTTACCAAATTCGGAAATTTTTCAGTTCATGCGAGTTTGTTTGATGAATACTTTTTGTTTTAATCCGGTCATCAGCAACAATTATGATGAGAATAACTTTATATTAAATGCGTCTGTATTTTAAACAACCTTATTGTTCAAACACATTATGAAAACACTTTTTTTATTTGTCGCAGTTTCATTGGGTAATCAAATTTTTGCGCAGGAAACTGATACTGTCAAGGCCAAAACTGACATGGAAGAATTTTTAAAACAGGCCGTTTATATTGGTTTGCAAAAAGATATTGCGGATACGGAAGAACAAATGATTCAACGACAGGCGTTAGCGGGGATGCTGTGGAGTAAACAATTTTATTATTATGATTTAGATGTTTGGCTGCGAGGTGATCCTACGCAACCTCCGCCATCCTACGAGCGAAAACGCGGCCGTAATAATGAATGGAATCATCTTCACAACGCAGATATTATTTCCATGCCCGACAAATGGGAGTATCCGTGGTATGCCGCCTGGGACCTTGCCTTCCATGCTATACCGTTGGCATTAATCGATCCTGAGTTTGCCAAACACCAACTCATGTTGCTAACCAAAGAATGGTACATGCATCCCAATGGTCAACTGCCAGCCTACGAATGGTCATTTAGCGATGTAAATCCCCCCCGTGCATGCATGGGCTAGTTGGCGCGTGTATAAAATCGATCGGAAACTTCAGGACGGGAAGGCCGATCGAAAATTCCTGGAAGAGATCTTCCATAAACTGCTACTCAACTTTACGTGGTGGGTAAACAAAAAAGACATGCATGGAAATAATATTTTCCAGGGTGGGTTTTTAGGCATGGATAACATTGGTGTTTTTGACAGAAGTAGCACACACTTGCCAACCGGGGGTTACATCGAGCAATCGGATGGCACCAGTTGGATGGCCATGTTTACCTTAAACATGTTGCGCATGTCACTTGAGTTGGCCAGGGAAAATCCAACGTATCAAAGTCTGGCCACCAAATTCTTTGAACACTTTCTTTACATCGCTGGGGCGATGTCGAATGTTAATAATGAGGGTGTGAATTTATGGGATGAAGAAGATGAATTCTTTTATGATGTATTGCATTTACCGAATCACGAACGAATCAAACTAAAAGTTCGATCGATGGTAGGCTTAATACCCCTCTTTGCGGTTGAGGTTTTAGATGAGGAAATTTTTCAGCAGATGCCTGAATTCACTGCTCGATTAGACTGGTTTCTTCAAAACCGGCCCGATCTCGCAAACTTGATTTCACGTTGGGGTAATCGGGGTAAAAACCAAAGACACCTGCTTTCACTTTTACGGGGTCATCGCATGAAGCGTTTGCTAAAGCGAATGCTTGATCCCAACGAATTTTTATCGCCCTACGGAGTGCGGGCGTTATCACGCATTCATTTAGAAAAACCCTATGCGCTTTATGCAAACGGAAGCGAATTTTCGGTGCGCTATCAATCCGGAGAAAGTGATGCCTATATATTCGGAGGCAATAGTAATTGGCGTGGGCCCGTTTGGTTTCCGGTAAATTTTTTAATCATTGAATCGCTTTATCGATTTCATCATTACTATGGCGATGATTTCAAAGTCGAACACCCAACCGGATCAGGAAAGCTGTTAACGCTTCGACAAATTGCCAATGACATCTCACAACGCATGGTGTGTTTATTCAAAAAGGATGAAGCAGGCAATCGACCTGCGTTTGGTGATTCCTCTGTAATGCAGACCGATCCTCACTTTAATGAAAACCTTCTTTTCTACGAATACTTCGATGGCGATACTGGTCGCGGTTTGGGTGCCAATCATCAAACCGGTTGGACAGGCCTGGTGGCCAAACTCATTCAACCTATTACAAAATCTTCCAGGAAGAAGTAAACCGAGCGATTAATTCCACAAATGTGAAACATATTAATTACTTTCACGTTTGTAGAACTTAATTACTTATTATGAAGCGTTATTACTTGGGTGAGTTAGAGGAGCTTGTACTTCTTACGGTGGGTGTTTTATTTCCGGAAGCGTATGGGGTTTCGGTAATGGATGAAATCGACAAACAGGTAGGCCGCAGTCTTAACATCAGCGCGGTACACTCTGTGCTCACCCGGTTGGAAGACAAAGGTTTCCTAAAATCCAAAATGAGCGACCCTACTGAAGAACGAGGGGGACGCAGAAAAAGAATTTTCCTATTGACAGCTTCCGGTAAGCGTGCTTTGGAAGAAGTTAATGAAATCCGCAATCAACTATACAATCAAATTCCAAAAGTTGCGCTTCAATTCAAATTAGCATGAACATAAAGCCGCCCCAATTGGCTGATAGATTTTGCAATGGTATTGCAGACCTGATCTATTGGAAGAAATTCAGGGCGATGCGTATGAATTATTTGAACGAACCAGTAAAGAGAGTCCACGCAAAGCGAATTGGCAATTCGTTTGGAATGTGATTCGATTTTTCGCTTAAAAAATATCAAA
>JAAUQL010000209.1 GCA_012033595.1 Cyclobacteriaceae bacterium | reverse complement strand
TGCAGTAATTTCGTACATGTCCATGGTGTACTGAACAGCATCCTTTGCAGTACCTCCAACAAACTGAACAATTGCAGGTGCCGATGCAATTGGCAAATCCACCAAGGCCAAGCGTTTCGGTTATTGCGCTATCGCCAATGTCGCGGTTGGCATCGTCCTTCGTAAATCCCGGGAAGAACAAAGCATCGGGAACAAGTGCCTCGCCAACAAACCATTTATTGCCGGTTCCGGCAAGCTGAACACCAAAATCGGTACCATTACGAGCCATAACAACCGCAACGCTGCTATTTGGAATATTTCGAGCAGCATCGAGGCAACATTTTGCCGCAGGCATCGAAAGATTTAAAAAGACTCATTGCCTACTCTTCTGTATCGCATATGGGTTTTGTTTTGTTAGGTATTGCATCAGCAACTGTAGAAGGCATTACCGGGGCTATTTATCAAATGGTGAGTCATGGAATAATCTCTGCCATGCTATTCTTACTTGCCGGTGTTTTGTATGATCGCACACAGGACCGTCTGATAGAAAATTATTCAGGCCTTGCCAGTAAAATGAAAGTCTATACCGGCTTTGTACTGATTGCCTTTTTTGCTTCGATGGGGCTGCCCGGCTTGGCAGGTTTTATGGGCGAAGTAATGATTTTCTTCGGTGCGTTTCGATCGCATGAAATTAATGGACTCGTACCTGTTTGGATGGCCATTACCGCTACACTTGGTCTGCTGCTGGGCGCAGGCTACTATTTGTGGACTATCCAACGAATGTTTTATGGAAAATACTCAGTAAAAAATTCCTTAATAGCATTAACAGATATAGATCGGAGAGAATATGCCATGCTGTTACCCCTTGCATTGGCTGCGATACTCTTTGGCGTACTCCCACAATTGCTACTCAATTATATTAATCCATTCGCCACCGACTTTATCGGAACATGGTTCTCATTCGAAAATTTTAGTAAGCCTTAAGCCACCATGGAGCTGAAGGATCAATTACTATCGATTTCTGAAAGCGTAACACATTTGTTACCCGAACTGATTCTTATCGCATCCCTGGTAATAACTCTTGTGCTGGGCTTAATACTCAAAAAAAATAGGCAAGCAATTCTTTATTCAATTGCATGGGTCACTTATTAATAGCAATAGTTATCATTATCCAAACCTGGCCAAGCAACCTATGCCTTTTGGAGGATGATGAGACTGGATGATTTCTCGGCTTTCTTTAAACTTCTGTTTTTGGGTGGTGGAATTTTTACAATCCTTATTTCAACAAAGAAGAAATATGACGCTGCACTCGAATTTATACTATTACTCGATGCTATTGTTTTAGGCTCATGCTTTTTGGCAGGCAGTATGAACTTTGTCATGGTCGTATTATCGCTTGAACTAGTTTCACTTAGCTCTTACATGCTGGCTGGCTTGGCTTTGATAAAAAAAGTTCGGAGGGAAGCATGAATATTTCTTTTCGGAACGGTAGCAACAGCCTGCATGATATATGGCATGTCGTTGATTTATGGATTAAGCGGTACCCTCGATTTTTCCTCCGATCAATTTTTAAATGTACTGATCGAAGTTAAATCACCCCTCTTGCTCATTGCTTCCCTACTTACCCTTGCAGGATTTCTGTTTAAGATCAGCGCGGCACCCTTTCACCATTGGGCACCTGATGTCTATGAATCTGCACCCACACCCATTGTTGCATTTCTATCAGTAGTACCTAAACTGGCGGGCATCGCGGTTTTAGTAAAAGTTGTTCTGGCTATTCAACTTTTCGGCCAGTCTGGTTTTCCCTGGCAATCAATCATTGCTGCCATTTCAATTGTCTCTATTCTGATTGGAAATTTATCCGCGCTAGCACAAACAAATCCTAAACGAATGCTCGCCTATTCATCTGTGGCTCAGGCTGGCTTCTTACTCATTGGAGTAGCTGTGTTGGGCATGGAGGGCTTGCATTTTATGCTATTCTATTCCACTGTTTTCTATTGATGAACTTCCTCGCCTTCTCTGTTCTTCATCAATATGAAGAGTCAATAGAAATTAATTCAGTAACTGCATTTTCAGGATTGGGCAGGCTCTCATTCTTTCCGGCATTCGCGATTTTAATTGCTATGGTTGCCCTTACGGGATTACCACCAACCGCGGGCTTTATAGCTAAGCTTCTGATTTTCAGTTCTCTTTGGTCTACCTATCAGGAAACTCAAAACATGATGCTGCTGGCCCTATTTATTATCGGTCTGGTGAATACGGTGATTTCTCTCTTTTTCTATCTCAAAATACCCTACTCCCTTTTCATGAAGGAAATTATTCAGCCGGTAGGGATTCTCAAAAATTCTTTGACAAGAAATCTTTTACACGGCATTTTGGTTATCATTCTAATCTATCTTTTCTTACAACCCGATAGTTTGATGGGATGGATTAATCGGATTACCTTTGTACTTTAATTGTAGCTTATTAGCCGAAATTTTGCGGCCAATAGCGGGCGAACTGAAAATTCAAATTTATGAGTGATTCCATCCTTCATGAATGCGGCATAGCCCTCATTCGCTTGCGCAAGCCACTTTCCTTTTACATCGATAAATATGGCCCTACCTATGCCATGAATAAGATGTACATTCTGATGGAAAAGCAACACAATCGCGGCCAAGATGGAGCCGGAATCGCCAATATCAAGATTGATCAAAAGCCTGGGTTTCGCTTTTTTAGCCGCTATCGTTCTATAAAATCGCAACCAGTAGCGTCTCTTTTTAAAAAATCGGCAAAAAATATAGCAAGGCTCAAAAGATTGGGAAGGAGAAATTTAAAGACGAAAACTGGCTAAAGGAAAATCTTGCTTTTAGTGGTGAGTTGTGGCTGGGGCATCTCCGCTATGGTACTCATGGCATCAACAGCATTGAAAATGTGCACCCATTCCTTCGACAAAATAACTGGCGCAGTCGAAACCTGGTTATGGCTGGCAATTTCAATATGACCAATGTGGATGAACTTTTCGATATCCTTGTTGACCTGGGCCAGCACCCAAAAGATAAAGTGGACACCGTAACGGTGATGGAAAGATTGGTCACTTTCTTGATCTTGAAGTTCAAAATCTATTTGAAAATATAAAGACAAATACTCAAACAAGAGGTATCCGATATTATTGAAAATGAATTGGACCTTACTCGTTTGCTGAGGCGAGCCTGCAAAGATTTTGATGGGGGCTATACGATGGCCGGCCTTACGGGATCGGGATCCGCTTTTGTAGTGCGCGATCCGTCTGGCATCCGCCCCGCGTATTATTATGCCGATGATGAAGTAGTGGTAGTAGCTTCCGAAAGCAGCTATCAAACCGCATCAATATAATTTATTCTT